>CALVDG010000005.1 GCA_944326255.1 uncultured Bacteroidales bacterium
ATCGAATTGGCTATGGACGCCGGGTTATAGAGCACACCGAACGGATTGGAGCATATCCCGTAGCCCTCTTCCGCAAGCTTGTTCCCTATCTCCATCGAAAAACATGAGCCCAGCGAGAGTATCCCGGCATCCCTGGTCACTCTTTCCGACCATCCCTTTACTTCAACGACAGTCCTGTTGCGCTCACACTGCATTTGTTTGAGGTATTAATGTTTTACAGTATGTGAGTTTCTTGGAACGTTATTGTATTGGTCATTCGGCGACAAATGTCTCGGAAAAGAAGGTCTTACCGACAATATCGGTGTATCCGAAAGCGAAAGCTGTATATTCTGTCCCTTTGGTCAGTCCATCAGGATTGTATATCAGTTCATCGAAAGTTATCCTTGTATTCAGCATATCGTTGATGACATAGTATGAGAGCACGGATGCGATTTTAACGTCGTCTGTGTCATATCCGTCGAAGAATGAAGTCTCGAGGACTCCGTACACGTAATATTCATCGGGACAAGGTGTGAATTTGACCGATGCATTAGATGCACTTTTGTTAAGGATCTCGATGTTGACATCGATGTTCACATCATCAGAGCCATCGTCTGCATTGGTTACCAGGGAGCTTGTGGTGAGATCGGAGATTCTGGTACCGTATTCGCTGATAGCCAGAACGCCGATGAACTGTCGGGTCTCAGGAGTAGCGGCATCGCCCATCATATCATAATTGGACAGTGTCTGTGTGCCGGTGTGTACAAGTTCGCTCATCCAGTCAACGCCGGAAGAAGCCAGTATGTCCAGAACATCCTCTGTCATCTCCTCAAGAGTCGGATATGCCTCGATAATCTCGTAGGGGAGGGTGTATGCAAACCATTTCAGGTCGGGGTCCGAGGGTATAATTTCGGCTGAGAAGGTAGTTGCCATGACGTCTTTCGGTACAATGGTGAAAGTGCAGTTGACTTTTTCAAGCCTCTGAGCGGTAAACTCTTCTTTCATGAGCGGAGTGGTGACGACTCCTGATACATCGCATCCAAAGGCGAAAACTACGTATTCTTCTCCGTCGTTGAGCTCATTGAAGGAGCCTGACTGGTTGTGGTAGTAGAGAACCTGGCCCATACCGGTCCCTGAGGACTGTGACTCTTCCAGCAGCTCTTCCGCGATTCTGTCGGCGGCATCCTCTCCGTAAGCGTCAAACTCAGACTTGGGCATTACATTCCAGTAGTACTGGACATATATGCTGCTTGGGATTACATTGATCCTCATCCCCTCAAGCGTGGGACGGACCATGAAATCAAACGTACATTCCTGCTGCTCAGGCTCAGTGGTGGTGAATTCCTGCTTGAATACCTTGGAGGTGACAGTGCCGTCGTGGTTGAGCCCGTAAGCGTAGAACACATATTTGGACATGGGTTTGTCAAGGGTAATCTCGTAGTTCTCCATGGCTCCCGTTCTGGTGAACATGGCGATGCACTCCTCTTCTGTGATGCCTTCTTCCCCGAAGGTCATGCCCCATTCGATGAAGTAATTGATGTCCTGCTCAAAGAATTCTCTGCTGTTTTCCTCCAGAGCGTAGTAATCATCATAATCGGAGGCCATGGCGATGTAGGTGGCCTCAAGGTCGGACGGGATGCAGTTGACTGTCACTGACCTGGAGCTGGTGCTGACTATCTCGATCTGGAATGAAAGCCCGGTGTCCTGGATGAAGTCATCGTCTTCATCATCGGGATTGTCCGGGGTAGTGCCGTTCTGAGTCACTGTCACCGTGACATGCTCCGCTCCGGCATAGGACAGGGTGATTTCCGCGCTGCGGCTGTCCTCCGTTTCATTGGCGGCGACATTGGCTATGACGGAGGCTTCGGTGGTCTCCTTTATGCTGAGCCAGCCGCAGTCCTCTGCTGCAGCAGTCAGCTGCTGGCCTTCTACAGGGTTTGCAATGGAGTAGTTGATGGTTATGTCCCCTCCGGCGGCCTCAGCGGTTACAGTCTCCTGAGTCTGTATCACAGGAGATTCCTTCACAGTCTCCGTATTCTCGGGGGTGCAGCCTGCGAGCAGTGCAAATGCTGCAAAAGGAATTAATGCAAATATTTTTTTCATGTCTTGTAAGTTGTTCGTTAATTATTAATATGTGGGCAGTTCCTGCTTGAACAGGATAGTAGGAGTGCTTGCCAGATTGTAGTAGTATAAATTTACAAATCCGCTTCGGTTCTCCTCATAGCCGGGGGTGACATCAGAACTGGAGAGCACTGTGAACCTGATAACGCAGTTCTCACTGTCTACACTTACGTCGGTCACCCAGTCAGAGCAATTGTATCCGGCACTGGCGCTCAGTTCTTGGCCTTCAATGGGGTTCTTTAAGACGAAAGGTACTTCATATGAACCGCCCTCCATCGGTATGACAGTGTTGTTGTCCCATTCGACAGTGAGTTCCGGCCGGGCTGCGGAATGGAAAGGCACTTTGGTTATACCGTTGGAGGTGACAGTGCCGTCCGTGTTCAGGCCGTATGCGTATATATAGTAGTCGGTATCGGCGTTGTACAGGTATTCATAACAATCCTGCTCCGAACCGGTGTAGATATAATCCTCAATGCTGCCGGGATTACCGAGCCAGTCTTCCGAAAGGAAATATTCAATGTTTTCTTCAATCAGTGCCATGTCGCTTCCGAAAGCATCAAATTCGGTTTTTTCCATTACAGCTCTGTAATATGTGGCTTCCTCATCTGATACTGTGATGTTGAAATATACGCCGTCAGAGGACACGGACGTGATATCGATGGTAAAGGTAAGTCCTTCTTCGACTACTTCTTCCTCTGCTTCCTGAATGAATGTTATCGGCGTGATATCATCTGCTCCCGGATAGCTTAGCGATATAGTGCCGTGTCTGGGTCCGCTGCCCGGTTCGGAGTCATTCCCGGCTACGGTAAAGGCGATGATGCCGTCTTGTGTGCCGGTTACGGTAATCCAGTCCTGCTCCGGTACTGCCTTAAGCGCGGCGTCTTCCGCCGGGTGTTCTATGGAGTAGGCGGCTGTATAGGTTCCTCCTTCAACGGGGACAACAGTCGTGCTGTCCCAAGTGACGTTCACGACCGGAGTCTCGGGTGTTTCAGGATCGTCAGGATCTTCGATGGCTGGTGCGGACTGGGTGACTTCCACTTTGACAGTCTCTGCGTCGGGATATTCAACGGTGATGACGGCAGTCCTGTTCTCGGGATTCTCTTCGTCAGTCTCGTATTTGAGGACATCGAATGTCAAAGCGGTCTCGGTAAACACGGGACTGTCAATCCAGTCGCAGTCTGGAGTCACTTTGGTCTGCCCGGCACCGTTCTCCACCGGGTCGGTTATCGTTACCTTGAGGGTTATTGTCTCCCCTTCTGCCTTGACTGTACGGCATTCCTCAATATTGACAACGGGCTTGGCGGCTGGGGTTTCTTTCTCTTCTTTCTGGCAGCTCACGACAGCGGCCATGGCGGCTGCAATAAGGATTGTGGATAAGGACTTTCTCATAATAGCGTATAGTATGGTTATATGACAAGAATTCTGTCGGATGCAAAAATGTTCAATGTTTTTGAAATAAAAGTTGACAAATGTCAACACTTGCTCCAATATTCCGTATTTTTGTATAGAATTAAAAGTAACGGATATGAATGATGTGATGGAATGTTTTTCACGGGAAGGCAGTTTTATCCTTCCTGAGGATCTTGCTCATAAGATTTTTTCCGGGGCAGAAGATGTCTGGGTTGGCCCTAGGGAGAGTGTAATCGGGTATGGCAAGGTTGACACCAATATATACATAGTCGCTGAAGGTATCCTGAGAGCCGGGTATTTTGACGGCAATAAAGAAGTTACGCTGGCTTTTACGGATATCGGCACCATGTTCATGTCCCTTCACGGATACTTTGCCGGGAAACCTGCGTTCATCTATTATCAGGCATGCAGCAAATGTCTGTTGAAGAGGATATCCAAGGAGTTTTTCGACAATCTGATAGAGGAGTCGCCGGTGTTTGCCCGCTGGGTGTATTCGGTGGCGATACATCAGCTGTATGCTCTTGAAAGGAAAGTTTCCCTTATCAACGGGACGGTCAAGGAACGGTATCTGGCACTGATCAAGAATAGGCCGGATATCATCAAGAATGTCTCAATGAAGGTAATTGCCAGCTATTTAGGTGTTTCGCCCTATTATCTGTGCCGGTTGAAAAAGACTCTTTTGAACGAATAAATTTTGGAAATTGGGAAAATTGCTATACTTTTGCCTCCCACATTAAGACTGAATGGTGAGGTGGGTGAGTGGCTTAAACCAGCAGTTTGCTAAACTGCCGTACGGGTTACCGTACCGGGGGTTCGAATCCCCCCCTCACCGCAAAAGGGTGCAAAGAGGCCGCAGAGCTTGCTCTAGCGGCTTTTTTGTACCTTTTTGCAAAGCCCGCCGCCAGGCGGGCGCGGATGTGCGGCTGCAGGGAGCAAATCCCCCGGTGAGGGTAGTCAGAGGCCCGGTTTCGTGATGTGCGACCGCAGGGAGCAAATCCGAAGCACTTGCAAAAACGTGTATCGTTCCGAGCGGTCAGGCCAGCATCTTCTCTGGAATGGCGGGCACAATGGTAACTGCGAGAGCGGGCCTGAACCGTAACTGGCCAATAATCAAAGGCTTCCAGAAGCATGGCGTTCTTGCCGCGCCCTCAGATATTGACTAGAATCTCTCGTTAGAATCATAACTGTCACATATTAGGTATGTTGCATTTTACGGGTGCTTCTCTAGTTACCATTGCCGCACATTTCCGTATCACCTTCGGTAAATACCGCCCCAGTCTGACATACACCGTTGTACATGCGTCCCCGTCTCGGGAATACATACCTGAGCCTGAAGCGCAACATGAAGTGACTCTGGACGTTTGAGAAGTGCCCTGAGACCGGGCTTCCAAGGACTTTCATAACCCGTTTTGTCCTATTGACCTGCTTTTGTTTTGAACCGTCGGTGCAGAGTGGTTAAGTATATTATTGAATATCAACGCATTGTGTTAGAGCAATGCACGTTTAACGGCTTTGAAAACCGGCCAAATGTGCGGTGCTTTTTGTAATGCATTGTGAATTGGGCATGATTTTCCATAGCCGCACCGTCACTTCAAAAACAGACATCCGCCACGGAGTTGGGAGAAGCCCGATATCGTTTAGTTGATGATTATCCATAAAGATACCCATAAGACAGTCAAAGAGAATGTATGCGCTTTCATGACTCTTGACTCTTGCTTTTGTGTCCAATCTTTCGGCACACTTCACTCAACCGTATGCACGCGCATCCTTGTTTGTTGTAATTATCTGGCAATCAATGCAAAACCATTTAGACGGATGGATTTCAACACTTCACAGAGCGGCGAAATCCATTCGTTGTATTGATAAGTTACTGAGGATAAACATGATGCGCTAAGAATAGATGCTCGTACTTTCCGTAAATACATCGGCGAAATGTGTCGCAGGTGACGGGGTGGCGTGGAGGCAGGCGGGGAGAAAAGACTTGCCTCCCTCGGCCTAGTCTTTTCGACCGCCTGCCTACAACGCTGTCAGAGGAATGAGCGGGGTATGCGGATTCGCCGGGAGAAAGTGCCCTGGATTCGCACTGAATTGGCACACTTTCCCGGGAAGGTCCGGGAGGATTGCCGCATGGGTGGAGATGGCAGTGTCTGCCAGAGACCTGTCCTCTGTCGCTTTTGAGAAGTACTTGGTAACTAGGCGAATGCAAAATGGTGCGGAGGATAGGGGTGCCCGAAAACCGTCAAAATGCCCGGAATCCGCCACCCCTGTCCTCGGCCCTATTTGTGTATGCATCTGAATGCGAGCAAGTTGTCATTATGTGGCACAGGATAGGTGTCTTGGACATGGCAATGGACTTGGATGAAAGTCGTGGGGAGAGTCGGGAGAACTTGCCCGGCGGCTCTTCTCCTACCTTGAGCCGCGTAAAGTAGTAGCCGTAGTCTGGCTGATGGCCTGGAAGAACTCCACAAGCCTGTCACTGCCGATATTACGTGATAGCTGTTGCCTGGCCGGATTGGTTCTTCGGATTTGGCGTCACAGAGTCTTAAGCCGGACAAGGTGACAGCCATAGGATAATCTTTGCGGATAATCATTTTAATTTTTTGCGGCACGGGCTTTGCGATAGGACAAAGCGATTATCTTTGTAGGGATATTCGCCAAGTGTATATGAGAAAATTCAGATTTGCCGCATATCTGTGCCTGACGGTGTTGATGGCTGCAGCCGGAAGGATGCCGGTGCGGGCACAGGATTTGGAACCATACCGGGACTGGTTCGGAAGCTACGGCTTCACGGACAGTCTCGGTAATATCGTTATAGAATGCAGGTTCGATGATGTCAAGGGCTTTACCGAGGGATACGCTCCGGTGCTTTCGCGCGGAGGCAACGTCCTGGGTGAGGGCGGAGTCTTCGGGACTCTGTCGCCTACGTTGAAGTGGGGCTATATCGATACCTCGGGCATGATAGTGATACCCTGTCAGTTTGACCTTGCGGACCAGTTCTCGGAGGGCTATGCTGCCGTGATGTCAGGTAACAAATGGGGCTTTATAGACCATGTCGGCGACACTCTGGTCTCGTACAAATACGATGAGGTGCGCAAGTTCGTCAACGGATATGCGGCAGTGCGTCACGGGCAGAAGTGGGGCTATATAGATACGGAGGGCCAGGAGCTGGTACCGTGTGTCTACGATGTGGCCGGCAGTTTCGGACAGGACGGTTTTGCGGCTGTGACCAGGGCCGACTCCTCCGGCTTCGTGTTCCGCAACGGCAACTGGTACGCCACCAAGGACAGAGCCTTGAACTGGATCCGCGGCATACCTTTCTCTATCTATGCCAAGGACAAGATGATGAACAGCATGAACGAGTGGCAGCGTCTGGAGCCGGGCGAGTCTGTGGCGGACTGGGAGGCCAGGGTCAATGACGAGACTTTCATGGCCAGGCTTGACGGTCTGGAACTGCGTTTCGGAGCAGGATATCTGACTGCCAACCAGCTGGAGAATCCTGAGTGTCTTCTTGGTGATTATGATTCACTGGCCGGTACGTTTGCAGTGAGTGTGCGGGAGGGCTCCAGGGAGTACCGTCTGGACCTGATGGTGCCTGCGGAGGACACCGCTTCCGTGCGCAGTGGCTGGAAGAGGGCCAGATCTCAGTTCAGTTATTTTATCAACAATGACCGGCCTGCGATAGCCGGTGCGGTCTTTACTCTCCCGGGCCGGAAAGTCTATGAATGGAAAAATCCGGAGTATGACGCGGCGGGTCATCATCTGCTGCTGGATTATGATCTGGATGATGTGGATTTTACCCTTCCGGGCAAGATATACCGGGAGACACTCAAGTATGTCCGGGATTCTTCTGTGGCCGATACCGACAGCCGTCTGCCAGACGGGTCAGGACGTAATACGGACACCTATGCGATAGTCATAGCCAATGAGCATTACCTTTCCGGAGAGTCCGTTCCTTATGCGTTGAATGACGGAAAGATATTCTGCGAGTACTGCAGGGCAGGACTGGGAATCCCCGACAACAATATCCGGTTCCTTACGGATGCCAGGGCGGAGGATATCCGTTCGCTGGAGTCCTGGCTGGACAAGGAGGCCCGGGTGTTCAATGTGGATACCCGCGTCATAGTTTATTATTCGGGCAAATGTGCTGTGGATGACGGTCTCCGCGAGGTGTTTCTCCTGCCCGTGGACTATGTGACCGGCGGAGTCCAGGGCGGTCTGAGCCTGAATTCCATGTATTCCAGACTTCTCAATACGTCGGCTGACAACGCCCTCTTTTTAATAGACGCATCCTACGGCAAGATAGACAGGGACGGTATGCGCTCTGACGTGTTCTATACTCCTGCTGTGGATATTCAGACTCTGCGGCCTGCCGAGAGGATGGTGACATTCTATGCGGCCGGAGCCGACGAGGGGGCCTATCCCTATCCTCAGAAGCGTCACGGACTGTTTACGTATTTTCTTTTAAAGGCCCTGCAGGACCACCCCGGGATATCCTACGGAGAGCTGTTTGATTATATATCCGCCAATGTAGAGCGCGTATCGGAGGAACTTTACGGCAGGACTCAGGAGCCCGAGGTCTACTCGTCCGAATGGGACGGAGAGGCCTGGAGGGACTTTACTCTGTAGCGATATATCTTTTGCTGATACGGACGAACCTGGTGCAGAACATCAGGGCCGCAGCCGCGAGACCGAGCAGCAGCCCGATCCAGACTCCCTCAGGACCCAGACCGAAGGTGAACCCGAGCAGATAGGCGCAGGGCAGGCAGATCGCGTAATAGGATATGGCCGAGAACACGGTCGGTATGTTGATGTCCTTGAGTCCCAGCAGTGAGGACCGGCTGGCCAGCTGTATGGCATCGAAGATCTGGTAGAGGGCCAGTATGATGATCAGTTTCCCCGCTATCGGGATTACGGCGGTGTCATCGGTGTACATATACGGTATGAGCCGGTGCAGGGATATGAACAGGATGCCGAAAAACACCATTATCGCCATGGCCATGTGGACTGCGGCCACGCCGGCGTGGAACGCGTCCCTGCGGCGTCCGGCCCCGAACTGGTGCGATACGCGGATGGTGGCCGCCGAGCCGATGCCTGTGGTGATCATGAATGACAGCGAACTGAGGTTCTGCGCAATCTGATGTGCGGCCAGTTCGTATTTCCCCATCCAGCCCACCATGATGGCCGCGAAACTGAAAGCAGTTACTTCCAGCAGGTTCTGCAGGGATACCGGGATGGACATCTTCAGCTGGCGGTATATCTCCGACAGATGTATGGGTCTGCGCGGGGTGAGGCGGACGAATTTACGGTATTCCTCCACTCTGAACAGGATGATGAGAAAGGCAATGGCTCCCAGTACTCTGGAGATGAGTGTGGCCCAGGCCGCGCCGGCCACTCCGAGTCTCGGCGCTCCGAGGTTGCCGTAGATGAGTACCCAGTTGAGGAAGATGTTGATCAGATTGGTGCCTATGGTGATCCACATCTCGTTGCGGGTGTTGCCGATGCCCTCGGAGAAGAAGCGGACGTTGAAGAAGGCGATCATCGGGATGAATCCGGCCACGATGATGAAGTAGTAGTCCTTGGCGTGGGCGAGCACCTCCGGGTCCTGGCCCATGCGGTCCATGAAGGCTCCCACTGTCAGCATGATGCCGGTAAGTACGACTGCCATTACGGTGTTGAGTACGGCGGAATTGCAGAGAGCCGAGGCTACGGCCCGTCCGTCTCCCTTTCCGAAGTGCTGTCCTATCACCGGGGTCACGCCCTGAGTGAAGCCTATGGCGAAGACCAGCCCGATCATGATGATGGCGTTGGCGAAGGAGACTCCGGCCAGCTCGGCCGCTCCCAGATGCCCCACCATGATGTTGTCCGCCAGCTGCACCAGCACCTGTCCGGCCTGGGTGATCATCACTGGAAACGCCACTTTCAGATTCCTTTTATAAAAAGGCATATATTCCTGTAGAGTCATATTGTGTCCTTTTTTGAAAAACGGGCGGCAAAAGTACTAAAAACTTTCTATAGCCCGAAGGATGATAGATGAGGATAGTTGATTTTGACAAATAATGTAAATTTTTTAATTTTGCCAAAACTGTAAAATATACGATGTAAGTAAGAATAATAAATAGGACATATTAAAGTATTTGCGATTGTTTGTGATATCAGAAACTACCACTTTCGTCAACACCACAACGGCAATCAGCAGGTACTCGCACTGTGAGTGTGGGTATTGCTGCATGTGGTGTAGGCTGTGGTAGGCCTCTGATACGGCGCAATCATCCACACTTTTTGTGTCGTAATATGCCGATTTGATGGATTACGGGAAGTATACGGACAGAGATATAGTCAATGCCTTGATTGCAAATGACGAGGCGGTCATAGACTGGCTGTTTCACTGTAAGTGTTCGTCTTTGCTTGACTATGTTATCAGCAGTGTATTTCACGGAGGTGTCGACCGTGAGGAACTTGTCAATGAACTGTATCTTTATCTGGCGGACAGGGATTGGTACAAGGTACACCAGTTTGATTATCGTAGTCGCCTTACTACATGGCTTAGTGTCGTGGCTGTAAGATTTTTCTTGAAAAAACGGGAACGGTTGTCGGAAAACAGTGGCCTGGAGAATCTAAATAAGTGCAGGTCGGTACAGGACAACCATGCGGTACCTATAGACTTTCGGATAGATGTGAGGAAAGCGGTGGAAATGCTGCCGAACGAGCGTTACCGCAGGGTAATCGTAGCTTTGGATCTTCAGGACAGGTCTCCTGAGTCAGTGGCCGAGGAGATGAATATAACGATGGACAATCTGTATAACCTTCATCGCCGCGCCAGGCTTAAGCTCAGGTCGGTGATGAGTAGAAAGGAGGATTATTATGGATAGGATGGACGACAGTTATATTACCGATGAGATGCTGGCGGCATACTTGGACGGCAATGCAACTGATGATGAATGCAGGCTTATAGAGTCTTCTATCGCCTCAGACGGTTTGGTATCGGAGATGATGTCTGTGTTTGGTGTTGAAGAAGAATCGCTGCAGGCGGATATGCCCGGTATAATCGAAGAATTGACGGCTGGGTATGATATAATGGTGAGTCCCGGGGACTTTAATAATGGAGCAGACGATGATATGTCGGTTTATGGTGATAATGTGCTGGATGATGGGAATTTGTCAGATGATGAAGAATTTGATGATAATTTAACTTAAGTAAAAATGAGTGTTTCAGTATTTTTAGCAAGTGTCGCACATATAGCAGGCGGTGTTGCAATCGCTCAGATGCTGCGCAAACCTATCCAGTTTATCTCTGACAAAATCATCCCGTATGAAAAAAGCGGAGAGGCCAGGGCGACTGTGCACCGCGGAATGATAAATTATGAGACTCAGCAGAAAATGGAGGAGCTGAGGCATAAGAACCAGATGGAACTCAACCGTCAGAACAATCTTTCGCAGGCAAGGCTGTCAAGAAACTCAACAATAGCGGCTCAGAATTTCCCATTGAACATATCTCCATTTGTAATCTTGGGAAATAACGGTTTTGATGTCATAGACGGTGTTTCTTCGCATGAGATTGCACAGAAGAGTGAAACAACGGCTACGCCTCTCAATATATTCATCAATCCACTGTTGATTAATTCGCGTGTTCAGTCCAGCGGTATTGTGACCGCGCAAGTCTGGAACAGGGTTATACAGAATGTGGAATCCGTGTTTATCAATGAATATGGACGGAATGGTGAGCGTCCGGTTATATTTTACTCAACGGCATGGAATCCGAATGTGCGTCCGGGGACTCATGCAGCAGAGACCATCTATTATTTCCTGAGATATATCCCGACACTGGTTGTGGAACCGCGATATGATGGAAAGACAATTCATATAATAGTCTCAGGATGGAACATAGGTATGGAGCAGAACAGGATGTTCCGCCAAGAGATAAATATAGACTGGGACTGGAGTATGATGATATCGACGGCTTGTTATGAAAGGTCTAAGAATGCTCTGGCTTTGTTGGAAAATGTGACTGGCATAGCGTCTGTGGATGTACAGAAGCAGATGTTGGCCAAGAATGTTCAGATGTATGAGCAGCTGCACATAGCGGATTATCTGAATGGGAAGAAGGAATTAAGTGAACTTGAGTCTTTGGGGGATTATTCCCGTTTGTTCTCTGTAGATGAGAAGGATACTCAGATATTGGCCGATATGGTGTCTGCATATATAGGCATGACGATGAGTGCACTCGCAGATGTTCATTACCTTATATCTGCCAATGTCAGTCCTAAATTCAAAACAGTGTGCAATGACTATTTCAGTAAAATTATAGATAAAAATCTGATTGACGCTTATCTACCTCTCTTTGACAGCGCGTATAAGCGTTTGTGCGATGAGTATTATGCTTTGCAGCCCGCACTGTTGCTTGATAAGGCTGAGTTCGTATTGGACCTTGGGAAATTGGCCGGATTAAATGTGGATAAAGAGGAATCCGCTGTATGTGATGCAATTATCTCCTGGTTGGAAAGTCAGGATGTGACAGTACCCGAGTCACAGAAAAATCTCATGAATGTTATTGATGTCATGTTGGGCAGTGTACAGTATGATTCGCTGGAAAAACGTAAATCTTTATACAAGTTCGCAGAGATGGTAGAGAAGATAAGCGGGAATAACGGCGCGTATAGGATAGCAGCTAAAAGAATACAGGATAAATTACACGAATAATTAAAATGCTGATGAATATGAAAAAGTATGCAGTTGCAATCGATTTCGGCACATCCAACAGCGGTGCTGCTTATGCAAGAATTTCCGATGGAATCCAGGCAAGGCCGGAGTTTCTTCCGTATAAGGGGGTAAATGGGATTATACCTAAAGTGCCGACAGCTCTTTTGATAGAGGAAGGCCTTTTGAACCGTTTCAAATCAGAAGGAGTTACTGATACAGAGGTTCTGAACGCAATATCCGTTGCAGGAAACAGTGATTCCCTGATTTATTTTGGAGTACAGGCGAACCGTTACCGCAACAAGAGAGGGTATTGCTATTTCAGTGACTTAAAGATGCTGTTGTACAATTACAAGAAGACACCTAATGCGATGGCTGTCTGTACAAATACTAAGAAAGAGTATCCTTTGGACTTGGTTATAGAGATAATGTATCGTGTCCTGAAAAACCAAATGCTCAAAGTGTTGCAGAATATCCAAGGCAGTCCGGTCTCGGAAGACGAGTGTGTGTGGGGCATTACGACACCTGCAATATGGAAACGTGATGGAGGTGCTGTAAATAATCGAATAGTAAAAATTGTCCACAGAGTCTTTAAGGATGAAAGAATGTTGGATGAGGCAACTGCGTCACTGTATGGTGCGTTGCGGCAGAATATACTTTCAGGAAGCCGTAAGATTTTTAAGCAATACATGATAATAGATGTCGGTGGAGGTACGACTGATGTGGCAGTGACATCTTTGATTGAGGATGGTGGACACCTGGCCTTTGAGGAGAAATGCCCGCCCTCCGGATGTGCTCAGGGTGGAACGGACATAGACCGTAGATTCTGGCTTTTCCTGGTTAAAAGAATGATTAAAGGTACTTCGGCTGAGTTGATATACAAGAATGACCATGAGTTGCTGGGGAAATTTATCTACGCTTATGTCAAGGAGAATCCTAAGGAATTCGAGATAAATATGAGGGATGAGTGGTTGAAAGCGAAGCTCTCATTGGAAAATCGGAATGAGTTCCGGTTGCCTGAATCCTTTAGAGAGTGGGTGTCGGCTGTGCATCATGTCAATGTCCCGAGATGTATTGATTTCTATGTGGGTGAATATAACAGGGAGGTAATTGATCCGTGCGCCGATGTAATCTGTAATCTTCTCTCAAAGATTGTGGATAATCTTCTGGCGAAGTCCATATCCATTGACGAGATAAGGCTGGTAGGAGGAGGCTCCTTGGACAACTGGCTGAGGCAGCGGATAGATATGGTGCTTGCAAAGAAACTGGGAAAAGAATCTATAAAGCAGGATAATCCGGTGGAAGCACTGTCCGCAGTTCTTGCAGGATGTGCGTATCAGTTGATATCAGGCAATAATGTCCCGGTATACAAAATATCTGCATTTAATTTGTATTCGCGGTATGCATTTATTGGAGATAATGTCGCAAATGTCAAGAAAGTGATAAAAGATTACTATAAATCCAATTTCCCCAAGTATCATTTAAGCGATGAGAATTTGGATGTGCTGTATTCAGGCGAAAGGACTTTTTTGCTTCCAATAGCCTTGAAAGGACAGCTGATGAAAAACATTGTACAACCATGTTCTTTCATTGGCAAAAGATTTTCAGATAAATTCCTGCGTTCAGATGAACTGATTATAGGGATGACAGATGAGAACAGCTCAAAATTAGAACTGGTTAAAGATTTCAGTTTTGAGGACCAACCGATATTTAACAGAGTGAGGGATATTTTCTTTGCTACGCCAAGAAAGTATGTTTATGACATATTGATAGGGGAGCAGGATTTTAACATCTACACACTTAGGATTAAAGACCCGGAGACAGAGGAAATCAAGTATACGGAACGAATAAATGTAGGAAATCATGAAGCAGAAAATCAAAAAAATGTGCAGTAAACTTGGAAAGTATTTCTGCGCGGACCTGTATGAGGCTATCGTAGACCTTGACAGTAAGTTAAGAATCATCCAATCGGATGTGAAAGTGACTATGGACGGACTGAAAGAGTTGAATGCCAAGTTGTGCGAGGTAGGCGAAAAGGCGAATGAAGAAAGAGCAAAGAGTGTGTCCGTATCCAATGTAGTGTCGCATGATGAGAGTCTTGTGCAATTTAGAGACGGCTACTTGGTGTGCGATGAACTTCTTTCAACATTTGCAGAGAAACTCAGCACTTTTGTTTATCAGTTTCCTGAGGAACGTATTCTGTCGGCTGTTTCAGATATCGTTATGCATGGCAGGACTCAGGGACAGGCAGCAGTATTGATGAGTAATCAGCTCGCGGAACAATTCGCGGAAGGCGGTAAGTATGACCCTGTTTACCTTCAGGGCAGGCTTTATGAGTTGTTCAGTTTTATTAAACGGTATGAACCGGAGACAGATTATGGCCTGCGTTTAAGGAACAAGACCGGGAAAGATATCCAGGACTACATGTTCAGCCCGTCAAAAGGAGAATCGTTCAGTTTGTACCGGCATACTTGCCTTGGAAATGGCGGGGGTGGAAGAAATATTGTCCAATCTTGTATATTCCCGGGCATTCAGTATGGAAGCATGGTCCTGATGCGTGCAGTTGTTGAATGTGAATGAATTAAATACGGATGATATGTTTGAAGAATGTGCGGATATTGATAAGTCTCCGTATATGGAGGACAGTGACTTCAATTTCGAAGACGAAGATGCTGTGTGGCAACAGGACAGTAACGATGGCGTTTTGCAGAATGAAGTGGCCTCTTATGGCGTAGTGTCATCCGATATTATTGGCGGAGGCGGTGTGTCACAGGATATCCCTGCGGATGTACAGCATGCGCTAAATGTCGTGAACGATTATTTCCTGCCGGATGAGATGGTCATAAATGCTGCGCAGAGAGCATGTGACTTTTTCGGAATTCCCATGCCTCCAATACATAATTCTCCTGAGTTTGGAGTTTGCGTATTTACAAATAATCCTGACACTCTGTATGATGATGCATTCGGATTCAGCCGGGAGCAGATGATGGAGATGGGAATAAGAGGAGAGGATTCGATGACCCTGGTGTTTACGCATGAGTGTGCTCATCGTGCGCTACAGCAGTTTTGCGGTAATCTCAGTCCGCATACGCAGGAGTTGATATGTGATTATTTTGCAGGAATTCATGCAGCGGCGAATGGTATAGACATCACAACTTTTGTAAATTCATTGCGCGATACGCTAGGTGGACCGACGCATCCTGATGGAATCCTTCGTTCCGATTCTGCTGAATCGGGAGTGCAGGCGTATTATGACCTCAAAGAGCAGGGGGTGGACTTGACATTCAACAATTGTCTGGATTATTTTTTCAAACATTATAATGATGCGGAGGGTATATTCTCATATGCTCCGTCTGCCGGGGACATTGACTATTATCAGCACATGGTGAATATCACAAGCGGTTCGGAGCAGGCCCATTACATTGAGAAATTAGGGCAGGCAATAGATGCGTCGCGGCATGGATTTGCCGGGCTTGCGCAGGATATGTTACGGGAAGGGATGGGTGTAGAAAGTCCATATGTCTGGTATCCAAAACCGGAGGATAATATAGATCATGACAGGCATGTACCGTTTACGGGATCTTCAAAGTGGGATGATGACGATTATAATATAAAGGTTGCTGAAGAAGCGGAAGCCAGGGGAGATTATGAAACCATGAATAAGCATTTGAGAAGAGTAAAGGGCAAGTAATCCCTCTGTTATGGAAAGGAGTGTCATGTTCAGACAGGTGCCTCTTTTCCGAATTTATTTTCACTTCGGTATGTTGGTGAAGGTGTATAAGTGATCTTCTCGGTGCAGGAATCGATTATAGACGTGGGCTTACCCGTAAAAGAGTCAAGTACTGTTAGATTTCCATACAGTGGAGACTCTATATGTTCAGATAACAAATAATATGGAGATGAAAAAGAATCTTATCGACTACGAGGCTCTGAGGGAGAAGATATTCTCCCTGGCGAGGAAAGCGGGCCGGGCTGGAGCGCGGCCTCTTCTGCTGTTTTATTATGTGATGAGAAGTAAGCGAGTGCCGTGGAAGGAGAAAGCGGTCATCTTTGCGTCTATTGCATATCTGATTCTGCCTGTGGACATACTTTCGGCCAAGAGACTGCCGGTCATCGGCTGGCTGGACGAGGTGGCAGCATTGGTTCTGGCGTTCAATAAATTGCGTAAGTATGTGACTCCAGAGATGGAGATTAAAGCCAGTGAGGTGCTGAACGGCTGGTTCGGCTGCGAGTATGAGTTGTTAGACTCAAAACTGGGGTAGGGGAGTCAAGACAATGCCGACTAAAGCGCAGAAACGGGAGCGCCGCCGGTGGTATGAGAGACAAAGGGCCGGAGGAGGTGTCGTTTTCCGAGGGGAAATGGTTTCTCCGGAAGAATTCGCGGAACTTCTCCGGCCCCGCCTTGTCCGGGATTGTGGTTCATACCGTATATGGAAGTACGACGTGCAGGCTCCTTTAACTTTATTCGGTCATACATTTGACGGGCTGCAGGATCTTCTGGGATATATCAATATTTCCGGTCAGATGCATTTTGGAGAACTGAGTGTCTGCCTGAAACAACCTGTTCGGACAGCCCCGGGCATTTATTGTGCAGAAATATATGAGTGCTATCCTGTTTTTGATGCATTTGATGTAGGAGACAGCAGAGTGTACCGCAATGTTTTCTTTTCCCGGACACCATTTACGCCAGCCGTACTGACCGAATTGAGCAGGCTGGCCAACGGATTGAATCTATGTGCGGTCCACGATAATCTGCCGGCTGATGCGCTTCCTGTTCTCTATCATGACGGGGACAGTGCGGATATGCTGCTGGCTGATATGTGATGTCGCTGTCTAGAGACAGCGGTGGGTTTCTGATTTTTTGAAGTCATGGTGCGGTTAAAGAAAATCGTACTTGATTTACAGAATGTTATGCAATGTAGCGCACATTTGCTCACTTTTAAATCCGGTCAAATGTGCAGTTCTGAAGTGTAAGTAGTTGATTTTTATTGATATCGGTATCTGTGCTGCACCATCGGTTTCAGAGTCGGTGCGGACATTACGGATAAGTATGTTGAAAAACAGCTCCGATATGCGGAAATGGTATTATATTTGCATTTAATATGATATTTAACTGCTTATTAAATACGCGATGAAAGAAAAGGAAGACAAGGCCGGCGGTGACGGCAGCATGGAGGAGCGGATACTCGCGTGTGCGGAGAGACTGTTTCTCAACAAGGGGTACAATCTGACCAGCATGACGGAGATTGCCCGTGAGGCCGGCTGCACCCAGGCGCTGGTGCATTATTATTTCAGGACGAAGGAGAACCTCTTCTCGAAGATCTTCGAGGGCAAGTTCCATCTTTTCATCGACTGCATCGTCCGGAAGGAGGACGAGAATCTTCCGTTCGAAGAGATCGTCGCGGTCAGGACTTCCAGACTGTTTGACCTGATGGCCGCCAACCGGAGGCTGCCCTTTGTGTTCCTGAGCGAGTTCATCATCAATCCGGATCAGCGGTTCAGCCTCAAGGACAATATAGTCAGTCTCTGCGCTGAGGCGACCTCCCGTCTGGAAACGATGATTGCCGCCGAGGTGGAAGGCGGCCGTATCCGCCCTGTCGGGACGATGGACATCACCCTGAACATGTTTTCCCTTGTGGTGACATTTTTCATAGTCCTGCCTTTTCTGGAGGAGATGGGCTTTGTCACTGATGCCAACAGGGATGAGTTCATAGAGCAGCGCAGGCAGGAGATACTTAAAACCCTGATAGGAGGACTGAGACCATGAAGACTTATATCGGAAAGTATGTGATGACCGCTTTGTCGGCGGCGGTGCTGGCGGCAGGTACGTTGCCGGTGTCCGCACAGTACCGGGTCTCTCCGCAGACGCAGCAGTATGCGGAAGTTCAGGATGCAGCCGTGTCCGATACTCTGCGGGGAGCTGTGGTGGACGGAGACTCTGTCTACACTATAGAGAGATGCTACACTCTGGTGGAGGAGAATTATCCTCTGGTCAGGCGGTACGGTCTGCTGGACCTGACGGAGGAGTTTACCCTGAAGAACGCCTACATGAATTATTTTCCCCAGATATCCCTGCAGGGATCCGCATCCTGGCAGACTGACGTGCTGCAGTTCCCGTTTGACCTGAGTCCCTACGGGATAGACATGCCTACTTTCAGCAAGGACCAGTATGCGGCTGTCATCGAACTCTCGCAGGTGCTCTGGGACGGAGGCATGATAGCGGCCAACCGGGCCAACATCAGGGCTAAGGCCGATGTGGACATGGCCGAGCAGGAGATCAACATGTATTCGCTGCGGGAGAAGGTCAACGACCTGTATTTCGGCATATTGTACCTGGACCAGCAGATCCGGCAGGTGGATATCATGATGGAGGAGCTGCAGAGGGAGCATAAGCGCATAGAGAGCTGCATCGCCAACGGTGTGGCCAATCTCTCCGACCTGGACCTGATAGAGGTCGAGCGCATCACCCAGGAGCAGAACCGGGAGAGCCTGGCATCCATGCTGGAGGCCTATCTGAGGGTTCTGACCCTGATGACGGGAGTCAGGATAGACGACAGCCGGCAGCTGGTGATGCCGGTGCCGGAGGGGATGGACATGGAGGCCATGCTGGCGGCTCTGATAGATGCCGAGATACGCAGGCCGGAGCTGGAGCTGTACAGGGCTCAGGAGCTGGAGATAGACACCCAGCTGGACTACTGGACGGCGGGAGGCCTGCCTCAGTTCAGCCTGTTTGTCAGGGGCGGTTACGGACGGCCCGGACTCAATATGATGGACAACAGTTTCCAGCCCTTTGCCATCGGCGGTATCCGTATGGTGTGGAATATCAGCAAGCTGTACAGCCTGGGTTACGGCAAGAAGATAGTCAATTACTCCAAGGAGCAGGTCAATACGGTGCGCGAGACCTTCCTGTTCAACACCAATCTTCAGGTGCAGGAGCAGGTGGCCGAGATACGGCGTTATTTCAAGACAGTGGAGGATGACGAGAGGATAGTGGAGCTGCGGGAGAATATCCGTAAGTCCACCGAGGCGGCCGTGGAGAACGGTACCAAGAATGCCTCGGATCTGGTCTCCGAGATCAATAAGGAGAACATGGCCCGCAGGCAGCTGATCATGCACCAGGTGGAGATGATGAAGACCATATATGAGCTTAAGACTATAAAAAACAGTTAAATACAATGAATATGAGAACAATGTGCAAATGGATATATATCGTACCGGTGTCGGCTCTGGCACTGGGACTTACGGCATCGTGCAAGGATGCGGACGGGGGCAATGACGCCTCGGGAACATTCGAGGCTACGGAAGTGACGGTGTCGGCGGAGGCATCGGGACGCATCATGTCGCTGGATGTCTATGAGGGCGGAATGCTTGCGGCCGGTCAGGTCTGCGGTCTGGTGGATACCGTGCAGCTTTACCTGCAGAAGCGGCAGCTTGAGGCCGGAGTCGATGCGGCCCTGAGCCGGAAGCGTGATGCCGCCACCCAGACGGCCTACATCAAGGAGCAGATAGAGGTGAACCGGAAGGAAGCCGGGCGTGTGAGCAATCTTATCGAGGCCGACGCCGCCAACACCAAGCAGCTCGATGACATCAACTCGTCCATCAGGCTGCTTGAGACTCAACTGGCGGCTACGGAGGCCGATATCGCCCAGAACAATGCTGTGGCCGAGGCTGAGGCCGCTTCCTATAGGGCACAGATTGCCCAGGTGGACGAATCTCTCAGGCGCTGCCGGATAGCCTCTCCCATAGACGGTACCGTGCTGGTCAAGTATGCCGAGGCCGGAGAACTGACGGCTGCGGGCAAGCCTCTTTTCAAGGTGGCAGATCTGAGCTCCATGTACCTGAGGGCCTATATCACCGCCTCGCAGCTCACACAGGTGCGGCTGGGTCAGAAAGTCAGGGTCTTCGCCGATTCCGGCGAGAAGGGCGTCAGGGAGTACGAGGGGACTGTGTCCTGGATATCCGACCAGTCAGAATTCACTCCGAAGACCATCCAGACCAGGGACGAGCGGGCCAATCTGGTCTACGCCATAAAAGTCTCGTTCGTCAATGACGGATACGTCAAGACGGGCATGTACGGAGATATTAAATTCTAACCGGACCGGTCATGTACAGTGTCGAGGCCGATAATCTCATCAAGCGGTACGGAAGCAACGAGGCTCTCCGCGGGGTGTCGTTCCGTGTGGACGCAGGGGAGATATTCGGCATCATCGGACCTGACGGTGCGGGCAAGACTTCGATATTCCGCATACTGACCACCCTGATCCTCCCGGATGGAGGAAGCGCGAGGGTACTCGGGCAGGATGTGGTGCGGGACTATCATGAGATACGCCGCCGTGTGGGCTATATGCCCGGCCGTTTCTCGCTCTATCAGGACCTTAGCGTAGAGGAGAACATCCGTTTCTTCGCCACGCTTTTCGGCACTACCCTGGAGGAGAACTACGATCTGGTAAAGGACATCTATTCATATCTGGAGCCGTTCAGGAAGCGTAAGGCAGGAGCCCTCTCAGGAGGAATGAAGCAGAAGCTGGCCCTGTCCTGCGCTTTGATCCACAAGCCGGAGGTGCTGTTCCTGGATGAGCCGACCACCGGTGTGGACCCGGTGTCCCGCAAGGAGTTCTGGACGATGCTGACCCGTCTGAAGCAGCAGGGACTCTCGATAGTGGTCTCCACTCCTTATATGGACGAGGCGACCCTGTGCGACCGTATCGCCCTGATAGAGCACGGCCGTTTCCTGGACACTGATACTCCGGCGGGGATTATCTCGAAATTCACACTTCCGCTTCTGGCTGTGGACGGTCCGCACATGCCGTCCCTCCTGCGGGATATACGGCAGATTCCGCAGGTCTTCAGCTGCTTTGCCTTCGGAGACACCCATCACGTGGTGCTGAGGGAGAGCGGCCTGTCGGAGGAGGCTCAGATAGACCTCCTCCATACGGCCCTGTATGCTAAGGGTCACACTGACTTGACCATCAGGCATATCAAACCCGGTGTGGAGGATTGTTTCATGTATCTGGATACTTTGGAGGAGAGGTCATGAGAAGAGGAGAGGAGACAAGAAAATACATCCGTGAGCTTCTGGGAATGGAGGAGGACCATTTTCTCAGGGAGGGCGAGGTTATCCGTACCGAGGGGCTGACCAAGTGCTTCGGGGACTTTACGGCGGTGGACCATATCTCGTTCTCGGTCAAGGAGGGGGAAATCTTCGGATTTCTGGGGGCCAACGGTGCGGGCAAGACCACTGCCATGAAGATTCTGTGCGGACTGAGCAAGCCTACGTCGGGGCGTGCGGTGGTGGCCGGCTATGACCTGCACCGCGGCAGGGACGTGAAGCGGCTCAAGAAGGTTATCGGCTATATGAGCCAGAAATTCTCGCTGTACGAGGATCTTAAAGTGTGGGAAAATATAAGGCTTTTCGGAGGTATATACGGACTCAGTGACGGTGTCATCGCCAGGAAGACGGACGAGCTGCTGCAGAGGCTGGGCCTCATGGAACAGCGGGACAGGATGGTGCGCGACCTGCCTTTGGGCTGGAAGCAGAAGCTGGCGTTCTCGGTAGCGATATTCCACGAGCCGAAAGTGGTCTTCCTGGATGAACCGACCGGAGGAGTGGATCCCGCTACCCGCCGCGGTTTCTGGGAGATGATCTACGATGCCGCCGAAAGGGGCATTACGGTGTTCGTGACCACGCACTATATGGACGAGGCCGAGTACTGTGACCGCGTGTCTATAATGGTGGACGGACGGATAGAGGCTCTGGACTCTCCGGCCGCGCTGAAGCGGGAGTACGGAGCCACCGGTATGGACGAGGTATTCAGAATGCTCGCCGGAAGGGCGAGAAGGGAGGAGTGACGCTATGGGACGGATGAGGGATTTTAAACGGTTCATGTCGTTTGTGGGGAAGGAATTCAACCACATTCTCAGGGATACGAGGACTCTGATGGTGCTGCTCGTGATGCCTGTGGTGATGATAGTGCTCTTCGGCTTTGCGCTCTCCACCGAGATCAAGGACGTGAAGGTGGCTGTCTACGACCCGTCGAAGGATGCGGCCACAGCCCGGATTATCACGCAGATAGATGCCAGTGAGTATTTTACCGTAACGGCATCTCTGGACGGGGAGGACGGGATACTCAAGGCGTTTCAGGACAATACGGCCGATATCGCGCTGGTCTTCGAGGACAACTTCTACCACCGTGCGGTGCATGACGGAGACGGCTCTGTACAGGTCATAGTGGACGGCTCCAATACCAATATCGGCTCGATGGCCGTGTTCTATGTCAGCAGCATAGTCTCGTCTTTCCAGAAGGAGCTGGCTCAGGAGGCCGCTCTGAACCGGGCTGACGGCAGTGCCGTGACACCCGTGCGCATCAGTACCTCGACCAGGATGATGTACAATCCGCAGATGAAGAGCGCGTTCAACTTCGTCCCCGGAGTGATGGGCATGATCCTTATGCTCATATGCGCCATGATGACGTCGGTGTCGATAGTGCGCGAGAAGGAGAGGGGCACGATGGAGGTGCTGCTGGTCTCTCCGGTCAAGCCGTTCTCGGTGATCCTGGCCAAGGCGATACCCTACTTCGTGGTCTCGGCCTTCATCCTGCTGCTGGTGCTCTGTCTGTCGGTATTTCTGATCAAGGTGCCGATTACAGGCAGCCTGCTGTGGGTGATATTCGTGTCGCTGCTCTTTATCCTGGTGTCGCTGTCCATAGGTATCCTGATATCGACGCTGGTGTCCAAGCAGGAGGTGGCGATACTCATCTCCGGCATGGTGCTGATGCTGCCGACGATGTTGCTCTCGGGTATGCTGTTCCCTGTGGAGAGTATGCCGAAGGTATTGCAGTGGATATCCTATACGGTGCCGGCCAAGTGGTATATAGAGGCCATAAAGATGATGATGATTCAGGGACTGGGCATCCGTTACTGTCTGGACGCAGTGCTGATACTGTGCGGCTTCCTGACTCTGTTCACGGGCCTGAGCGTTATTAAATTCAAGGACAGGCTATGATTATAAAGTATCTCATAGAAAAAGAGTTCAAGCAGCTGGCGAGGAATCCGTTCATACTCTTCATCGTCGTAGCCCTGCCCGTGCTGGTCATGCTGGTCTTCCCCTGGGCCACTACGATGGAGATCAAGAATGTCAACGTGGCCGTGGTGGACAACGACCGCTCGGACCAGTCCCGTCTGCTGACCGAGAAGATAGCCTCGACGGAGTATTTTGACATTACGGGAGTGTTCATGCGTTCGGAGGATGCGCTGGAACAGATAGAGTTCGGGGATGCGGACATCATACTTGAAGTTCCGTATGGATTCGGGCAGGCCCTGGTGTCTGAGGGTGAGGGGTCGCTGCTGATTGAGGCCAATGCCGTAAACGGCACCAAGGCCAGTCTGGGCACTTCGTATCTGGACATGATAGTGCTGGACTTCGCCGAGGAAATCAACCTGGAGCGCGGTGCCGTGTCGGTGCTTCCTGCCGGGGGAATCGACGTGGACTCATACTATTGGTTCAATCCGACGATGGACTACAAGATACCCATGATCCCGGCTCTTGTGATGCTGGTGGTGGCCTTGATTACGGGGTTCCTGCCGGCGATGAACATAGTGGGTGAGAAGGAGGCCGGCACCATCGAGCAGATCAACGTCACGCCCGTGCCTAAGATTACCTTCATCGTGGGCAAGCTGATACCGTACTGGATTATCGGCATCATCGTGCTGAGTGTCGGGATGCTCGTCGCCTGGCTGCTCTATGGCCTGCGTCCCGAGGGCAGCGTGCTGCTGCTCTACGGCCTGTCGCTGGTGTTTGTATTCGGCATCTCGGGCCTGGGCCTCATCATCTCCAACTACTCCAGCAACATGCAGCAGGCGATGTTCATGATATTCTTCATCATCATCGTGTTCATCCTCATGAGCGGAATCTTCACGCCTGTCAGCAGTATGCCCGAGTGGGCCAGGGTCATATCCATGTTCGATCCGTTTACATATTTCGCTCAGATTATGAGCATGATATACCTCAAGGGCAGCACTTTCCGCGACATCCTCCAGTATGTCTATCCCCTGCTGGCCTTCTTCGTGGTCATCATCGGCTGGGCCGTCCTCAGCTACCGCAAGCGCGGTTGATGCTGCCGGTGGGCAAAATAAAGTTGGGTTGAGAGAGGTTTAATCCAAAAAAATTATAACTTTGCGACTTACTTATTGTAGCTCGAGTGGTGGAATAGGTAGACACGCAGGACTTAAAATCCTGTGGGCAGCAATGTCCGTACGGGTTCGATTCCCGTCTCGAGCACTTCAATAATAAATCCCCAAAACTGTTTTTATATGAAAAGACCATCGTATCTTCTTCTGATGACGGCCGTGATTCTGGCCTTTGCCGTAAGTTGCAAAAAACAAGAGCAGGAAGTTGCTGCGGCATCTTCTATTGAGTTCGTCCTTGAGGACAATATTCTCAGCGTTGCTGCTGAGGGAGGTGATTTTGTCGTTTCGTACAATATTGTTGATCCTGTAGAGGGCGGGAAGGTCTCCGCATCCGTTGACAAAGACTGGGTGGAGAACCTGAACTATGAAACTGCCGGCAAGATAGCTTTCCATCTGGGTGAGAATGACGGTGAGGACAGCAGAAGCGCGCTGGTCACTGTCGCATATACTGCTGAGGACGGTACAGTGGTGGACGAGGCCGAATTTACCGTGGAGCAGGCGGCTGCAGGGCAGGAAGAGCCTGAACCGGAGATAGTTAAGGTAGAGTTGACCGATTATCTGGCAGAGTCTACTTCTTATTATCCTGGAGAAAGTGTCGATAATTTTTATTTATCCCTCTATACAGGCGAGGTAGAGCTGTATGAGTCGGAGGAAGGCAGTATATATGTTCCTGCTGACACAGAGAGTCAGCTGCTGCATCTGGATCTGTATTGCCGGCCTGTGGCTGATGGAGGAGAGCTGGTGCTGCCCGAAGGTACGTATACCGTTGCCGACAATATGGATGCGGGATCTGCATACGGCTATTATACTTTTGCAATCCGGTATTTTGATGACGGTATGCTGGGTTATGCGGATCCGGTTGAAGGCGGGACGGTGGTTGTGGAGCATACCGAAGACGGATACTCGATAACAGCGTCGTTTGAAATGGTGCGTATGGACAACGGAGCCAGCCTGGGTAGGTGTGAGTACACATACGGCGGTCCGCTCGCATTTCTGGATATGAGTGAGCCTGAGCCGCCGACACAGGAAGAAATGTATCCTCCGCTGACGGAGTCCATCAATACTGTATTTACCGGTTGTGATATACGTTATCTGGGAGTCCCGGCATACAGCAGCCCTATTGACTGCTATGTGATAGATCTTTTCGACGATCCGACACCCGGTGAGGACGGTTCGCTCGATGAGGGCAATGTGCTGCGTCTGGAACTCTATACTGAGCATCAGTGGTGGTATCCGGGTGAGACAGGTGTCAAGATGCCTGGCGGGACCTATGATATGACTGATGGATATGTGCCGTTTGAGCCCGGCATCGGAACCGGAGACCTGTGGGATTCAGGATATGGCTTCTTCCCGTTCGGATCATATGTCCGTCATCTTGATGAGGAAGACGGAATTGTCCGCTACGGTTTCCTCAGCGAGGAAGGCCAGGTGGTGATAGAAAGCAATGACGCAGGCTCGTATGTTATTACGGTGAATGTCACTACCCGTGACGGTTTCACTGTCAGCGGTACGTATTCCGGTAAGGTGGATATAATCAATGAGGCATCAGAACCGGAAAGGTCAGTGCAGTCGCGTATCTATGAGGACAAGGTGCTGGACCTCAGCAATACTACATCGGCCGATGTGGATTTCTACGGCACGGAGAAAAATGACATGACACATTATTACCAGATCTTTGCGCAGGATCCCGTATCGCGTCAGGGTTTCCAGCTCCAGCTGCTGGCACCTGCAGGCGAGACGGGGGCATTGGCGGGTGTCTATAAGCCGGCGGAGTCACTTATGCCTGATAAACTGCTTCCCTATACGTACATCATCGGTGATATCCAGCTTGTATCAGGCGGTGCCGCTATGATCGGAACGTGGGGCTATTACGAGACGAATGAGGACGGCAGGGCCGTGGCATTCGCTCCCGCTATGTTCGGAGATATAACCATTACTGAAAGCGAGACAACTCCCGGTCAGTTCATCATAGATTATGTGCTTACCGATGACAATCTTGATGAGCCGCATACTATGACAGCCCATTTTACCGGGACATTCGATATAACAGATCATACGGAATCAGCCTCAGCTGCAGAGTATCTGCCGCTTCCTGCCGGGAATGACGTCAGAAGAGCACCTGTCGCAGCTCCTGAAGGCCGTAGGCTGCGTTGTGAAGAGGTCTTGAAGGCAGTGCGCCGTTGACGGCAGTTTTCTAAAGAATGGGAACGGTGATAAGCCGTGTGTCCGGCCAGTCGCGGGACAGGAGGCTGCGGATGTAGTCTTCTGTGTCGCGGCTGATGCGGTCGTCGTCCTCGTGAGGATAAAGGTTGTAGGCGACGGTGTGCAGGCGGATGCCTCTGCGTCTGACGGCCTCCAGTCCGAGCAGAAAATGGTTGATACTGCCCAGCCGTCCGGAGGTCACGTATATGAGCGGATATCCTTTTTGAGCGATATAATCAATAGTCAGCAGTTCCCTGGTCAGGGGGACCATCAGTCCGCCGGCGCCTTCCAGCAGGACGGCGTCATATCGGTCGCTCAGTACGGCTGTGGCCTTCTCTATCTTACAGAAATCTATCGGTCTGCCGTCTATCTCTGCGGCCAGATGCGGCGAGCAGGGATAGGAGTATATCTCGGGCATGGTAAGGCCCTCGCGGTCTTCCGGAAGCAGCCCGGTATCCATAATGCGCCTGTGCAGCACTATGTCCTCGGAGATGCCGTCGTTGCCGGTCTGTATCAGTTTCTGGGTGATGGTGCGGATGCCCTGTCCGTTCCAGGTGTGCGCGATATATCCTGTGGCATAGCTTTTCCCGATATCGGTGTCTATGCCGCTTACGAAATAGACGTTGCCCTTCATGCCTGCTCGGAGCCTGTATCTTCCGGCATGGATTTGAGAATCTCCATGGCCTTGTCGTAGTACTCGTCATCCACGACCACCTCGATGGGTATCAGATCCGTGTTGGCGACACCGGCCGTCCATATCAGGTTCTCGTTCAGAACGAAGGCCGGTACACCATTCTCCTCCAGCACACCCTTGCAGATGTTGGCGGAGAAGGAGTTGTTGAATTTTCCTACTGTTTTCATGATGTGCTATTTCTGTTCCTGGTTCTCAGTGGATTCTGCCTCAGTGTCCTCGGCTGTGCCTCCGAAATCGTAGGGGTTGTCCGGTGTGGTGCCGTCGTCCTGACGCAGGGCGTATTCTATACGGCTTGCCAGACGCAGGATGTCCTTTCTGTTGCCGCTGAGGATGAGCGGAGCCTCGCCCTTGGTAATGGTGACGGCATCCTCGTATGCCCTCATGAAGCGGGTGAACTTATTTTTTATACGGAAAGTCAGTTTCTCCTCATCCTCATCCGTCTTCACGTACCCGGCCTGTTCGAACTCTTTCATAATCTTGTCCCTGTGGTCCTCGAAGTCTCCTTCTATCATGACTTCTTTCTTTACAAATGTAAGTCCTGGATAGATGGCCGCTATCAGCGCGAATATCAGCAGCATCTGCCACCATGAGCCGTAGTTGAAGAGGGCTCTTGTGTCTTCAGGGGATGTGGCGAAGATGTGCTCGTATGTGTGATGAGGCGTGAGCGGGACCAGGATGCATACGAAGACAGAAGCGAGAATGATGAAGATGAAGAAATATTTTACTGAACGGATGACTCTTTTTGCCTTTGGATTCATGATTTGTATGACTGTTTTTATTAAATTTGTCACAAATATAGCAAATCGTATTATTTTTGCCCTAACAAAAAGTTTATTTTCGACAGTATGGAAGAAATCAACAAGAAAGACACGAACGGTACGGAGAAAGCTCCGAAGATTGAAATCGCTCGGAACAATAATGACAACGGCAACCGTAAGTTGAAAATTACGGTGATAGTGCTTGCTGTGATAGCCGTAGTGCTGGCCCTGGTGTTCGCCTATGTATGGTATGACCGTCAGCAGATGATCAATGACCTGACCATCGATAAGGAGAACCTGACCAATGAGCTGATAGAGCTGCAGGGAGAGTATTCCCAGCTCTCTACCGACAATGACAGCCTCAATGTCCAGCTGGACCGCGAGAAGGAGAAGGTCACCCAGCTGCTGGACCGCATCCAGAAGACCGATGCCGCCAACAGAAGCAAGATAAGGCAGTACGAGAAAGAGCTCGGAACTCTCCGCTCCATCATGAAGCATTATATTTTCCAGATAGATTCGCTCAATACCCTGAATATGGCTCTCCGCGAGGATGCAGAGCAGGCCCGGAAGGAGGCACAGAAGTCCCACGAGCGTTATCAGGAGCTCAGCAAGACTACCGATGAGTACGCCAAGCTCGTGGCTCAGGGCTCGGAGATTAAGGGCCGAGGCATCAATATTACAGGTATCAACGCATCCAACAAGGATACCGACCGCAGCAGCCGTATCAAGAAGCTCAGGACCTGCCTCTTCCTTATAGAGAACTCGATAGCGCCAAAAGGCCCGATGACCGTCTATATCCGGATAAAGGGACCGGACGGTATCCTTCTCACATCGGAGCAGCAGCGGATCTTCGAGGTGAGCGGTGAGCAGTTGGTCTACACAGAGTCCCGTGAGGTGGATTATCAGGGCGAGGAAGTGGAGGTATGCATCTATTACTCTCAGGAGCAGAAGTTCGTCAAGGGTGTGTACACCGTCGAGGTCTACACTTCTTCCGGTCTGCTCGGCACAGGTGACGTGCTCCTCCGTTAATCTGTTGACGGAATGATATACATCCATTTCCCGTTCTGCAAGTCGTTCTGCACTTACTGCGACTTCTATTCGGTAAGGGAAAGAGGGAAAATGGAGCAATATAAAGAGGCCCTTCTGCGCGAGATAGACGCGCGGAGGGCTTTTTTTATGCGCTGTGCGGAACCTGCGACACTTTACATCGGCGGAGGAACACCGTCGCTGTGCCCGGCGGAATGGCTGGCGGAGATAATCTCTGCGGTGCGGAATGCTGGCGGAAAAGCTGGGGAGCTCAGGGAACTGACCGTGGAGGTCAACCCTGACGATGTGACTCCGGAATATGCGCTCGGACTGCACCGCCTGGGAGTCAACCGGGTGAGCATGGGAGTGCAGTCGTTCTCGGATGTCAGTCTCAGGTGGATGAACCGCAGACATACTGCTGCCGGTGCCCGTGAGGCTTACAGGATGTTGCGTGAGGCAGGCTTTGGCAATATATCGCTGGACCTGATCTTCGGTTACGACCCGGTGCCCTGGGGTGCTCCGGCCACACCCCGAGACTTGCTTATGCAGCAATGGCGTGAGGACTTGGAGCAGATGCTGCATCTTCGTCCGGAGCACATATCGGCCTATCAGATGGGTGTCGAGGAAGGCAGCGTACTGGGGGAGAAATCCTCGGCCGGTCTGTACCGCGAGCCGTCCGACGAGTTATGCGCCGCTCAGTATGCTCTGCTTCAGCAGATGTTGTCCGAGGCCGGCTATGAACAGTACGAGGTGTCCAATTTCGCCCTGCCGGGCCGTCAGGCCATACACAACAGCGGCTACTGGGAACGCCTGCCGTACATCGGTCTCGGCCCGGGAGCACATTCGTTTGACGGAGACCGCAGCCGAAGTTGGAACGCTCCCGACGTAGACCTGTATATCCGCCGCTGGCTGTCCGGGACAGATGTTTCTGATGCATCATGCACGGAGGTGCTGACCGATGAGGACGTGCTGGTCGAAAAAGTCATGCTGGGCCTGCGCAAGACGTCGGGCCTGCTTTTGTCCGATGTCCCTGAACTGGATCAGGAGACGGTCTGCCGGCTGCTGTCCGCCGGCTCGCTCATCAAGGAGTCTGGCTATATCCGCATCCCTGCCGAAAGGCTTTTCATCAGCGACTCTATTATACGTTCCTTGCTGCCTTAATCCAGCAGGGCCTTCTGTCTTCTGGCGATAAGGTAGACAGGGTGGTAGGTGAGTGTGACGTTGCCGTCCGGTGTGCCGAAGCGGAGCAGGTATTCGTCGGAGAAGCGGGCCAGCCGGGCGGGTGTCCAGGAGGTGCGGGTGATGCCGTTTACTCCTGTATGTTTGAGATGCCGCAGTACATCTATCGCTGAGGGAAAATCCAGCATGATGCTTTCTTCTTCTGCAGTGACAGTCTCCAGACCGGCCGAGGACAGCATCTGCCGTAGCCGCTCCAGTGGCGGATAGTCCAGTCCGCTGCCCGTGATGCTCCTGATCTCGTGGAGGTTGTCGGGGCCGAAGGTGCTCAGGGCCAGTATACCGCCCGGGGCGAGCAGGTCATGGCAGCGTCTGATGAACCGTTCGGGATCTTCGAACCATTGCATTACGGAACACGAGACGATGAGGCTCTGTCCCCCTGGCAGATCACAGTGCTCGGCGTCTCCACAGACAAATCGGACAGTGCTGTCGGAGAATAGGATATCTGTCAGGGCTTCGCGGACTTCGGGACAGATGTCGTTGAGGGTCATCCGTACAGGGTGGAAATGCTGTATAAAGAGGCGGGTAAATGTGCCTGTGCCGCAGCCGATCTCCAGTACGTCGGCCGGCCGGTCGGGCAGCAGTGAGCGGAGCATGGCGCACATCCGCTCCGCTATCAGACGCTGGGCCTGAGCGTACTCGGCGTAGCTGCGCACCGAGCGGGCAAAGCGGCGGCGTATCAGAGTCTTGTCCATAGCTCATCCTCATACAGCAGCCGCCTGAACAGGCCGGCGTCGTAGTGTGCTGCATCTGTGTCTGTTATCTGTACGTTCAATTCTTCCCAGGCTTGGTGCTGACCGGCGGGCGGGAATATCATGTCCCGGTCTCCTACGACAGCTTTGTCCCATCTTAAAGGACTTGAAACGGTGTTCCTGGCCCTGTCACCTATGGCGGCAAGCTCGTCGCGCAGCTCCTCCGCACTTCGGTTGAGACCGCAGGCGAGCAGACTTTCAAGACTCTCGGACGAGCCGCACATCCTCCGGCGGAATTTGGCCAGAGTCCGCTCGGAAAGGCCGTTGAGGGTACCGTCAAATATGGCCGTAGGGATGCCTCTGCCGTCATCTATGGGAAATGGTGTGCCGTTCACGGCCAGCCTCGGACCGTTTACCATGCCGGCCTCGCCCAGCGCCTTTCTGGCAGCCCATACACCCATGGACCAGGCCAGCAGACTTATCCTGCCGTATCCGCGCAGCAGGTCCGGGTCCAGAGTCATGTCCCGGTAGTCCCACAGCATCAGTATGTCCCTGCCCGGGCCCGTGTCTGAGCCGGAGATGAACATGCCGGGCTCGCTTCCCCAGCCGGAGAAGAACAGCAGCAGCTCGGAACTGCCTGAGCGATGTCTTAGAAAGGTGTGTCTCATATACTGTCGCAAAGCCGTTCTATATCACTGTCGGTGAGGCCGGCTGTAAGGGAAAAACGTAGTCGGGAAGTGCCTTCGGGCACAGTCGGCGGCCTTATGGGCAGGACGTAGAAGCCCTTGCGCCGCATGTCCTCGGCTTTGAGGACGGCATCTGCCGCCTGGCCTACGATAAACGGTACTATATGGCTTTCGGAGAGAGTCCCGAATCCTTTTGCCTGGAGGGCCTGTCTGAATTGTGCCGAGTGCCGTTGCAGCCTCTCACGCTGCCCCTTGAAGCCAGAGAGCCGTTCCATGACGAACAGAGTCCAGGCCATGTTGAGCGGAGGCAGTGCGGTGGTGAAGATGAGGGTGCGCATCCGGTTGACAAGATACTCCTTGATTACCCGGTCGCAGATGACGAATGCTCCTACTGAGGCCAGGGCCTTGCCGAATGTGCCACACAGCAGGTCTATGTCCGCGATGCAGCCGGTCTCCTCGGCCAGTCCCAGGCCGCGCTCTCCGCGTACCCCCACGGCGTGAGCCTCGTCTACGTAAAGCATTATCTTGTCCCGGCGGCGTTTCAGCTCTGTCAGCCGCTGCAGCGGGGCCGTGTCTCCGTCCATGCTGAATATGCTTTCGGTGACTATGATTATCCTGTCGCAGCCGGAGTACTCTTTTTCTATCAGTGTCTCCAGCTGGCCGTAGTCCTGATGGCGGTAGCGTATGCAGCGGGCTCCGCTCAGGCGGATGCCGTCGATGAGACTGGCGTGTACCAGCTTGTCGGCCAGGATGAGCGTGTCTTTGCCGCACAGGGCAGGGAGGATGCCTGCGTTCATGTGATAGCCGCTGCTGAGCACCAGAGCCTCTTCCCGTCCATAAAGGGAGGCCAGAGTATCCTCAAGGGCACTGAACACCCCGAAATTGCCGGTCAGCAGGCGGGAGGAGGACGAGGACAGCGGCAGCTGTTTGCCGGTGTCCCTGAGCCATTCACGGAACTCCTTCATCAGAGCGGTGTCGGAGGCCAGCCCTAGATAGTCGTTGGAGGACAGATTGAGCATCCGCTGTCCTCCGCTGAGGATCCAGCGGCCCTCATGCAGGCCGGACGGCAGTGTCCGCAGATTGCCGGAGGCTTTCAGATCATCCAGCTCCTCCGCATATTTCTCATATATAGCTCTCATGCCGGTACCTCTTTTACTATTTTCAGCATCCGGGAGGTCAGCACGGACAACTCTCCGGGTTCAATGATGAAGGGCGGCATGGTGTACACCAGCTTCCCGAAGGGTCTGAGCCAGATGCCTTCCTCTACGAACCGCTTCTGCATCCAGGCCATGTCCACCGGCTGCTTCATTTCCAGTACTCCTATGGCTCCGAGCACCCTCACGTCCGCTACCGACGGTATCCGGCGTGCGGGAGTGAGCTCTTCCCTCAGCTGTGCCTCTATCCTGCGCACCTTCTCCTGCCAGCCGCTCTCGAGCAGTAGGCGGGTCGATGCGACGGCGACTGAGCAGGCCAGCGGATTGCCCATGAAAGTGGGTCCGTGCATGAAGACCCTCGGGTCGTGCGAGGAGATGGTGTCCGCCACCAGGTCATTGGCCAGCACGGCCGAGAAGGTCATGTAACCTCCGGTGAGGGCCTTGCCGATGCACATGATGTCCGGTTCCACCCCGGCGTGCTCCCAGGCGAAGATCTTCCCTGTGCGGCCGAATCCGGTGGCTATCTCGTCGAATATCAGCAGCAGCCCGTGCTTCCGGCAGAGGGTGGCCGCCTCCTGCAGGTACTGGGGATGGTAGAACCGCATTCCCCCGGCTCCCTGCACTATCGGTTCGAGGATAAGGGCCGCTATGTCATTTCCGTGCTGCTCTATGATTTCCCGCAACGGGTCTATGTCGTGCGGGTCCCAGCCCCCGTCGAAACGGCTGTGGGGCGAGGGCGCGAAGTACCTCACCGGCAGGGCTGAGCCGAAGAGGGAGTGCATCCCGGTGACGGGGTCGCAGACCGACATGGCGTTCCAGGTGTCGCCGTGGTATCCGGTGCGTATGGTCACGAAATTGGTCCTCTCAGGATGTCCGGCAGCCACCTGGTACTGCACGGCCATCTTCATGGCCACCTCTACGGCCACCGAACCGCTGTCGGCGTAGAAGATGTGGCTCATCGAGGGCGGGACAATGCTCAGCAGCAGCTTGCCCAGTTCTATGGCCGGCTCATGGGTCAGTCCTCCGAACATGACGTGGGCCATGCTGTCCAGCTGCCGGCGGACGGCCTCGTTGAGCACCGGATGGTTGTATCCGTGTACGGCGCACCACCATGAGGACATGCCCTCGATAAGCTCCGTACCGTCCTCAAGGGTTATCCGGCAGCCCCGTGCGCTGCGCACCTTGTAGGTGGGCAGGGGGTTGATGGTGGAGGTATAGGGATGCCACAGATGGTCGTGGTCAAATGTGTCGAAATTGGGATTCTTCTCAGAGTTCATATCCGGCGGTTTTTATCAGTTCTTTGTCCTCGGCTACCTTTGAGCCGATGGTGGTAAGCAGGTCTCCTGCGATGGCCGAGTTGATGCCGGTGCGCATGGCCTCCAGCACCGTCTGGCGGGAAAGTCTGGCCCGTCCTCCGGCGAAGCGCAGGTATGCCCTCGGGTGAATGAACCGGAATACGGCCACCGTGCGCAGCACTTCCTCCTCGGAGATGAGCGGTGTGTGCTCCAGCGGTGTTCCTGGGATGGGCGACAGTATGTTCAGGGGGATGGACTGTGCCTGTAACTCTTTGAGAGTAAATGCGAACTCAACCCTTTGAGCCACAGTCTCGTCCATACCGATGATGCCTCCGGAGCAGATATCCATTCCTACGCGGCGGGCGGCTTCAAGAGTCTCGATTTTCTGCTGCTGGGTGTGGGTTGAGCACAGTGAGGGGAAATAGGACGGAGCGGTCTCCAGGTTGCAGTGGTATCTGGTTACTCCGGCCTCGTATAGTTTGCGCAGGCTCTCCTCGGAGAGCAGTCCCAGGGACGCGCAGACACGGATGCCGCTGTTGGTGCGGATATGGCGTACACGGGCGCAGACCTCGTCCACTTCCCGGTCGGAAAGTCTGCGGCCGCTGGTTACCAGTGAAAAGCGGCCTATCCAGGAGGCTTCGTTGACCCGGGCGTGGCGCATGCATTCTTCCTCTGATACCAGAGGGTAGATTTCCGAACCTGTATGGTAACGGGCGGATTGGGCGCACCACTTGCAGTCCTCCGGGCAACGGCCAGACTTGGCATTGATGATCGAGCACAGGTCGAACCGCCTGGGTGCGCACTGCGCTGTAATCTCCTGTGCGGCATTCAGCAGCGGCCTCAGTTCCACCTTCTCAGCCAGCCACAACGCTTCTTCCGGGCATATCTCCTGTCCGGACAGTATCTTCTCTTTCAGACTTTCCAGCATCAGAACTGTTTTCAGAGTTGTGAGATGTATCCTTCAATAACCTCAGGGTAGGCACGCTCTAGTTCGTGAACTTTGGCGAATAGCGTCTCCGGGGTGTCTTCCGGGGTGACGGCGCAGCGGGCCTGATATATGGTCTTCCCGTGATCGTACTGATTGTCCACTACGTGAATAGTGATGCCCGACTCTTTCTCGCCGGCCGCGATGACCGCCTGGTGTACGTGATCACCGTACATGCCTTTGCCTCCGTATGAAGGCAGCAGGGCGGGATGGATGTTGAGTATCCGTTCCGGCCATTCCTCGATAAGGTATTCGGGGACTTTCAGCAGGAATCCGGCCAGGATGATAAAGTCGGTTCCGAGTTCATGGAGGACATCGGTCAGTTTCCGGCTCTCTCCTTTATATATTAAGGTGTTGCTGCGGAATTCCGAAGCGGTGAAAGTATAGTGCGGCACTCCCAGCCTTTCAGCTCTGGTAAGTACGAAAGCGTCCTTGCGGTTGCAGAGAACGGCTGTGACGCGGTAAGTTTTACGATTCTGTGCCCAGTTTATGATATTTTCGGCGTTAGAGCCTGATCCTGAAGCGAATATGACGATATTGGGAACGCTTTTCTCCATCGGGTTTTATTATTGGATTCTTGCAAAGTTCCATAAAAATTTTAAAATTCCGAAAATTATTTGTTAGTTTGCAGCAAATTTTATTACAAACTAATTATTAACTAAAATTTAGACCATGGCAGATATTGTTTCAGAAGTAACAGCCATCATCGTCAACAAACTCGGAGTTGATGAAAGCGAAGTAACCCGTAATGCAAGTTTTACAAATGATTTAGGTGCTGACTCTCTCGACACAGTTGAGCTCATTATGGAATTTGAGAAGAAGTTCAATATAGAGATTCCCGACGATGCCGCTGAGAAGATCTCTACAGTAGGCGAGGCTATCGACTATATCGAGGAGCACACCAAATAAATTGTACATGGGGTTGAGAAGAGTTGTAGTTACCGGTCTCGGTACGATAAATCCTTTAGGAAAGACTGTTGAGGAGTATTTCTCCAATCTGGACAAGGGGGTAAGCGGGGCGAGGCTGATAACATCATTTGACACGACTCTTTTCAAGACCAGGTTTGCATGTACGGTAGAGGACTTTGATCCTTCCCGGTACGGTATAGAACGCAAGGAACTCAGGCGTATTGACCGTTTTGCCCAGTTCGCTATGGCGGCTGCGGCTACAGCTTTGGCTGACAGCGGTCTGGATCTGCAGAAGATAGATCTGGACAGGGCAGGAGTGATTCTTGGTTCCGGTATCGGAGGTATTGAAAGTCTTACCGAAGGGATAATGGACTACTGCGCAGGAGGATGTATTCCGCGCTTTAGTCCATTTCTTATTACCAAGATGATATCGGATATGGCTCCCGGTCTGATATCCATCAAATACGGTTTTGCGGGGCCCAACTATACCACGACATCGGCCTGTGCCTCATCGTCTCATGCGATGGGAGACGCCCTCAATCTGATCCGTCTGGGCAAGGCCGATATAATCCTGGCAGGAGGAGCGGAAGCCCCTGTCTCGGTACCTTCCATAGGCGGCTTTGACGCATCCAAGGCACTTTCCACCAACAATGACGAATACGCTACGGCTTCCCGTCCCTTCGACAGGACCCGGGACGGTTTTGTGATGGGTGAGGGTTCGGCTGTCCTCGTGTTTGAGGAGCTGGAGCACGCCCTGGCCCGCGGTGCGCGTATATATGCCGAGGTGGCAGGAGCCGGTATGAGCGCGGATGCCTATCATATCACTGCGCCGCTGCCGGACGGTTCCGGTGCGGTCAAAGTGATGCGTCTGGCATTGGAGGATGCCGGACTGAGGCCTGAGGATGTGGATTACATCAATGTTCACGGAACATCTACGCCTCTGGGAGACGTGGCCGAGCTTAAGGCTGTAAAGAGTCTTTTCGGAGAGTATGCCTATAAGCTGAATATAAGTTCCACCAAGTCCATGCACGGACATCTGCTCGGGGCTGCCGGAGCGGTGGAGGCTTTGGCCTGCATCCATGCCATAAGAGATTCAATAGTTCCTCCGACCATCAATTTCCGGTATGAGGACCCGGATATTGACTACAATCTCAACCTTACGCTCAACAAGGCGCAGAAAAGAACAGTAAAGGTGGCTCTGAACAATACCTTCGGATTCGGAGGCCACAATTCCTGCCTTGTCTTCAAGGCTTTTTAAGCAGCAGTATTTTATTGCATCAGTCCGTAAGTGATGGTCAGAGTCGGCTTTCTCTCAGCGGCAGGACCGTTCAGTATGATCTTATTGTAGTTGTAATTGTCAAATTCATAGACTCTGGTATCTGCAAGGTTGACTTTGTATTTCATAGGCGCAATCCACAGATCCATGGTCTCGTTTATTTCAGATGGCTCAGCACCTATGATGTTTTGAATGTAAGCGGTGATGTCCATACTGTACTCCATAAGGGAGCGGTTGATACTTCCGTAGTTGGAGGTGCTGTAGACTTCATCCAGCGGCTGATAGTAGTATAGAGTGTCATTGGTGGCCAGCGGGGCTCTGGTGAAAGCATAGATGTAATCAGGATGCTCCATGTCGAATATTCCGTAGTCATCGGGTTCAGGATAGGGGAACTTCAGCTCAGCTCTTGATACTACTACATTTTTTTGTTCAAGTCCTTCATCCAGAATCCAGTTGTCAATCATTTCCTTAAGACTGCCGGCATTGATATGGGGCTTTATTCCGGAGAGGCTTTCCATGTACAGCCTGTCTCCAGGGTTGTCATTGCTGAGAGCTTCAGATCCCGTACTGAAATAATTATAGACTTCATAGGTACTGTATCCGAATGCGAAGGACTCAGTTGTGTCGAGGTCTGATATTCCTCGGTCCGGGTCATTGAGTGTGTAATTGACGTTGATGGTCGAATTTCCCAGGTCAAGATAATTCATTCTTCCTCCGGATGTGCTCATGGAAGGTTCTATCTGGATGTATAGTCCTGGGAACCGTTCTATAAAAAGAGATAAGTCTCTGAACTCTTCCGGAGTGATGCTCAGCAGTTCCCGGGCAAACTCGTCTTTCAGTTCAATTCTGATCTCACCTTCACCGTAGATTACAGGATCGCTGACGGTTATGGGTTCGGAACAGTAGTCTTCGGGCGTTAAGGAATTGCAGAATCCCATATTACTGCTGTCCAGAGGCGTAAGCAGTTTGTATATTTTTATTCTCTGGTGTATTCCTTTTTGGTCATTTTCCAGATAATAGGTTGAGTCTATGGACAGGTTGAGATATGCGGACAGAAGTTTCGGGTCTTCTCCGAAATCAGTGGAGTCGGAGTAGGGTAAAATAAATGTGGCGCTGTTTGAAATGACCGTCCCGAAGACAGGGTCGGTCATTGTGCCGACCAGCATACTCAGGCTGTTTGCGGCCTGAACGGAACTGCTTGTCCGGTTTGTTACCTGTATCTCAAATGTCTTTGTGCCGATAGTCAGGATTGACTCGTCGGGAAGAAGTCCGCTTCCCAGGGTGCGGTCGTTCTCCACGCATGCTGCGGCCGTGAAAAGTGCGGTCAAAACGCATAGCGCGGCCGTCAGTGTCTTATTTGGCATCTTGTTCCAGTAATTTGTCGTAAAATTCATTGTACGTCTGTATGTAGGTGCCGTCAGGATGTTCTATGGGGAAGTACGGAAGAATCGGTATCTTACGGTTTTGGGCAAACTCGATGAGCTCCTGTCTTATGTTTTCTGCCCCAAGTATGACGGCATCAGCATATTGTATGGCAAGTTTTGCAAGATTTATGCCATCGGGAGCCTTGAATGAGTCCAGATCCTTGGACTTTATACCGGAGACGGGAATTTTGACTTTCATATCCGCATTAAACCCGCAGTCCATGTATTCATCGTAAAGCGAGAGGACAACTTTCGCGTCTGAGAATATAGGGTCGTTCTTGAAAGCTCTTTTCAGATACAGCGGAACCAGATGCGATATCCAGCCGGAGCAGTGTACTATATCCGGTTTCCAGCGGAGTTTCTTGACAGTCTCGAGTATGCCCCTCGCAAAGAAGATGGCCCTTTCGTCATTATCCTCCAGAAAGTTGCCCTCAGCATCCTCGTATACTGACTTTTTGTGGAAATAGTCGTCATTGTCGATAAAGTAAATCTGCATTCTGGCAGAGGAAATGGAAGCGACTTTTATTACCAACGGCCGGTCTATGTCGTTGATGACCATATTCATCCCGGAGAGTCTGATTACCTCATGCAGTTGGTTGCGTCTTTCGTTGATGCATCCGTAGCGGGGCATGAATGTCCGTATCTCCTTGCCGGACTCCTGTATGCCCTGAGGAAGATACCTGCCTACAATTGAGATGGTGCTTTCGGGCAGGTACGGATAAATCTCAGAATTTACGAATAAAACTCTTTTGGGATCTTTCATTGCAGATTCTTTTTTGCAAATATAATAATAAAAAATCTAAATTAATTATCTTTTTATTTATCTTTGAGGGATTTATCTAGTGTTAGCAGATGGCAAAAAGTGAGAGTAATATCCTGTACAGAAGACTGTTGAGGTCTTATTTCTCATCTGTGATCAGTATCAGTCTGGTGCTGTTCCTGGTAGGAATGACCGGTGTGCTCATTGTCAATGCAAAGTCGGTGTCGAACTATTTTAAGGAGAATATCACTGTCTCTGCAGTACTGAGTGTGGAGGCGGACGAGGCGGATGCTTCGGCCATGGCTGACAGGCTCGAAAATACCCCTTACGTCAAGGATATACGGATCATCACAAAGGAAGAAGGTGTGGAGGAGATGAAGAAAATACTGGGAGATGACTTCCTGGATGTGTTTGAAGTCAATCCGATACCGGTCTCACTGGAACTGCAGGTGGCTGCGGACTATATCTCCACTGACAGCCTGAGCGTCATAGAGGAGGCCCTGTATGAGTATCCTGCTGTGCACGAGGTCGTGTACCAGCAGTCATTGGTGGAGATTCTCAATGCCAACATTGAGCGGATAGGTGTAGTTGCCGGAGTGCTTGTGCTGCTGCTGCTTTTCATATCAGTGGTTCTGATCAACAATACTGTGCGGCTCAATGTTTACTCAAAGCGCTTTACTATTCACACCATGAGACTGGTCGGTGCAACCAAAGGATTTATAACAAGGCCGTTTGTCGGACAGGCCTTTTTTCAGGGCCTGATTGCAGGTGCTGTGGCGGATGTGCTTATCCTGGGAGCATTGTACCTTATAAGAAATGAGTTCTATCAGCTGTTTTCACTGATAGACGCTATGCTGTTGGGCCTTGTCATGATTGCTGTTATTGTCCTGGGCGTGTTGCTGTGCATGGTGTCCACTTCGGCAGGAGTGCGAAGTCTCATATCATTGACTAAGAATGAATTGTACTATTAATTTATATGGAAATGGATAAGTTTGCTATTCCCAAAGAGAATATCCTGTATCTGATTGTAGGTTTCGCTGTGATGCTGGCCGGCTATCTCCTGCTGCTCGGAGGCGGTGCTGACAGTCCTGAGGTATTCAACTACGCGCTTTTCAGCTTTACCAGGATGTACATAGCTCCTCTGCTGATACTCATCGGATTTGCGATAGAGATAGTAGTGCTTTTGAGAAAGAAACCGATTAAACTGTTAAAACGGAAATAGCTCAGGGGCATGGAGTGGTTTCAAGCTGTGGTCCTGGGGCTGATTCAGGGCCTTACGGAGTTCCTGCCTGTGAGCAGCAGCGGTCATCTTACGATATTCAAGGCCATATTCGGAATAGAGGCGGACAACCTCAGTTTCGAGGTGGCTGTCCATGCCGCCACAGTGCTCAGTACTATCGTTGCTTTCCGCAAGGAGATATGGGACATCATCTGCGGTGTCTTTAAGTTCAGATACAACAGTCAGACTCAGTATTTCCTGAAGATATGCGTCTCCATGATACCTGTGGCCGTAGTGGGCTTCTTCTTCAAGGATCAGGTGGAGGCTGTCTTCGGCTCGGGACTGTTTGTCGTCGGCAGTATGCTTCTGCTTACGGCTGTGCTGCTTTTTGTCTCTGAGACATTGTCCAACAGACAGGCCCGTAAGGCTGTATCGGAAGGCCGCGAGGCTGGAAAGGAGGTGGGATATAAGGAGGCGTTCATCATAGGTCTGTCACAGGCTCTGGCGGTATTGCCCGGTCTCTCCCGTTCCGGCACCACAATCTCTACAGGCCTGATGCTCGGAGTCAGGAAAAGTTCCATGGCTCAGTTTTCATTTCTTATGGTACTTATACCGATTCTGGGAGAGGCATTTCTGGAACTTGTCGGTGGAGATTTCTCGGCCGAGGCCTCCGGCATATCCACGCTGTCGCTGCTGCTCGGCACTCTGACGGCCTTTGTCTCCGGTTATATGGCCTGCCGCTGGATGATACGTATCGTGCAGAAGGCCCGTCTGCGTTATTTCTCCATATACTGCTGCGTAGCCGCTGCATTCTGCTTCATATTTGAACTGCTCAAGTAAGAATGTCCAAGTCCTATTTTATCTCCGATGTGCATCTGGGTGCGGCTTTCTGTGACAGGAAAGCCTTGGAGCAGAGATTTGTGGCTTTGCTTGACCGCATAAGGGAAGAGAAAGCCGATGCTGTCTACCTGCTCGGGGATATCTTCGACTTCTGGTACGAATACAGATACGTTATCCCACGCGGACATACCAGGGCTCTCGGTGCCTTGGCCCGGCTCAGTGACAGTGGAGTCAAGGTGTATTTTTTCAGAGGCAACCACGATGTCTGGGTGTATAATTATTTCGAGCGGGAACTGGGGATGACTGTGCTGAGACAGCCGTATGTGGCGGAGATAGACGGAAAGTTGTGCTGTCTCGGACACGGTGACGGCCTGGGTCGTACCGACACTATGTTCCGGCTGATACGCTGGGCTTTTCACAACCGCGCACTCCAGGTCATGTTCAGTGCCCTGCATCCGAGATGGGCTTTCGGTCTGGGCTATGCCTGGGCCGGTCATTCCAGAAAGATGAAGAATGCTCCGGACAATGCCGGCCGTTATGTGTTCAGAGGAGCGGACGAGCCGTTGTATCATTTTGCGGATGCCTTCGGAAAGAAGTATAGGGAGACTCACGGAGGGGCCGGTGTGGATTATTATATTTTCGGGCATTACCATACACCGGGCACCGTGGAGATTCCGTCAGGAGGTCAGATGCATATTCTGGGCTGCTGGGTGGATGGCGGTGAATACGCTGTGTTAGAGAACGGCAGCCTGAGCATTATTTCTGCGGTATGTCCAGACGGGAGCGCACGACCGGTTCCGGCGGATTCTTCCCGAAGATAGACCTGTAGGTCTTGTTGAACTCACCTTTATTATATAGAGTGACCAGTTCTTCGGTCTGTTTGTCCTCGCCGTCGGGGTCGTATGGCTTTTTCATATCCGAGCCGAAGAGTCTGGCTATGCCCTGCCAGAATCCGGCTGCGGCCTTTCCCTTGTAGTCCTTTATTATCTCGTAGGGAGTGATGCCGGTCTGCCGGTCTATCAGTCTCAGCAGCAGTTTCCCCTGGCTGATGGTCAGGTTTTTCAGAGGTTTCTCGAATGTGTCGAACAGTTCTTTCTGCAGGATGTTGATGTACCGGTTCTTCTGCCGTTTGTTGAATCCTTCGACGGCTATGGTGGAGTCCGCATCCCGGAGTTTCTCCTCGGCCAGCAGGGCATAGGGGTAGGCTTTGGCAAAATTGTGTACCAGGCGGTAGTATTTTCTCCAGGACTTGCCTTTCCTTTTGGCCGTCTTGTATATCGGCTCCAGACTGTCCAGATAGACTGTGTCTCCGTTCTTGTCCACTATATATTGCATAAGCATCCCGTCCTCATCCCGGTTTTGTGACCGGAGCTGCGGTACTGTCATCAGCAGAACCAAGATGATGAGGACGGGACGCTTCATTGCGGTGATACGGAATGTCTAGATGCTGGTCATGGACTTCTGGAGCTCACGGGCTGACTGGAGGAATTCCTCCACGTTCATCTCCTTGAAGAAGAGCAGACCGTGTGTGGTCCTGAGTCTCGGGCTGGGGTTCTGGTAGAAGAAAGGCTTGCCGAGGACTCTCTGTACCTTGGACAGTTGGTCCACCCAGATGATCTTGGCCAGGTCGCTGAACTTACCGTCGAGCATGTAGCTGGGGAAGTCGGCATGTACCTGGGAAGCGTAGCAGTTGCAGAAGGCATTGTCAAACACGCTCATCGCGTTGAGCGATACAGGAACGATGTGAGTGGCCTCAGAAGGCAGGAACCGGTACCATACGTTGCGGTATCCCCAGATCTTGAGATTGCTCAGGTCGGCCTCCTTGCCCCATTCGCGGATGGCTTCCGCTATGGCCTGCAGCACTTTGTAGTGGGTGTCCGGGCCGCTGCCCTCAGGATCGAATGCGATGCTGATTATCGTAGGCTTGATAGTCCGCAGCTCATTCAGTATCGGGACTACGTCGCGTTCCTTGTTGGGCTGCTCAGTGAAGATGTCTCCGGTGTAGAATCCGAGTCTGAGATGATGTACGTTCTCGTTTTTGATACCGAAGAATCCCCAGACAAGCTCCTCCTCGAACTCGCGGATCATGCCTTTGAGCAGTCTTATGTCGGCTGACATCTTCTGTCCGTCATAACTTCTCCTGGTCTCGTCGATTACGTCCAGGATCTTCCTGCGCAGCTCTTCCTGATTCTTCACTCCATATATCTCGATGAAGTCCCTTACCAGTCTGTGCGCCCTGCCTCTCTTGCGCTCCTCCGCATTGCCGGAGGCTACGTTGATGAGGGAATGGTAGATGTCCTTCTCGCGTTTCTCTTTCCAGCCGTGTTCGAAGAAGTCGGGGTACCGGGTCATCTCGATGCGGCCCTCGTCCAGGAATCTGAGCGTCTCTTCGAGCGCGTTGATGAGGAACTTGTTGGTTACTGCATTGAAACCCGAGGTCATGATTGAGAAATGCGACTCGTTGGTCTCGTTTCTGGATACCCTGTGGATGTGCGGCAGCAGACCCAGCAGGATGTCGTCGTGATGCGGGCCGGTGTAGTAGAAGACCTGATTGCTCCAGGTCGATGTTCCTCGGGCTATCTTTTTGGTCATGGAGTCGATGACGCTGTCTATGGTGTGCTCGTTCAGGTCCGGAATCATGCTGCAGTACTCATCGGCCCTGAGATCTTCGAGGGTGATCTTGTCTCCGTACTTGTTGAGTCTGTTGCAGCAGTCGATGACGGCCCTGTCGGTCTTCTCCTGGGACCAGGGAGAATCCGCATAGTAATGGTAGACGGATTCGTGCAGCATTGATGCCGCTCCGGTGGTCAGATAGAATCTGGCGTTGGGCAGTTTGGCCAGGACGGATGCAGGATATAGGTTGCAGGGGGTCTTTTCCAGTGCGTCGGCTACGACCGGAGCCTTGGCCTCTCCGGCCGCGAAGATAATCGCTACTGCGTCCGGGTTGTGGGTTATGGTCTCCAGCCCGATGGTTATCACCGGCTTGATCCGGGATATCTCGATACCGCCGAGATCGCTGGCCGCTGCGGCCTGTGTCTCGTAATTGGTGTGGGTGAGGCGGGTGGTGGAATTGGGGTCGCTGCCGCGTACATTGAAGGCGATGTGCCCGTCGGGGCCGATGCCTCCCAGGAAGAATCCGATACCTCCCAGGTCCCGTACCTTCTGGTCGTACTCCGAGCACCAGTTGTCGATCATGAAGATGGACCGCTGGCGGAGCTTTTCGGCAGCTGACTTTGCATCGCGGTAGCGCAGGCTCAGGTCGATGACCCCGTCGGGGAAGATGTCCCTGAAGTTCATGCCGTCGGCCAGGGGTATCTCGTCGCAGTTGATGAACAGGCCTTTGGATGCGTCCAGACCGAAATCCTCGACGTAATATTTCTGAACGTAGTTGTAGAAACTGTTGTGCTGCTTCGGATCGATGGGATAGAACTCGTCTATCTGGACGAAATGCAGTCCGCGCAGATCCGGTTTGCGTGTTACGGTAAGTCCGCTTTCGGCGCGCGATGCGGCTCCTTCCTTCGTGTCCCATTCGGTCAGTATCTTCTTGACCCATGCGATGAAGTATTCCGGAGTCTTGCCCGTAGGCAGGCTTATTACTCCGTCCGGATGCTCAGATACCCATTCCAAAAAGCGGAATGCAGTAAGTTTACCAAGTTTGGGGAAGTTCTCTACAGTGATATAGGGAACATTGGATTGGAATCTGTGTTTCGCTGAGCCTATGTAGGCCTTTTCAACGCTTGTAAAATCGGTACACATATCTCTATATTATTTATGCGGGTACAAAATTAAGAAAGTGTTTTGAGATTTTCAATAGAAATCTTATATGGATGCCATAAGTGCGGCCGTGTCCAAAATATGTTTTCTGAAAATGTTCATAATTTTGCAACGCTCTGATGTCCCGTTTATTGACCTTCAAATTGTCCGGTCGAAAATGTGTGAAATTTTTTCAAGAAAAATATCAAAAAAGTTTGGTGTTAGAATAATTTATAATATCTTTGCAGCCCCGTTTAATGGGAGAATTGTATTTATTTGTTTGAAAATAATAGACTTACAAAAAGTATAGACAATGTTACAACCAAAGAAAACCAAGTTCAGAAGGCAGCAGAAGGGCCGTATGAAAGGTAATGCTCACCGTGGTACAGAGCTTTCTTTCGGATCTTTCGGCATCAAGACCCTTGAGTCCGCATGGCTCACAGGTCAGCAGATAGAGGCTGCCCGTCAGGCTGTAGTGCGTTACATGAAACGTGAAGGTAAGATTTGGATTCGCGTTTTCCCTGACAAACCTTACACAAAGAAACCTGCTGAGGTACGTATGGGTAAAGGTAAAGGTAATCCCGAGGGATTCGTTGCCCCCATCACTCCGGGCCGTATGCTCATAGAGGCCGAGGGTGTGCCTTTGGAGGTTGCCAAGGAGGCTCTCCGTCTGGGCGCACAGAAGCTGCCTGTTACTACCAAGTTCGTGGTACGTAGAGATTATGTAGAACAGTAATAAATGGAGGAGAAGATATGAAACCCAAGGAAATCAGAGAAATGTCAATCAAGGACCTGCGCGAGCGCATCGAGACCGAGAAGGCCAACCTCGCACAGATGAAACTCAACCATGCCGTCTCCCCCATCGAGGATACATCAAAGATCAGAAAGGCCGGAAAGGATATCGCACGTATGCTTACCATCCTGACTGAAAAGGAAAACCAGGCTAAATCAGAAGAGTAATTCGTATGGAAAGAAATTTACGTAAGGAAAGAATCGGTGTGGTGGTGAGCAACAAGATGGACAAGTCGATCGTCGTTGCTGTAAGAGTAAAGGAAAAACACCCTGTTTACGGCAAGTTCGTGAACAAGACCACCAAGTTCGTCGCTCACGATGAGAAGAACCAGTGCGACGAGGGCGATACGGTCCGCATCATGGAGACCCGTCCCCTGAGTAAGACCAAACGCTGGAGATTAGTAGAAATAGTAGAAAAAGTGAAGTAAAATGATACAACAGGAATCACGTTTAATGGTAGCTGACAACAGCGGTGCTAAAGAGGTGCTCTGTATCCGTGTTCTCGGAGGTACCCGCCGTCGTTATGCCAGCGTCGGCGACAAGATCGTAGTCGCTGTCAAGAGCGCAATCCCCGGCGGTGACGCCAAGAAGGGTTCGGTCTCAAAGGCCGTTGTAGTGCGCACCAAGAAAGAGATCCGTCGTCCGGACGGCTCATATATCCGTTTCGATGACAATGCCTGCGTGCTTTTGAACAATCAGGGTGAGGTCCGCGGCACACGTATCTTCGGCCCTGTTGCCCGCGAGCTCCGCGACAACTACATGAAGATTGTCTCTCTTGCACCCGAAGTACTATAATATATAGGAGGTACAGACATGAACAGGAAATTACATATCAAGAAAGGCGATATGGTCTATGTGAACGCCGGCAATGACAAGGGCAAGACCGGAAAGGTTCTCGAGATCATCACCAAGAAAGACCGCGCCATCGTGGAGGGTGTCAACATGGTGAGCAAGCACACCAAGCCCAATGCAAAGCATCCTCAGGGCGGTATTATCAAACAGGAAGCAGGAATCCATATTTCCAACCTTCAGGTAGTGGATCCCGCCAAGGGAGGCCCCACCAGGATCGGCCGCCGTATGGGCGAGAACGGGAAATTGGTCCGTTATGCTAAAAAATCAGGAGAGGAGATCAAGTAATGGCAAAGAAAAAAGTAGAAGAGACCAAGCAGGAGCATGTAAGCTTGGCAGGATACGTTCCCAATCTTCAGAAGAAATACAAAGAGGAGATAGTGGCCAGGCTCCAGAAGGAGTTCGGCTTTGCTACTGTAATGCAGGTGCCCAAGCTCGTCAAGATAACCCTCAACCAGGGTATCGGTGACGCTACAGGTGACAAGAAGCTCGTGGAGGTCGCTCAGCAGGAGCTCACCGCCATCGCAGGACAGAAGGCCGTAACCACATATTCAAGGAAGGATATCTCCAACTTCAAGCTCCGTCGCGGACAGGCTATCGGAGTGAAGGTTACTCTCCGTGGCGCACGTATGTACGAGTTCCTTGAGAGGCTCATCGCCGTGTCCCTTCCCCGTATCCGTGACTTCAACGGTATCAACGAGAAGTTTGACGGCCGAGGCAACTACACTCTCGGTATCAAGGAGCAGATCATCTTCCCCGAGATCGACATCGATAAGATCACCAAGATCTTCGGCCTCGAGATTACCTTTGTAACCTCCACTGAGAAGGATGAGGAGGCTTATGCTCTTCTCCGTGAGTTCGGACTGCCTTTTAAGAACAAAAAATCGTAAATAAGATATGGCAAAAGAATCAATGAAAGCCCGCGAGGTCAAAAGGGCAAAGCTGTGCGCAAAATACGCAGAGAAACGTAAAGCATTAAAGGAAGCCGGCGACTGGGCCGCTCTCGACAGACTCCCCAAGAATTCGAGCCCCTGCCGTCAGCACAACCGCTGCTCCATTACAGGACGTCCCAAGGGATATATGCGTGTTTTCGGCATCAGCCGTATTCAGTTCCGCGAGATGGCCAGCAAGGGTTTAATACCTGGAGTAAGAAAGGCATCATGGTAGACGGCTGCACTTTCTTCGAACGATTTTCTGCGTTTTGCTCACTCGGCGATATCCTCATTTACGACAGTAAACTCCGGTGTCTCCTCGCTCGCAGGCCTTGAAAATCGCCCGAATAAAGCACAGCAGTTGTAAAAAAGAAAATTAACAAAATTATTTATAAACCATTGGATATCGGGCGCTGAAAAGCGTCGAACCAAAAACAAAACAAACAAATGACTGATCCAATAGCAGATTACCTGACGAGAGTCAGGAACGCATATCTCGCAAAGCACAAGATCGTCGAGATCCCTGCATCAAAGATGAAGATGGAGATTACCCGTATTCTCCACGAGAAAGGTTACATCCTCAGCTACAAGCTGGTGGAAGGCACTCCCTACAACACTATCAAGATAGCCCTCAAGTATCATCCTGAGACCAAGCAGGCAGCTGTCAAGAAGATCATGAGAGTGTCTACTCCCGGTCTGAGACGCTATGTAGGAGTCGAGGACATGCCCCGCGTGCTCAACGGTATGGGTATCGCCATCCTCTCCACATCAAAGGGTGTCATCACCGACAAGGAGGCCAAGGACATGAATGTCGGCGGCGAGGTCCTCTGTTATGTTTATTAATATTTAAAACGAAGTAATAATGTCAAGAATTGGAAAATTGCCTGTACACCTGCCGCAGGGCGTTACCGCAACAGTGGGCGCCGACAATGTGGTAATGGTTAAAGGACCGCTCGGACAACTGAGTCAGAAAGTTGATCCTGACATCAAAGTATCCGTTGAAGGGAATATTATTACGGTCAGCCGTCCTACGGACCAGCCCCGTCACCGTTCCCTGCACGGACTCTACCGCGCACTCATTCACAATATGGTGACTGGAGTATCCACCGGCTTCACCATCAAGCAGGAGCTTATCGGTGTGGGTTACCGCGTGGAGGTCAAGGGACAGATCCTTGAGCTCGCCCTCGGATATTCACACGATATACACTTCATGCTTCCCTCGGAGATCAAGGCCGAGGCAGAGCCTGTGAAGAAGGGACAGAACCCTGTTCTTGTTCTCAAGAGCTGCGACAAACAGCTGCTCGGCCAGGTAGCCGCCAAGATCCGCTCTATGCGTGCTCCCGAGCCGTATAAGGGTAAAGGTATTAAGTTTGTGGGCGAACAGCTTCGCCGCAAGGCCGGTAAGTCAGCCGGAGCTAAATAATAGGAGGATAAGAATATGGCAATGACTAAGATAGAAAGAAGACAGAGAATACGCTACCGTATCCGCAAGGTCGTCAACGGTACTCCCGAGAGACCCAGGATGTCCGTATTCAGAAGCAACAAGCAGATATATGTTCAGGTTATCGATGACACCAAGGGCGTGACCTTGGTATCGGCCGGCTCTACTGACAAGTCTCTCGCAGAGGCAACCAAGGGCAAGACCGCCACTGAGGTTGCGGCTATGGTCGGAAAGCTCATCGCTGAACGTGCGACAGAGAAAGGTATCTCCACCGTCGCTTTCGACCGCGGAGGATATCTCTATCACGGAAGAGTTAAAAGTTTGGCAGACGCAGCCCGCGAGGGCGGTCTTAAATTCTAAGAGACTATGGCAGATATCAATGTAAAGAAAGTGAAAACCACCGATCTGGAGCTTAAGGACAGATTGGTAGCAGTACAGAGGGTTACCAAGGTAACCAAGGGCGGCCGCCACTTCAGCTTCGCTGCTATCGTAGTAGTAGGCGATGAGAAGGGTGTCGTAGGTTATGGTCTCGGAAAGGCCAACGAAGTCACCACCGCTATATCCAAGGGTATAGAGGACGCCAAGAAGAATCTCGTCAAGGTGCCTCTGAACAAGAGGACCATTCCTCACGAGCAGGAGGCCAAGTTCGGCGGAGCAAGGGTATTCATGAAGCCCGCCGCTCCCGGTACCGGAGTGAAGGCCGGAGGTGCGATGCGTGCCGTGTTCGAGTCAGTAGGTGTTCAGGACGTGCTGGCTAAGTCCAAGGGCTCGTCCAACCCCCACAACCTCGTCAAGGCTACTATCGCTGCCCTCGTTGAGCTCCGTGACGCCTACACCGTAGCCGGTGTGCGCGGTATTCCCATGCAAAGAGTATTTAAAGGATAAGGAGGACGAACGATGGCAAAAGTTAAAGTTACTCAGATTAAGAGCAAGAACGGTTCAACCCAGAGGCAGAGAGCCAATCTCGCATCCCTCGGACTGCGCCGTATGCACCAGTCAGTGGAGATAGAACTTACCCCTGTGACCAACGGTATGATCCAGAAGGTTCTACATCTTGTAAAAGTTGAGGAAATAAACTAAATCAAGCTAAAAAGAGATGAAACTACATAATTTAAAACCTGCAGAAGGTTCCACCAAGAGAGTAAAGCGGGTCGGAAGAGGTGAGGGCTCCGGACACGGCGGACAGTCAACCCGCGGTATGAACGGTGCCAAGTCCCGTTCCGGTTACCGTCACAAGATCGGATTCGAGGGCGGTCAGATGCCTATCCAGAGACGTCTGCCCAAGTTCGGTTTCAAGAACCCCACCAGAGTGGAGTATAAGGCAGTGAACCTTTCGATGCTTCAGTCTCTCAGTGAGAAGAGGAACATTACCGTTATAGATTTCGATACACTCGTATCGGCCGGTCTTGTATCCAAGAACGACAAGGTGAAGATTCTCGGCAACGGCGAGCTCAAGGCTAAGCTCGAGGTTACCGCAGACGCTTTCTCCAAGTCTGCCAAGGAGAAGATCGAGGCTCTCGAAGGAAAGGCTATAGTACTTTAAAAACAATAGCGGCCGATGAAAAGATTTTTTCAAACAATCAAGAATATCTTCAAGATTGAGGAGCTTAGGAAGAGGTTGGGTTATACCTTCCTCCTCCTCCTTGTTTACCGTCTGGGCAGTTTCATCGTAGTGCCGGGTATCGACCCTACCATGCTCCAGAACCTCGAGGCCCAGGCCTCGACAGGTCTCCTCAGTCTGTTGGATATGTTCTCCGGCGGCGCCTTCGGCAACGCTTCCATCTTCGCGTTGGGAGTGATGCCGTATATCTCCGCTTCCATCGTCATCCAGCTCCTGGGTGTGATGGTCCCCTATTTCCAGAAAATGCAGAGAGAAGGGGAGAGCGGACGTAGAAAAATGAACCAGTGGACACGCTACCTGACAATTGTAATCCTTCTGCTTCAAGGACCTGCGTACATTACCAACCTTCACGCACAATTGCCCCCGGAAGCGTTCTTAGTACAGGGTTTCGGATTCAACATTTTCGCAACCATCGTGCTGATGGCGGGAACGATGTTCGTGATGTGGCTCGGCGAGCGCATTACCGACAGGGGAATCGGCAACGGTATCTCCCTTATCATTATGGTCGGTATTATCGCACGTCTGCCCTTCGCCCTCTTCGCTGAAGCCGCGCAGAGATTCAGCCAGACCAATGGAGGTCCTCTTATGTTCCTCATTGAGATCGTGATTCTCTTCCTCGTCTTCATCGCCACCATCGCCCTCGTGCAGGGACAGCGCAAAGTGCCTGTACAGTATGCGAAAAGAGTAGTCGGAAACCGTCAGTACGGTGGAGTCCGTCAGTATATACCTCTGAAAATAAACGCGGCCGGCGTAATGCCGATTATTTTCGCACAGGCCCTGATGATGTTCCCGCTCCTGCTCGCGCGTTTCGACGCCTCGCAGGGACTTGCGGCTACACTTAGCGACTATACCGGATTCTGGTATAATGCCATCTTCGCAGTTCTCGTGATAGTGTTCACTTACTTCTACACCGCAGTAACCGTGAACCCCAACATGATGGCCGAGGAGATGAAGAAGAACGGCGGTTTTATTCCCGGAGTGAAGCCCGGAAAGAAGACTGTCGACTACCTCGATGCAATAATGTCGCGTATCACCCTGCCCGGATCATTCTTCCTGGCTATCGTGGCGATACTTCCGGCATTTGCGATGATGTTCGGGATAAACAACCAGTTCTCCCAGTTCTACGGAGGTACTTCGTTGCTTATCCTTGTAGGCGTAGTGCTCGACACCCTGCAGCAGATCGAGTCGCATCTGCTCATGCGTCACTACGACGGTTTGATGAAGACCGGACGTCTTAAAGGCCGTTCGGGGATGTAATTCTCAAAAAGTTCTTTGAGTATGATAAGAATAAAATCCGAAGAAGAAATCGAGATTCTCAGAGAGAATGCGATCCTCGTCTCCAAGACGTTGGCGGAAGTCGGCAGGCACGTTGCGCCCGGTGTCACCACCATGCAGCTCGACAAGATTGCCGAGACATTCATCCGTGACAACGGGGCGGAGCCGGGCTTCTTGGGATACGGCGGCTTCCCCTACACTCTCTGTGTCTCCGTCAATGACGTGGTGGTCCACGGTTTTCCGTCGGACTACAAGCTCAAAGAGGGCGACATAGTGTCCGTGGACTGCGGTACCGTATATAAAGGCTACTATGGTGACTCGGCCTACACTTTCCCCGTCGGGAACGTGGACGAGGAGACGGCAACTCTCCTGAGAGTCACGAAGGAGTCCCTTTATCTCGGTATAGAGAAAGCGGTCGCCGGCAACAGGATAGGGGACATCGGACATGCTGTCCAGTCTTACGCCGAGAGCTTCGGCTTCTCGGTTGTCCGCGAGATGGTGGGACACGGAATCGGCAAGGATATGCACGAGCATCCGGAGGTTCCCAACTACGGAAAGGCGGGCACCGGAAAGAAGCTCGTAAAGGGTATGACGATATGCATCGAGCCGATGATCAACGCCGGAGGCAAGTCAATCTACCTCCACGAGAACGGATGGGCTGTAAGCACTTCTGACAAGAAGAACTCAGCGCATTTCGAGCTCACGGTCGCCGTCGGGGACGGAAAAGCCGATATTCTTTCTACTTTTGACTTTATAGAAGGTAAGAGACAATACTAAGTTGTAAGAGACAAGTACTTATGCCCAAACAGGATTTCATAGAAAAGGACGGCACTGTAATCGAGGCTCTCTCCAACGCCATGTTCCGCGTGGAGCTGGACAACGGCCATGTGATTATAGGCCACCTCTCAGGCAAGATGCGTATGCATTACATCCGTATCCTGCCCGGAGACAAGGTCAGAGTAGAGATGTCCCCTTATGATTTATCAAAAGGAAGAATTTCTTTCAGGTACAAATAAAAATTTACGACAATGAAAGTTAAAGCATCCATCAAGAAGCGCAGCGAGGATTGCAAAATAGTAAAGCGCAAAGGTCGCCTTTATATCATCTGCAAGAAGAATCCTAAGTTCAAGATGCGCCAGGGATAATAAATGTGTAACAATTAAAAAGTAATATAAAGTAATTAATATGGCACGTATAGCCGGTGTAGATTTACCTAAAAACAAAAGAGGAGAGATAGGGCTTACCTATATCTACGGTATCGGTCGCAGCTCAGCCAGAAAGATTCTCACCGATTGCGGTATCGACTTCGACACCAAGGTGAGTGACTGGAACGATGACCAGATCGCAGCGATAAGGGCCACTATCGCAGAACACTACAAGATCGAGGGTGAACTCCGTTCATCCGTACAGATGAACATCAAGCGTCTGATGGATATCGGATGCTACAGAGGAATCCGTCACCGTATCGGACTCCCCGTACGCGGTCAGAGCACAAAGAACAATGCCCGTACACGTAAGGGTAAGAAGAAGACGGTGGCCAACAAGAAAAAAGCAACCAAGTAACAGTTAACTGAATATGGCAAAGAAAACAGGAACAACAAATAAGAAGAGAGTCGTAAAGGTCGATGCTTACGGCGAGGCCCACATCTCATCGACTTTCAACAATGTGATCGTAACCATGACCAACTCTCTCGGTCAGGTTATCAGTTGGTCTTCCGCCGGTAAGATGGGATTCAGAGGTTCCAAGAAGAACACTCCCTATGCCGCGCAGGTAGCTGCCGCAGATGCTGCGAAGGTTGCATACGACCTGGGATTACGCAAGATCAAGGCTTATGTCAAAGGTCCCGGTGCAGGTCGCGAGTCCGCGATCCGTACCATCCATGGAACCGGCATTGAAGTTACCGAGATTATCGACGTGACTCCGCTTCCTCACAATGGATGCCGTCCTAAAGGACGCCGTAAAGTATAATTTTGTTTAACAGGTTTTTAAAAGTATCATATTATGGCAAGATATACAGGACCAAAAACAAAAATAGCCCGTAAGTTCGGTGAGCCGGTCTACGGTCCGGATAAGTATTTCGAGAAGAAAAACTATCCTCCCGGACAGCACGGACTGGCCAAGAAGCGCAAGAAGATTTCCGAGTACGGCAACCAGCTCAAGGAGAAACAGAAGGTGAAATACACCTACGGAGTTCTTGAGAGACAGTTCCGTAACACATATGCGAAGGCCCGCAGGATGCAGGGACGTACAGGTGAGAACCTGCTGATGCTCCTTGAGTCCCGTCTGGACAACATCGTATACCGCATGGGTATCGCTCCTTCGCGTCCCGCTGCACGTCAGCTTGTGTCGCACTGCCACATCGTACTCAACGGTGAGGTCTGCAACATACCCTCCACTATCGTAAAACCCGGCGAGACAGTCGGAGTCCGCGAGAGATCCAAGAGCCTTGAGGTGATTCAGAACAGCGTTGCCGACACCTGCAAGTACGCATGGATCGAGTGGAACCGCGCCGATCTCTCCGGCAAATTCCTCAACCTTCCTGAAAGGACTGAAATACCCGAGACCATCAACGAGCAGCTGATCGTCGAACTGTACTCTAAATAATAACTGAAGCCATGGCAATTTTAGCATTTCAGAAACCGGACAAAGTAATAATGCTCGAATCCACCGATACTTTCGGTAAATTCGAGTTCCGCCCGCTGGAACCCGGATACGGGATCACAATAGGCAATGCCCTGCGCAGAGTCCTGTTGTCCTCGTTGGAGGGATTTGCCATCACTTCCGTTAGGATCGAGGGGGTAAGCCATGAGTTTGACACTATCCCCGGAGTTATCGAGAGTGTAGTAGACATCATACTGAATCTCAAACAGGTACGTTTCAAGAGAGAGGTTAAGGAAGAGGAGACCGAGACGGTAAGCTTTACCGTTACAGGCAAGCAGGAGTTCACTGCCGAGGACATCTCGAAGAACCTCTGCAACTTCTCGGTGCTCAACCCCGGACTGCACATCTGCTCCATGGAGCCTACCGTGAAGCTCGTAGTCGAGCTCCGCATCGGCAAGGGCAGGGGCTATGTGCCCTCGGATGAGAACAAGGTTGACTCAGCTCCCATGGGTACCATTCCCATCGACTCGATCTTCACTCCCATCAAGAACGTCAACTACTCTGTAGAGGACTACCGTGTGGAGCAGAAGACCGACTACGACAAGCTGAACCTTGAGATTACCACCGACGGTTCGATTCATCCCAAGGATGCCCTGACAGAGGCCGCCAAGATCCTCATCTACCACTTCATGCTCTTCTCCGACGAGAAGATCTCCCTGGAGACTCCTCCCGAGAAGAGCGCGCCCGAGGCACTGGACGAGGAGGCTCTGCGCATGAGGCACCTGCTGCTGACCAAACTCTCGGATATGGAACTCTCCGTGAGGGCTCTCAACTGCCTGAAGGCAGCCGACATCGAGACATTCGCCGACCTGGTGTCCCACCAGAGGTCAGAGCTCATCAGGTTCAGGAACTTCGGCAAGAAGTCCATGAACGAGATAGACGTACTGATGGACAAGATGAAACTTTCCTTCGGCATGGATGTCACCAAATACAACATAGAAGTTAAAAAGAAGAAAACAGACGTAGAAAACAATGAGGCACAATAGGACAATCAATCATTTAGGACGCAAGAGCGGTCACCGCAAGTCGATGCTTGCCAACATGGCCTGCTCGCTTATCCTCCACAAGAGGATTGAGACCACAGTCGCCAAGGCAAAAGCCCTGAGAGAGTACGTGGAGCCCCTGATCACCAAGTCAAAGGATGACTCCACCCACTCCCGCCGTACAGTCTTCGCCTACCTCAAGCAGAAGGAGGCGGTGACCGAGCTTTTCCGCAACGTGGCTCCCAAGATCGCTGACCGTCCCGGCGGATACACACGTATCATCAAGACCGGTTTCCGTCAGGGTGACGCTGCCGATATGGCATTTATTGAACTTGTAGACTTCAACGATGCAGCACTTGGCACAAAAGATGCATCTAATAAGAAGACATCTACCAGACGCAGCCGTAAGAAGACCGCAGCACCCAAGGAGGCGGAGAATACCGAGGCAAAATCTGAGTAAATGTTGTTTGAAAAAGTAAATTTTATATATTTGCGAACACTTTACAACATTACAAACAAATTTAATTAAAAAAATGAAAAGAATTTTTTATTTCGCTGCAATGGCGCTTGCTGCCTGCACAGTAATCTCCTGCGAAAAGGAAGATCCCAAAGATCCCGGTACACCCGGAGGTGGTGATGATACCACTCCTACGAAACTTGCTACCCCTAACGTGAAAGCCGAGGTAGGTGAGACTGAAGTTTTAGTTTCTTGGGAAGCTGTTGCCAATGCTGCTTCTTACGAGTATACAGTAGACAACGGTGCTGCCACAGCTACTGAGGCAACCTCTTTCACACTCGCAGTTGCCGACCTCGATGCCGGTAACCACACTGTATCCGTAACAGCTCTGCCTGCCGAGGGCTCAAAGGACTACACCAAGTCTGACGCCGGTACTTATTCTTTCAACATCGAAGAAGAAGAAGGTGACGACCCCAATCCTCCGACAGGAAACCTCGCGGATTGGATTGGAACATATACTGCGACTGCTGAAAAAGGTCTCTTGGTAGGAACTGACTCAGAGGGTTATATCACATACGCAGAAACAACAGCCCCGGCATCTTTTGAAATTACTATTTCTGAAAATGCATTGACAGATGGAACTCCTATTGCTGTCATCGAAGGTCTTAGTCTTGTTAAATTTCAAGATGGCTCATCTCCTTTTGCTGCGGCGTACGTTCAGTCAGATGGTTCTCTTTCTATGGGCTTTGATATCTCTGTAGGTACGGTTAATGCTACATATGCTGGTGGCACTACCGTTGAAATGTCTTTGATTTGGACACCATTCCTTCTCATTGAGGGTGGAAATGAAGACGGTAGTGATCTTATTACCCCTATATATGACGGTGTTGCTACCTATGTACTCCGCAATGAAGATGGTGTAATAACATTGTCAGGAGGCGAGGGCTCAATAGAGGGATTCCCTTATACAGTATTGGGTGCAGAGGCTATGGGTTACGATGCTAATGGTCAGCTTGGTATTTTCAATAGCTCAGGAGACGTACATCCTGCAGGAACAATTACCTTGACCAAGACCAGCAATAACGCACCAGCTGCAAATTTCAGCTCAAACATGAAATTCAATGCACGTGCAAACTTCCTTATGCCTTTCTCAATGGTAAAATAATTATCCTTTAACAAATATTGAGGATGACTCGGCAACGGGTCATCCTCTTTTTTTTACCCTTTTCCCTCGCCCCTGTCTTCTGTTTTCCCCATCCGTACCCGCTTCCCGTCCGGAAAGTGTACCTATCCTCCGCACTTTCCCTCTGATGCATTCGTGCAGCCGCTCTCCCAGGCCCTCCCCACCGCCCTTCACCGTTTCCCCGACGGGAGTGAACCATTTTCCCGCCTTTGCCGTACACCCTCCGCGAAAGTCTTCTATTTTCCGTATATTATGTACGGGAGATTAGGACTGCGATGGTGTGATTTTTGCTACTTTTGCGTCCGAAAATAATTGTGATTGAATAAAGAACAAGGATTATGGACAAGAAAGTATTACTTATGATCCTCGACGGCTGGGGCGAGGGCAGGCACGACCGCTCCAACGCCATCTACACTCAGGGAACTCCCAATCTCGACAAGCTCAGGGCACAGTATCCCGTGTCGTTTCTTAAGGCCTGCGGCGAGGACGTGGGTCTTCCCGCCGGACAGATGGGCAACTCCGAGGTGGGGCACCTCAACATCGGCGCAGGCCGCATCGTTTATCAGGACCTGGTCAAGATCAACATGGCCTGCAGCCAGCACAAACTTCTGGAAAACAAGGAAATCAAAGCAGCATACGATTATGTGGCCTCCAGCGGTAAGGCCCTGCACTTCTTCGGACTGTGCTCCCACGGCGGAGTCCACAGTTCCCTGGCACATCTCTACGAGTTCCTCGAGGTGGCCGCACAGTATAAGCTGCCCAAGGTATATGTCCACTGCTTCATGGACGGCCGCGACTGTGACCCCCGCAGCGGCAAGGGCTTCATCGAGGAGCTGCAGGCCAAGTGTGCTGAGCTCCGCGCCAAATACCCCGATCCCTCGCAGGGCCCCGTCATCGCCAGCATCATCGGCCGCTACTACGCCATGGACCGCGACAAGAGGTGGGACCGCGTCAAGATGGCCTACGACTTAGTTGTAAGCGGTGAGGGCGAGAAGTTCACCGACCCCGTAGCAGCCATGCAGAGTTCCTACGACGAGGGCGTGACCGATGAGTTCGTAAAGCCCCACTGCGGCGTGGATGCCGCCGGCAAGCCCCTGGGACTCATCTCCGAGGGCGACGCCGTCATCTTCTACAACTTCCGCAATGACCGCGCCCGCGAGATCACCGCAGTGCTCACCCAGCAGGATATGCCGGAGCAGGGCATGAAGACCATCCCCCTGTACTACTGCTGCCTGACCCCCTACGACGACAAGTTCACCGGACTGCACATCCTCTTCGACAAGGAGAACGTGCCCGACACCATCGGCGAGGTAGTCTCCAAGGCCGGACGCAGGCAGCTCCGCATCGCCGAGACCGAGAAATACGCCCACGTGACCTTCTTCTTCTCCGGCGGACGCGAGGAACCTTTCGAGGGCGAGTCCCGCATCCTCATCAACTCCCCCAAGGTGGCAACCTACGACCTCAAGCCCGAGATGTCCGCTCCCGAGGTGACTGAGGCTCTCATAGCCGAGTTGAATAAAGGCGTATATGACATGGTCATCCTCAATTTTGCCAACGGTGATATGGTAGGCCACACCGGAGTCTACGAGGCTATCTGCAAGGCCGTCAAGACCGTGGACGAGTGCGTGGCCAAGGTAGTCGCCGCAGCCCGTGCAGGCGGCTACAGCGTGCTCATCACCGCCGACCACGGCAACGCCGACCACGCAGTCAACGAGGACGGTACCCCCAACACCGCCCACTCCCTCAACCCAGTGCCCTTCATTGCCGTAGACGATGATGTCAAGAGCCTCCGCGACGGCCGCCTGGCCGACATCGCCCCCACCATGCTCAAGCTCATGGGCATCCCCGCCCCTGCCGACATGACCGGCGAGCCCCTCTTCTAAAGCACATATTTCATCACGATACCGCACAGCCGGAGCCGTCCCCCATTGGATTGCCCGGCTGTTGGTTTTATCAGCAGTCAGTTTGCGGGAAAGGTGCAAGTTGCTAAGTACCTGATAATCATCGACAACCTGCGTTGAGAAGGTGCCCTGTCGCCTTTTGAAACGCCGACGCGCCACCTTTTGTTATAGATAAGTTGCTGATTACTAGATAAATAATGTATCTGCTCCGTGCCCCAAAAGTGAATCTGAAAATTGCCAGGAAGGGATATTGTGGCAGACTGATAGGTAGGAGCGGCATGGACCTGCGATGTTGTCCAGAAAGATACGTCTATTTTACCAATAGCGTAAATTTTTAATAATTAGCCTATTGCGATTGCGGGAAATTTGTGTGATATTTGCGCTATGGAGAAAAGTTACTGGCACATCTGTACGGACGGGCTGGCGCGGGAGATTATCTTCAAGGATGTGAGAGACTACATCTTCGGGATGAACGGAGTGCCGGCACTGTCGCTTTCTTATGACATCACTGTCCTGGCTTTCTGCCTGATGAGCAATCATGTCCATTTTGTCGTTCACGGAGTTGAGAAAGACTGCAGGGCTTTTATCGTAGCCTACAAGAAGCGTCTGTCACTAATTGCCGATGTAGGTATGGCTGGCATCTGTGTCAAGCAGATAGATACGGACGATTACCTTCTCAGGGTCATCGGGTATGTGTTGCGCAACCCGGTCGGGGCCGGTCTCGGAGTCATGCCTCAGTTCTACCGCTGGAGCTCCGCGTCGCTTTACTTCAATAAAGACAGAGTCGTTGACGGTATTACAGTAGAGGATGTGGGCACTAAAAAGATGCGCGGGATACTCCGTTCGCATTATCGGCTTCCTTCAGACTATATCGTTACGACAGACGGTATGGTGGATCCGTCATGTTACGTGGATTACCGGGCAGTGGAGACCCTCTTCGGTCATGTCGGCCGTATGCTGTATTTTCTTTCCCGCAACGATGATCTGGAGATGGAGCTTACTGAAAACCATCTCTCCAAGTCCACCTACTCCGATGAGGAACTGGCAGTCTCAGTACGTGTAATCTGCCGCGAGAAGTTCGGCTGCGACTCACCCGACGGTCTGAGCGTGGAGGCCCGATACTCCCTCGCCTCCATCTTGCGCAAGCGTTACGGCCTGGGCCCGAAACAGCTGGCGCGTCTGACCGGCACGGATCCCCAGCTCCTCAGAGGCATCCTGCATAAGAAATAACAGGGCATCCGACTGTCCCCGGAGCCTTGTCGGGCATTATCAGATTCATTCGCTGAAGAAGTGATTGGAGAAGCGGCAAGATAGAGGACGCTCTGGCCGGAAAACCGCTCAGGGTCTCGTTCAACTGAAACCGTAATAGGAGACGTGGCAAGGAATGATATGAACAGTGCTCTGATAGTCAGTGACTTGGTGGTGCGAAAAGGTGCCCTGTCGGCTTTTGAAACGGCGACAGGGCACCTTTTTAAGAAACTAACTAAAAGACAGTCAGCGATATACGGACTTGCAAGCTTGCCCCGCTACAATCAATACTGCCGTCCCGCCGGAGTGGTTGCAGACGGATATTGTATGGATATTGAAAAAATGCATATATTTGCGGGCGCAACGGTTCCGTATAGGATTAAAAGGGAACCGGGTGAGAGTCCCGGACAGTTCCCGCTGCTGTGAGTTCCAATGATGTTCCGGCACTTTTGCCACTGATGCCCTGGGAGATAGACCGTCTGCCGGGATTCGGGAAGGCGTCCGGAACGGAACGAGTCAGAAGACCTGCCTTGCGACACGGATCAGCGGCCTACGGGTGTTTAGGCTCCGGACTCTAGAGGTCTTCGCGGCGTTTCTGCTCTTCAAGCTGCTGTCCATTTTAGGAAAAGAATATGGCAGTGCGATTCATAGATAGAATGATGTTTCCTGTAGTGCTGACGGTGTCGGCCCTGACGGCATTTCTGTTGTCGGCAGCTCCTGTAGCGTACGGAGCGCGGGTGAGCCCGGCTGAGAGAGCCCGGGCAGCTGCCGTATACGATATGCCTGCAAGTGCAGTGGATACGATTCCGGAAGTGGATACGGTCTACGCATTGGACGAGCTGATGGTGGTGGCGACCCGCACCTCGCAGGAGATAGTGCCGGTGCAGATGCTCTCGGGAGAGAAGCTGCGCACTCTGGGCACACATTCCATAGCCGATGCCATACGGTATTTCTCGGGTGTGCAGATCAAGGACTACGGCGGTATCGGCGGGCTCAAGACGATAAATGTCCGCAGCCTAGGCAGCCAGCATGTGGGAGTGTTCTACGACGGTGTGGAGCTGGGCAATGCGCAGAACGGAATAGTGGACCTGGGGCGGTTCTCCTTAGACAATATGGAATCCGTCTCCTTGTACAACGGCCAGAAGAGCTCGACTCTCCAGTCGGCCAAGGACTATGCCTCGGCGACAGCGGTCTATCTGCAGACCAAGAAGCCCCGCTTTGAGGACGGGAAACGCAACAACTGGAACCTAGGCCTCAAGGGCGGATCGTTCGCCACGGTCAATCCGTCGGTGCTGTGGGAACACAGGATATCGGACCGGGTATCGCTCTCGGCCAGTACGGAGTTCCTGTATACTTCGGGCCGCTATAAGTTCACGTATGCCAAGCAGAACGGTTACGACACGACAGGCATCAGGCAGAACGGGGATATCCGCATGACCCGGGCCGAGGTGGCCTTGTTCGGGGACATCGAGAACGGCTGGTGGAAGGCCAAGGCCTACTTTTACGACTCGGAGCGGGGTTATCCCGGAGCTGTGGTCAGAGGAAAGTTCGTGCATCAGGACCGGCAACGGGATGACAATTTTTTCGTACAGGGCTCTTTCAAGAAGGATTTCACCTCATGGTATTCCCTGCTGCTCAACGGCAAATACGCATACGACTATCTGCATTACCTTTCAGATCCTCGTCTGGATGTGACTACTATGTATGTGGACAACCGTTACTACCAGCAGGAGGCGTATTTCTCCGCCGCGCATCGGTTCAAGCCTTTCAAGTGGTGGGAACTGTCCCTGGCGACGGACTTTCAGTGGAACAGTCTGGACGCCGATATGCGCGATTTCGTTTACCCTATGCGCTACTCGGCATACGGAGCGGCAGCGACGGCCTTTGAGTTCGGAGGCTTCAAGCTGTCGGCATCACTTCTGTACATATTCGTCCACGACGTGCTGCGCTCGGGCAGCGGCAGGGTGGATGACAGGCACAATCTGTCACCGTCGGTTATCGCTTCATGGAAGCCGTTCCGCAACATAGACCTGGAACTCAGGGCGTTTTACAAAAAGTCCTACCGTATGCCCACTTTCAATGACCTCTATTATACCTTTACCGGTGTCTCGTGGCTGGAGCCGGAGGAGACCGTCCAGTACGACTTCGGGGCCACCTGGTCGCTGATACGCCGCAGCGGATGGTTCAGGGGCGTGGATGTGCAGGGTGACTTTTATTTCAACCAGATAGACAATAAGATAGTGGCCATGCCCACTTCCAACCAGTTCCGCTGGACGATGATGAATCTCGGCTATGTGGAGATACTGGGTGCGGACATCGCGGCCCAGGGCTATTTCCGCTTCGGGCCGGTGGATGTGTCCCCGAGGGTGAGCTACACTTTCCAGCGGGCCCGGGACTTGTCGGATCCCTCATCGGAGTGGTACGGCGGACAGGTGCCTTACATACCCCTGCACAGCTGTTCGGTGACTGTGGGTGCGGCCCTGCGCAGCTGGTCGCTCAACTACAGCTTCATCTACACCGGAGGGCGGTATGAGTCCGTTGCCAACATCCCTGAGAACTATTCCCAGCCCTGGTACACCCACGATGTGTCCCTGACCAAGTCGTTTGAGTTCAACGGCTGGGAGCTGAGGGCCACGCTCCTGGTAAACAACATACTCAACCAGCAGTACGAGGTAGTCCAGTGCTACCCGATGCCGGGCACCAATTTCATGATTAAAGTCAATTTCATAATATGAGAATAAACGCAGCGAATATCATTTTTATCGGACTGCTGTCCGTCTGTCTTGCCGGATGTCTGTCCTCCTGCCGTAAGGAAGATCCTGTCCTGCGGGGCGAGGGTGACCATGTCGGAGGCGGAGAGAGCGGAGAGGTCAAGGGATTCTTCCTGCTCAACGAGGGCAATATGGGCAGCAACAAGGCCACGCTGGACTATTATGACTATGGGACGGGGGACTATACGCGCAATATCTATCCCGAGCGCAATCCTGGTGTGGCTCTGGAGCTCGGGGATGTGGGCAATGACCTGGGCATCTACGGAGGTAAGCTCTATGCCGTCATCAACTGCTCCAACCTCGTGGAAGTCATGGATGTGGAGACAGCCGTACATGCTGCTCAGGTGTCTATCCCAAACTGCCGGTATATAGCATTTGACGGCGGATATGCGTATGTCAGCTCCTACGCCGGGGCGGTGGAGTTCGACCCGGAGTACCGGCGGGGCTATGTGGCCAAGATAGATACGGTGACGATGCAGGTGGTCGATACCTGCGGCGTAGGCTACCAGCCGGAGGAGATGGCCGTGGTGTCGGGCCGGCTCTATGTGGCCAACTCCGGCGGATATATGGCTCCGGACTACGACAGTACGGTGTCGGTCATAGACCTGGCCACATTTGAGGTGATCAATGAGATAGAGGTGGCTCCCAACCTGCATCAGGTAAAGTTGGGAGGCGACGGTATGCTTTACGTGTCGTCCCGAGGAGACTATTACGGCCTTCAGTCCTCCACATACATCATCGACCCTTCCACTGACGAGGTCGTGGAGGAACTGGAACTGCTGCAGAACAGCGACATGGCGGTCTACGGTGATTATCTGTATGTTATCTCTCACTCCTGGAGCAACGTATCGCTGGACTACCGGACCGGATACGCAGTGTTCAATACCCGGGACGGGGTGACGGTGACCCGCAACTTCATCACCGACGGCACCGAGGACGGGATAACCACACCTTACTGTATAGCCGTCAATCCTGCAAACGGAGACATCTTCCTGACCGATGCCAAGGATCACGTGACTCCCGGCTACATACACTGCTACGGGCAGGACGGTGTCCGCAAGTGGTCGGCACGCACAGGCGATATTCCCGGTCACATAGTGTTTACCACCAAACAGTTAAAACCATTGGAACAAATTTAAATTTTTAAAATTTTATAAAAATGAACCACATTCTTAAAATTTCCCTTGCGGCAGCTGCCGCAGTTGTACTGGCCGCATCCTGCCAGAAAGAGATTCCCGCCCCTTCAGTAACCCTTGAAAGCAGTTACGAGATTGTGGTAGGTGAAGAACTGACAATAACTCCTGTCTACAAGAACTGCGAAGGAGCAGTCTATACGTGGACACTCAATGAGCAAGTTATCGGCAATGAGGCCAGTCTCGTTTATACATTCCTGGAAGCAGGAGACTTCGCTGTGTCGGTGAGCGTTGAGACGGAAGGAGGCAACGCACAGGCTTCCACTAATGTCAAGGTAAAAGAGAATACCGCTGTCCTGACTTTTGAGGGCGAGTATTGGGATGCTCTTATCGATGACCCTCAGTACGGCGGACCTCTGCTTTACGGTGAGTATGACGAGGCCAATTACACCTATCTCGGAACTGATTACAGCTGGTTCGATGACGGCAATACTTTCCTGGCCTCCGAACTGTGCGAGAATTACGGCGCGAAGGTGTACTGGAACGGAGGACATGCCGTATCCGGTTACGTAGGACAGGAACCCACTGGTGATTATATGCTTCAGCTGGCCATCCCCCTGGAAAGCGGACACAATGGATCCAAGAATTTCTGTGTACACAACGGCTATAAGAGCGGCAGCTCCATCGCTACCGGATACTTCTACTTCAAGGACGGTGTAGGAAGAATCATTGAGAGCATGTACGTCACCAACACCTCTTATTATCTGGGCTCTTTCGATGTTCTTGGAACTGAAACGGACTGGACCAAAATAACAGCGACGGGCTATGATGCGGAAGGCACCGTCACCGGAACCAGCGAGTTCTATCTTTCCAAGGACGGTGAGAGTATCAACGAGTGGACTCTGTGGGATCTCACCGGACTAGGAACTCCTGTAAAAGTGGAATTTGACATAACTTCATCCATGGTCAATGAATGGGGAATGGCCATTCCCGGCTATTTCGCCTATGACGACGTGACAGTCAGACTGTAATCAGCATTTGATGAGAAATTATTTTTCTGCATTCATATTTTCAATAGTTTTTGTTTTTACCGGGTGCAGGGAGCAGCGCGGCTCTCTGCCTCCGGTAATTGTGCTTGAACAGCAGCTATACGAGACAGTTGTCGGAGATCCGGTAACCGTTACACCCCAGTATGAGAACTGCGGGGACGGGACAGTGTACCTCTGGACCTGTGACGGGGAGACTCTGTCCACGGAGCCATCCCTGACATTTTCCCGGAATGTGCGGGGAGAATACTGGATACAGCTGACTGTAGGCAATTCCGCCGGAGAGGACAGGGCAGAGATCCGTATCGACGTCTATGACATAGCTCCTCCCGAGATATCCTTGCCTGGAGCGGCTGCCGGATTCTCGGTCCTGAAAGATTCGTCCCTGGTGCTGGCTCCGGAAGTCCGGTCCGCTCTGCCTGTCACATATTCGTGGAGTATTGACGGGACGCTTGTCTCCGCTGATTCTGTCCTGACATTCCCTACAGATGAGGCGGGACTGTTTGAGGTAAGCTTCAGCGCGGAGAACCGCGACGGAGCTGACGAGATAGAGTTTGCCGTAGAGGTGCTCAGTCCCGGGGATGCGTTCTCCTGGACATTTGACCGGACGGAATACGGCATAAGTTCCGGACGGAGCCTGCTGCTGAGGCCGCTGGATATCAAGTATCCTTTCGATGCCGTGTACACCTGGACCGTGGACGGAAGCGAGGTGCAGAGCGGTCAGGCACCGGAGTACGAGTTTGACATTACTTCCGAGGGCAGCCATACCGTGAATGTGACCATGCGGAACTCCTATACCACTGCCTCGCAGGACCTGACGGTGATAGTTCTGCCTGCCGAGGGCACCTATTTCCGCCCTGCTGTCGGCTCCAGCAGTCCGCTGATCTCGCAAGTCTACGAATATACACCGGCTCCAGGCCAGTTCATCAACGAGGGCTATACCGCCACCACAATGCAGGAAGCCTGTGACTATGCCTTCCAGCGTCTGTCTGAAGGTCAGTTCGTATCGCTCGGAGCTTTCGGCGGCTATATCACCGTCGGCTTCGACCACAGCGTGGAAAGCGGCGGTGAGGGAGTCCTGGACCTGCAGATTACTGGCAACGCCCATAGTTCATCCTCAGAGCCCGGCATCATCTGGGTCAGTCAAGACGAGAACGGTAACAGCCTGCCCGACGACACATGGTATGAGCTGCGCGGCTCTGAATACGGCAAGCCGGAGACCTGGCAGGACTATGCAGTCACCTATTACAGACCTGCTGAGAACGGGATGAGCGTCGAATGGACAGACAACCGCGGAGGCTCAGGAACTATAGACTACCTTCCGGCCTACCATCATCAGGACACCTATTACCCGGCGTGGATTACCGCTGACAGATATACTCTGCGCGGCACCCGCCTCGAAGACCGTCTTGAAGACCAGAACGGCAACGGCTCGCTGTGGATAGGACATCCGTTTGACTGGGGCTATGCCGACAACTGGAGTGCAACAGACCCCGACATCGACAAGTTCAGCATATCCAATGCAGTGCGTTGGGACGGAGAACCGGCCGGCCTGAAATACATCGACTTTGTCAAGATCCAGTGCGGTGTCCAGGCCAAGGGCGGCTGGACCGGCGAGCAGTCCACCGAACTCACCCTCATCCGCGACCTGCATCTGTAACATAAAAGCAATGTGCAATTTTTGCACTTTGCTTTTGAAATCTAGACAGCAGGCAATTCAGCAATCTCGTCAGATGTCATGCCTACTATCTGTGCTATCGATTCTGTTGGAATGCCGGCTCGTTTCATATTCTCCGCTATCTTCAGGCGCTCTTGCTGTATGCCCTGCTGCAAACCTTGCTGGAGACCTTGCTGGATGCCTTCTTGAATACCTTTTTGAAGACCTTTTCTCGTAGCCTCCCTTACAGCTCCGTTGATCAATGTCCTTGAGGTGCTGACCATATCCCAGAACCTGTCATAGAGAAGCAGCTGCTGGTCTGTGAAAGCACCCTCCTCCAGTTGCTTCACGGCCTTGCGTATCACCGGAACAGCCATCAGTTCTTTAGGAGCCTCGCGCGTCTTGGCATTGATTTCGGTCAGGAAGCGCAGCCACAGTACCTGCATCTTCTTATCGCTGTAAGTCTGAGGATTGAACTTAGGCAGCTCTATGAAGATAAACCGTAGGCCGTCTATGACCTCATCGGTCTCCTCTATTGCAACTATACGGTAGTCATGGTAATAACTCTTACTGTCGCAGTAGACATCGTTCACTATATTCAGCGAGTACACCGGCTGGAGAAGTTCATACTCCTCGCCCGTCTCCAGCTGGCTCACATATGCCTTGGAGGCGTTGAACAGCACCCGCTGCTTGAACGCCGAGGTCCACATCATCTGCATCTCCACCACGAACTGCCGACCCCTTGCGTCCCTGCAGCGAAGGTCCACCACGCTGTACTTCTTCAGCGGGTTACGGGGCATCAGCTCAGGGTCCAGATATTCCAATACTTCCTTAATCTCCTCCTCCGGTGAATCGAAGGGCAACAGAGCATTCAGGAAACTGACAACCAGGTCCCGGTGCTCACCGAACACTTTCTTGAATGTAAGGTCGGCCTTTGGATCCAAATACTTGCTCATCTTTAGAAAATTTATTGGTTAACGGAAGCAAATATATGGAAAATCCGACAGCTTCGACAATATTTTTGCTGCTGAGTATCATTATTTTACGGAAATGGTAAAAACTGCAGCGGTTTTACCATTTCTGTAAAAAATCATCATTATCTGAAGGTGACTTCGATGATGTAGTCGGGGGTATCGGAGGGCATGTCGGAGGGAAGGGTGACGAAGATACCTTCCTTGTACTGCTTGAAGGCCAGCTTCACATCTGAGGAGCCGAACGGAGTGACGGAGGCGACTTTCCGGCCGTCCTTGTAGGGCACGTAGATCTGGCCGTCGGGTACGTTCTTGAATGCATCCTCAGGGAATACATGCAGCCACATCTTGTTGTCCTTGTGGGTGGTCACGCCCCATGGCTGGGGTTTCACCATGGTGCTGCGGGTACCGTAGATGGTCTCGCCGTTGACTGCGAGCCACTCGCCCATAGCGGCTAAGCGTTCCAGAGCCGCGGCAGGGATATTGCCGTCAGGCTGAGGACCGACGTTGAGCAGCAGGTTGGCATCACGGCCGGCGGTGGAGACGAGGTAGCGTATCAGCTCATCCACGCTCTTGTAATTCTGGTCGCGCATACGGTAGCCCCAGGAGCCGTTCATGGTCTGGCAGGTCTCCAAAGGAAGGATCGTGCTGACTCCGCCGCTGTGCCATCCGGCTGTATTCTCCCCCGGGATGTCGCGCTCGAATATCTGGATGTCCTCGCCGGGATAGGGAGTGATATGATGGTTGTTGCCGATCAGGCACCCGGGCTGGAGCTCATGAATCAGCGGATAGAGCTCGTAGTAACGGTAGTCAAGGGGCTGCTCCCACTCCTCATGGTCCCAGTTGCCGTCGAACCAGATGCAGCCCACCTTGCCGTAACGGGTCAGCAGCTCGGTCAGCTGGCACTTCATGAAGTCAAAATACGTATCCGGGTCGGTGGCCTCGGGCCGTCCGGTCTCCTGTCCGGTACGTCCGCGCGGCGCATCGGTGCGGCCCCAGTCTATCAGCGAGTAGTAGAAATGCAGAGGCATGTCCTGACGCTCGCACTCGGCGGCCAGCTCGGCTATGATGTCGCGCTTGAACGGAGTGGCATCCATGATGTCGTAGTCCGTGCATTTGCTGTCGAACATCGAGAATCCGTCGTGGTGACGGGTAGTGATGCAGATATACCTGGCTCCTGAGGCTTTGATGGCGCTCACCCACTCGGCTGCGTCGAAATCGGCGGGATAGAAGCCCCCGGCCATCTTGCTGTACTCCTCGTGGGTCAGTCCGTTGTAGTTCAAGGCCCACTCGCCCTGGCCGTACATGGAGTAAATACCCCAGTGGATGAAAATTCCGAAACGGTTCTCACGGAACTGCTCCTGCGACTGAACGATCTCAGGCGAGGGCTGATAATCCTCCTGCGCCGTGGCAGGAGAGGCGGCAGCTGCCAGCAGTGTTGCCGCTAAAATACTTTTTACAATACGTTTCATATAATAACAATTTAGATTTCAGGATTCCAAGTTGAATCAAGCCATTGACGCTGAGTCAACCATTGTCTGCCGGCCTTCACTGCGTGGTCTTTAAGCTTTTTAAAAGTGATGTCAGTCCTATATATTCTGCCTGTTTCCTTTTCCGATGTGAAAACATACAGACCGTGCCAGCCATTAGTGCGGTGTTCAGTTCCGCCGCCGTTAACCATAGAAATAAATTTAGGCATTTTAAGAAAACTACCGTCCAATACTATAGCAATACTCCAGAAAAATGCTCCCATTGCATCTATTGAAGGCTCTCTGTCGCGGGTAACTCTGTCCCTAATGCTAGTTTTGCACTGAATGCAGCCAAAACAATAACTTTTGTTGTTATGTTCAGTTATTGCGTACAGATCAAAGACACTTTCATCCACCCTTTTCCTTAGCCATTCCAAGTCCCTCTTTTCATTTGCAAGAATATGTCCATCAAGCATCTTGGTCAAATCTCTCTGCAGTACAAAGTTTATATTTTCTTTTTGAAGTACCTCTGCCGATATGTCTTTTATCATTTCCTCAAATGCATGTCCACTGGATTTCTTCCAACTTTGATCGGCACTGATTACATTAGTTATTGTCCGTATGTCCTCAACGCCGCTCTTCCTATGTACATGGGCTCCATAAATGGACTTCCATACCGATGCAGGGTCAGAGTCCGGATACGATTCAAGACTGCTTATAATTGAATGTTTGATTGCATATTTCTGAGCGATGGCCTCAAATGCTTCCAGTTTGTTTTTGGGAGTTTGTTCCAAATTTGTCCCGTTTTCAGCAAGGAGGCTTTCCAGTAGCTGATTATACGCATCAGTGTACACTTCTTTACAGAATTCTCCAACTTGTTTTTCTTTCATCCCTTCTTTCATAATCTGTATTTATTTAAAATTGATTTGATATTCTCTCCCCATGCGTATGCCAGCAATGGCGGAACAGCGTCTCCGATCTGTTCGTATTTATCCTGTACTTCTCTGTTTATATGAGGCACAATATATGGTCCGCCTGTAAAATTGTAGGAATCAGGAAATGACTGCAGCCGCGCACATTCCCTGACAGTGAGTGCCCTGTTGGAGTCAGGATGGATAAATTCATCCAGACAATGACTGGTTACTGTGGGAGCCGGTTCATCCGATACGAGTCTGTAATTACGTTTGATGAACATTTTTTTAGGCAATATGCGCTGTTCCTGCAGATTCTGTCTTTCCTTGCCCTGATATTTCTCAAACAGTGTCTTAAGGCTTTCTCCTTGTTGTATAAGTGCAAATCTTTTCAATGTGCATTCACGGTGCTTCATCGGAAGGTGATTCAGAATGCCCCTGTCGTAGTGCAAGTTCTGTCTGCTCCAGAACTTGTCATTCTTCATCAGTAAAGAGTAATCTGATTCACAGGAAAGGTATTCAGTCTGTTCTTCATTGCTGTTTGCCACTACATCTGGAAGACCGCAAAGAGCTTCCTGTACCGTGACGGTATGCCTGTCTGTCTCCTCTTGAGGAACGGTCAGTTCCCATGTCCCGTCCTTTGCGGCCAGTATAAAAAAACGTCTTCTATGCTGTGGGACTCCGAAAGAAGCCGCATCCAGTATTACTTCTACAAAATTGCCGTATCCGGCTTCGCGCAGCTCCTCTTTCAACAGAGTAATAACCAGTTTTTCTGATGATTTGTCTATCTTCTTGCTGGTTATCCCAGGCACATTTTCAAAAAGAATCAACTTAGCCCTGCAAATCTGAGCTATTCTTATTCCCTCCCGGAACAGTACCTGGCGGTCATCATAAAAAGACCTGGAAGAATTACCGGCTGTGGAGAATGTCTCGCATGGCATCCCGGACGTTACCAGATCAACTCCCTCATCAGGTATGTACGGCAATATATCGTCAGCCTGTACTTTCCTTATGTCATTGCATATCATGTGAACGTCAGGATGATTGTGGGAATATGTGTCACAGCAACTGCGTATGTATTCAACGGCTACTTTTGTGTTAAAACCACTGGCTGTCAGTCCGGTGCAGAAACCACCCGGCCCGGCGAAACAGTCTACGTGTGTATATTTTGTATTCTTCATAATCTTCTTATTGTTCGTAGCCTTGGGCGTGGATGCCGATTTCGGCTCCTTCGGGGGTGACGAGGACTTCGCCCACGTCGGAGTGGGCGAGGTGGCCGATGATGTCCCAGTCCTGGAAGTCGCGGCGCAGCGTCTCGTGGAACTCCAGGGGGACAATGTACAGGAGGCGGTAGTCGTCCCCGCCGTTGACAGCAGCTGTGACAGGATCAAGGTTAAGTTCCTGTGCCATCTCGAATGTCTTGGAGGCAATGGGAATCCTGCCTATGTAAATCTTGACCCCGAGGCCTGTATCGGTGGCAATGCGTTTGGCGGCGTCACCGAGTCCGCGGCTGACGAAATACCCTCCGCAGGGGATGATTCCGGCCTCCGAGAAACGTCCGGGGATATCCGGCTTGAGATACGGACTGAGGTATTCGCCTACGATGTATTTGTACTGGGACAGATCAGGCTGCTTGGGAGCCGCACCGGTGGGAGTGCCCTGAAAAGCGGCTTTCTCCCTTTCCAGTACGTGCAGTCCCATGTATGCCGCCCCGAGATCTCCGCTGAGCACCAGAAGGTCTTTCGACTGAGCCTTCTTCCGCTTTTCAGTCACCTCCTTAGCGGCAGAGCCCCAGGCCGCGATGCTCACCACCATTCCGGCCGCCGAGGGAATCAAGTCCAGGGCCAGATGCTCCGCACCGTGTTCCTTGGCTGCAGCTGTGATGCCTTCCCAGAGATCCTGTACGTCCTCAACTGAGAAACGGTTTGACAGGGCAACTGTAACGTCCAGTCCCATAGGAGAGCTGAAACGGGCGTACAGCTCTCCTATGACGTTCAGGGCGAGTTTGTGCCCCAGATGCCGCAGAGGATTGTATGTCAGGTCGAAATCCACCTTTTCCATAAACACCTTGTGGACAGTGCTGAAGTCCCCGTCACCGGAGAATGCGCTGCCCCGCTCATTTGCCCGTCCGCAGCCCTCGAAGAGCTGCGACAGGAGGGCCTCCTTGCCTATAGAAGATATTTCCGTAGCCATATTTTTCAGATTGAAAGCCAAAGATACATCTTTTTTTTAACAGAAGCCGGGCAAAAATTTTCTATATTTGGCAAAATTTAAAATTCATTTTTCTATGAAAAATCCTGTTCAATTATTTTTCGTCGTCGCTGCTGCTGTATTCTTGGCAACCGCATGTCAGAACTCTAAGGTATATACTGTCAGCGTCAGTGGCGAGGGCCTTTATTTCTATCCGGACAGCTCCAGAATGCTCGTATTTTCCGACCACGCTGACTTCAGGTATGACAAGCCTGTCGCAGACGGATACATAACGGACGGACGTTTCAGTCTGTCCTTTCAGGATTCGATAACAAGAGTGTATGAAATGGTTGTAGAAAGTGATATCCTGACCGGCTCCTTCATGACTTATTCGTTCTTCTCGGACAGAGAACCCCTGCATTTTACTTTCAGTGAAAAATATGGAACGCCGCGCGCGGAAGTGACCGGCAGCCCCGATAACGAAGAGCTGTATCTCTACAGAAACAAAAGTGCCGAGACCTATGAGGCCGTAGACAGCATGTCCTATGAACTGACAAAATGGAGAGTTTCAAAATACGGTGAAGGCGGTTATCCCGAAGAAGGTACTGAGGACTATGCCTTCATGCTAGCCGCTTTCAACAGCATGAATGAGATGCACGCCAGGATTACAGAAGAGTCCGGATACGACAAGTGGCTGGATGACAGAATACGGAACCATAAGTCCCTCGCAGGCCTTCAGAAGGTCTGCTCAAAGCTCAATTCATCCATTCAGATGATGAATCTGATCGGTCAGGCAACCGTGGATCAGGCTTCTCTCAAACTCTATTACGAATATCGCGAACTCTATCCGGACAGCTGGCTGGTTCAGCAGACAGATGCAGCTCTGGCCACCATCGAAAGCCTCAAGCCGGGAATGCCGGCTCCGGATTTCAGCGCACCGGCTCTGGACGGTGAGAGATATTCGCTTTCGGAATTGATAGAGGGCCGGATAGCCGTGCTGGACTGCTGGGCATCATGGTGCCGCCCGTGCAGGGAACACTCCATAGAACTCATTCCGCTGTACGAAGAATACAAAGATAAAGGATTCACCGTGGTAGGAGTGGCACGGGAGTTTGAGTCTCTGGACGACATGCGTCATGCCATAGAGAGCGACGGTTATCCGTGGATCCAGCTCTACGACCTGGACGGTGCGGAGGACATTTGGAACCTGTATTCATTATCCATTGGAGGCGGAGGTATATTCCTGATAGACAGTGACGGCAGGATAGTCGAGAAAGTCAAGGACATCGCTTCCGTCAAGGCATATCTCCAGCAGCACCTTGACTGACATCCCGAAAATCGGTCGGTCAAGGCAAAAGATAACGGAAAAATCCTCATCTTTGCGGTCTGACTTTTGCAGAAGGCAAGGACAATATGAGCGAGAAAGACGACATACTTAAGGATATAGGCTCCGCCGAGTACAAGCACGGCTTTGAGACGCAGGTGGAGCAGGAGTTCATTCCCAAGGGCTTGAACGAGGACATTATACGGCTGATATCGGAGAAAAAGGGCGAGCCGCAGTGGCTCCTTGACTTCCGCCAGAAGGCCTACCGCAAGTGGCTGACCATGAAAGCTCCGACGTGGGCCCATCTGGACATTCCCGAGATAGATTTTCAGGATATCATCTATTTCGCCGCGCCCAAGAAGGCTTCCGAGAAAAAGGAGATCGACCCCGAGCTGATGGCCACTTTTGACAAGCTCGGCATCCCCTTGCACGAGAGAAGCGTGCTGGCCGGTACCGCAGTGGACGCCGTGTTTGACTCCGTGTCGGTCAAGACTACGTTCCGCGAGTCACTGGCAGAGAAGGGCATCATCTTCTGCTCGTTCTCAGAGGCCGTGCGCGACTATCCCGACCTGGTACGCAAGTACTTAGCTTCGGTTGTGCCCATCGGGGACAACTACTACGCGGCCCTCAACTCAGCGGTCTTCTCCGACGGCTCCTTCTGCTACATTCCCAAGGGCGTACACTGCCCGATGGAGCTTTCCAGCTACTTCCGCATCAATGCCCGTGGCACGGGTCAGTTTGAGCGCACCCTCATCGTGGCCGACGAAGGCTCCTATGTGAGCTACCTTGAAGGCTGCACAGCGCCTATGAGGGACGAAAACCAGCTGCACGCCGCAGTCGTGGAGATAGTCGTTCTGGACAATGCCGAGGTCAAATACTCCACCGTCCAGAACTGGTATCCCGGCGACGCGCAGGGACGGGGCGGCATCTTCAACTTCGTCACCAAGAGGGGCATTTGCAAAGGAGTGAACAGCAAGCTCTTCTGGACTCAGGTCGAGACCGGCTCGGCCATTACCTGGAAATATCCCAGCACCATACTCAAAGGCGACAACTCCGTATCCGAGTTCTATTCGGTGGCAGTCACCAACAATTACCAGCAGGCCGACACCGGCACCAAGATGATCCACATCGGCAAGAATACCAGCAGCCGTATCATCAGCAAGGGTATCTCCGCCGGCCACAGCCAGAACAGCTACCGCGGCCTGGTAAAAGTGCTGCCCGGAGCCGAGAACGCCCGTAACTACTCCCAGTGCGACTCGCTTCTGCTGGGCGACAAATGCGGGGCACACACTTTTCCCGTAGTGGAGAATCAGAACCCTACAGCCGTCACCGAGCACGAGGCCACCACCTCCAAGATCAGCGAGGACCAGCTCTTCTACTGCCGCCAGAGGGGCATTCCCGAGGAGAATGCAGTCGGCCTGATCATCGGCGGCTACACCAAGGAGGTCATCAACAAGCTCCCCATGGAGTTTGCGGTGGAGGCCCAGAAGCTCCTTGAAGTATCACTTGAGGGCAGTGTCGGTTAATATGGCCATCTCGCAGCGGGCACAGTCGAAGACGGCTTTGAGCCTGCGGCCGTGGTTTACCAGGTAGAGCGGTGTAGCCTTTTCCTTCGCATTGATTCTGGGGCAGCGTCCGGTCTCGTAGCGGATGCAATATTTGCAGCGCATGAGTTCTACATGGGCTGACGGGTCCAGTTCAAATGCCGTATTAGGTTCAATGCCTGCTGCCCGGTAGATGCTGCGGGACAGAGAATTGGCGCAGTTGAGCTGATGCTTTTGCGCAGGTGGCACAATCCGATTATGGTCAATACTGTCAAACGGTGGTACGGCCGGATTCATGTCAGGCAGGGCCGGAGGTGTCTCCAGCAGTCCGGCCAGTTTGCGGCGCAGGGCGTTTGCCGTTGAGGAGGGCAGAAACGGCAGCGGGCTATCCGAGGGCAGTTCTGTCAGTGAAAATGAGAAAATCCCGCTTTTTTTGCTCAGGGAAGACAGCAGGCCCGTGGCGGCTTTATCCCGATTGACGGCAGGTTCCGCCTCAAAGTCCACAGATGCCGTGGCTCCGCTTCCTGCGGCGGTGGCGGTAAGGCTGTATCGGGGGCTCTCCATGGTTTTGAGTGTCAGCGTAACCGGAATCAGCCGGACGGGAGGATTGTTTTCCAGGGCCTTTTCAAGGGAGTGATTGAAACTGCGGTAGACCGGAAGTCCGGGAGTTATCTCTACTTTCTGGTTGCAGGTCACCGTATTGCCCCGGACTATATCGGCTTTCATCCCGAGTACTTCTCCCTTTGCCGAGACTACGCAGAGTCCGTCTCCGTTGGCAAGCGGGGTGCTGATGCCCTTTCGCAGGCGGATCTCAAAGACGGTGGACTGACTCCCGGTACGGGGATTAAGTATCCTGACCGTCTCGCCGACATGCTCGCCGATTCCCTTGGAGTAGTCTCCCGAGCACCACTGACCGCGCCGGCCGTCGATGAAATAATGCGTATAGCCCCGGTTGAATGTGGCCTCCGGGTGCGGCGTGAATCCTCCGGTGGGCGAACCACAGGAACTGCGGACGTATTTCCCCTGACTGCTCTTTACCAAGGCATCCAGGGTGTCGCTGTAGGAACGAACTATATTGCTCACATATGAGATGTTCTTAAGCCTGCCTTCGATCTTGAAAGATGTGGCTCCGGCTTCTGCGAGCTGCTCTACGCGGTCCAGCAGGCAGAGGTCTTTCAGGGAGAGTATGGCTTTGTCGCGCAGGATGGTTTTTCCGCCTGCGTCTTTTACATCGTAGCGGGAACGGCAGGCCTGGATGCAGCAGCCTCGGTTGGCGCTGCGGCCAGTCAGGTACTGGCTCAGGTAACACTGGCCGCTGTAGGACACACACAGGGCTCCGTGTACGAAGCACTCTATGCCGCAGCCCAGCACGGCTTCCGCTATCTCCCGTATCTGTTCCAGGCTCAGTTCGCGGGCCAGTACCAGTCTCTTGAATCCCAGCGAGGAGAGCCAGCGGGCCTGCTCCACCGTGCGGATATTGCATTGAGTGGAGGCGTGCAGCTCTATCGGGGGGATGCTCATCCTAAGCAGGCCCAGGTCCTGGACGATGAGTGCGTCGCAGCCGGCTTCCGCAGCCTGGAACACTGTCTGCCGGGCCGCTTCCAGCTCCTGCTCGTAGATGAGCGTGTTGAGGGTCAGGAATACCTTTACGCCGAACTTGTGGGCATATCCGGTCAGTTCGGCGATGTCGTCGAAGCTGTTGCCCGCGGCTTCCCTGGCACCGAACGAGGGGCCGGCGATATATACGGCATCGGCACCGCAGTCTATGGCCGCGATGCCGATGTCCTTATTCTTAGCCGGAGCAAGAAGCTCTAATGCTACTGGCATTTGAGTTCGTTGTCTACTTTATGCTTTGCGTACTCGGCAAACTGAGGGTTGTTCAGGATGGCCTTGTAGTTGACGCAGGCGTTGGTCTTGTCGCCTGTGGCCTCGTATGCCGTAGCGAGCTGATATCTGATCTGGTCGATGTTCCTGGCGTTTGGAGAGGCGGCGATGAATCCCTCGAAGTTCTCGATGGCTGCGGCGTAGTTCTTCAGCTGGAGAGCCGCTGTGCCGGCGATCTGCATGGATGTGGGATTGGGCAGTATCTCATTGGCTTTCTGAGCATATTCAAGAGCACTCTCGAAGTTCTTGGCCTTGAGCTCTGTGTTGGACATTGTGAGATAGAGAGTGGCGATCTCCTTGTCGGCCGCGCTCTTCTGTCCGAGTTCTGAAGCTTTTGTAAGGGCTGTCAGAGCGGTCTCGACATCGTCCACACGGCGGGCGGCCTGACCCAGACGGAGATATCCTATAGCGTCGTTGGGGTTGGCTTCAACTACTTTCTTGTAGCTCTCGACGGCTGCGGCATAGTCTTTCTGATTGAGGAAGAGGTTGCCCTGCTGCATATACAGCTGGGGAATCAGTGTAATGGCCTCGGCTGCGAGGTCGTTCTGTCCGTACTCCTCGGCTTTTGCAATGGCCTGGTTGAGGACGACTACTGCAGAGTCTATGTCGTTGGCGGCTGCCAGTTCCTTGCCGATGGCGTTGAGCAGGGTGGGGATGTTCCTCTGGCAGTTGTAGGCCAGTTCGTCGGCCTCAGGGCCTATGATGGCTGCCTGTCCGAGGGCTTCCTCGAAATATCCAATTGCTGTTGCTTTGTCTCCCGCGTTGAGTGCGGTCACTCCTTCATTGTACATTGATGTCGCGGACTCCATATCCTGAGCGAAGAGGGATATGGCTGAAATTGTGGCGATTGTAAGAATAGATAAAACTTTTTTCATGTGATTGGATTATATTCAGCCGACAAATATAAGATATATTTTTATACATTTGTTTTATGAAACGTATTTTTTTATGCGTCATAATATTGATGACCAGTGCAGTCCTGGCCTCAGCACAGCTGGTGGGCATTCTGGAGGACGATGCCAGGATAGTCCGTGGCACCATGCCGAACGGTCTGGCATATTATCTGGTGCCCAATTCCTCGGTCAAGGGGTATGCGGATTTCGCATTTGTCCAGAGAAACGGACTGGCCATGGAGGACTCCTCCTCGCTGGGCATGACTTACCTGATGGAGTGCATGGCCCTTACCGAGACGCACAATTTCCCCGACGGAGCCATTTTCTCCTTTATCGACGACATGGGGCTGAGCCGTACTGACGGCCTTGAGATAGAGGCGGAAGACTATTATACCACATACTCATTCAACAATGTGCCCATAGGGAAGAACGCCTCGGTGGTGGACTCGATGCTGCTGGCGATGTTCAATATGTCCTCCGCCCTCATCGTGGACGACCGATCGGTGGAGCGGGGAAAGCATTTCTTCCGTAATATGTTCGCCTCTTCCATGACCCTGGACCGCCGCATAGAGGACAGCCTGGCGCGGTATTATTTCGCCGGTACGCCCCTGGCCCCTCCGGCTGCGGAGGATCTGATGGAGGCTGTCGGCGGATATACGGCGGCGGATGTGGCGGCTTTCTACAAGAACAGGTGCAGGCCTGACCGGCAGGCGATAGTCATAGCCGGGGACATAGACGCCGCTGCGGTCGAGTCCAAGATCCGGGCCCTGTTCCAGATAATCTCCAGACCCGGTACCCCTCTGCCCGATTTCCCGGATTCGGTCCTGGATGCCGCCGGGGGAGGGTATTTTTATTTTCAGGACAGGGAGGCCGACAGGGCCAGAGTGACGTTTGACTATATCGCGGACCCTCTGGACCCGTCTCTGCGCAATACGGCCATTCCGTTCATCTACAACTATGTCTCCGAAGTCGGAATGGATATCATGAGGAAGCGGCTGATGTCCGCGCTGGAGGACGCACCTTTCTATGCCCTGGACGTTCAGACCGGCATAGTGCCTTATCTCAACCGTATCTCATACCGTCTTTCGGTGGAGTGCGCTCCTGAGGATTATGCGGATGCTTATGTGCTGATCCTGAACGAGGTGGAACGTGTGCTCAGGTATGGAATCTCGGAAAGGGAGTTCAGAAGGAGCAGCGGGGACTTTATGGACGGGCTGGAAGAGACCTACAGCCGCCGCTCGTCTCTGGACAACAGGTATTACAGGGATCTCTGTGTCTCCAACTTTACGGACGGGTATGTGATGACGGGCATAGAGCTGTACAAGAGCTATATAGAGACAGCCGGGACTGTAGTGGACAGTTCGACGGTAACCGCTTTCCTGTCATCTGTGTTCTCTGCGGACAGCAACCTGACCGTGGTGTGCTCTTCTCCCGAATACAGCGGGGGACTGGAATATTTCGCCGTCAGACCGGAACCGTATAAGGAAAAATACATTCCCCGCCGTTCTGAGCCGGAGTACGCCGCCGGAAGTATTACGGACAGGACCAGGTTCGTCAATCAGTCCACCGGGGTAGTGTCCAGACGTCTGCCCAACGGAGCGACCGTGGCTTTCCGCAGACTGGACTCGGAGCCGGGGAAAGTGCATTTTACGGCGGTGGCCAGAGGCGGGCTGTCCTTGTCCGGGGACAGTCTGGCGGTGCTGCGCAAGTATGTCAATGATGTGGCCCGGATATCGGTGGTCGGAGGCATGAACATGTACGGAATGCAGCGGCTTCAGGACTCTCTGGGTGTATCGCTGGAAAGGACAGTCTCGGTGGGAGAGCGCAGGCTTTCGGGCAGTTTCCCCGTGGACCGGATGGAGGACTTTCTGGATGTCGTGGCGATGTATTTCGAGGGAGCGGAGCCGGATTACGGGACTTTCGGCAAGTTCCGGTGGATGAAGGAAGGCTGTGAGCCGTATGCGCTCAATTCGCCCGAGAAGGTCTTTCAGGCCTTGCGTCAGAGGGATGTCCGTACCATGTCCGGAGAATTGATGGCCGAGGAGGAGGCCGGTATCGCCGGTCTGGACTATGATGCCGCCCTGAGGTTTGTCAATGCGCTTTTCTCCAGTGTGTCGGAGTTCTCGTTTATCTTCGTGGGCGACTTTGAGGAGAACGACCTGCTCAGGGCCGTATACGCCAGTCTTTCCGGCCTGCCCGGCAGAAGAGCCGGACTCGGCCGCAGCGAGAACAGCGGATTTTTCATAGCGTCCTACGATGCGGCGGAAGAAGTGAGGGTGCCGATGAGTTTCCCGCGCCGGCTGTACAGCTGCAAGCTCACCGTGCCTTCGGAACTCACTGTGGAGGACAGGATGCTCTCGGAGGTCGCCGGCAAGGTGATAGAGAGGGAGGTCATACGGCAGCTCTCGCTCAGGGGTATTCTGGCCGAGGCGGAGCGGAGGTTCTACCGTTATCCCGAGGAAGTGATGACTGTGGAGTTCCGGTTCACGACAGCCGGGCCTGTGGAAGATGTGGAGGATATGTTCGCGGATATACTGGTCTCCATGGCGGAGAAAGGCGTCAGCAAGGGTGAGGTGGCCGGAGTCAAGCGCAATATGGCCCTGAAAGACAGGCTGCGGGAGTCCCGCGACTACCGGTACTGGGAGTCTGTGCTGCGCAACAGGTTCGTCAATATGAAGGACTTTTACACAAGACGTTCCGCTGCGCTGGATGCGGTCACGGCCGATCAGGTCAATGACCTGCTCTTTACTGTGCTGGACGAGGGGAGTCTCTCCACTCTGTCGGTAATCCCTGAAGAATGATCAAGCATATGGATACAATGGTGATAATAGACGACAAAATAGTCTCTTCGGAAATTTTCACGGAATATTTTGCCTGCGACTACGCGGTCTGCGGCGGGGTGTGCTGCGTCATCGGGGACAGCGGCGCACCGATGGAGGAGGATGAGCCGGAGCGTATCGAGGCCAATTACGGCCGGTTCTCCCCGCTGATGTCGCCCGAGGGCCGGGCGGTGGTGGAGGAGAAGGGATTTTTCGAGATAGACTCGGACGGGGACATGGTCACTCCGCTGGTCCCGGGCCGGGAGGAATGCGCCTATGCGGCCTGCGACGCGGAAGGCAATTGGTTCTGCACCATCGAGCGGTCCTGGTGCCGCGGCGGCTCGGACTTTGTCAAGCCCATCTCCTGCCGCCTCTATCCGATCCGGGTCTCCAGGCTCTCCAACGGCATGACCGCCCTCAATCTCCACCGATGGAACATCTGCTCCTGCGCCTTCGCCAAGGGCAAGAAAGAAGGCATCCCGGTCTTCCGCTTCCTGCAGAAGCCTCTGACGGATGCCTTCGGCGAGGACTTCTACGCCGCCCTCGAAGCCGCGTATGAGCAGTTTAGAAGGCCCAGAAGCCGATAGAGAAGTTGAACATGAGTTTTTGGGTCATGTCCGGGTTGTAGGGGCTGAGGTAGCGGAGGCCCAGACCGAAGTAGAGGTTATAGACACCGAGGTGCTTGGAGCCGAATTTCAGGCTCAGGTCGGCGTAGGCGAACCGATAGGGGGTCTTGAGGTAGGTAGAGCCTCCGGAGGCGTTGAGCTCCAGTCTCCATCGGTCACTTCTGTTAAGGAAATCATACCCGAGATTGAGGCCGACAGTGCCGTTGGAACTGTAAAGACCTTCGTAGTCATTGTAACTTACTTTTGTCATACCGATAACGGCTTCGACAGGGATTCTTATGGACAGGCCGTTTCGGAAAGAGACTCCAGGAGCGACGCTCCAGTCAAATGTCGCGAATTTAGGATAATCAAGCATATCGGTACCCATTCTTATTTCGGTCGGGAACGAGAACCAGGCTTTCGGTCTTACGCCGGCTGTGCTGTTGTCTGTCTGCGCTGTGGTGACGGTGTCGGCCTTCGGAACCGTAGTAGTGTCGTTCTGGGCCAGGGCATTGACTGCAGTGCCGGCCAGGAGCAGCAGTGCCGCTGCGGTGAGAAGTGCTGTTCTTTTCATACAAGTGTGTGTTGATTATTGTTCATATAGGTAAAATTCCTTGGTAAGTGCTGCGTGTTCCGCGCTGCGGTGTCCGTCCGCGTCGGTAAGTACAAGTGAGTCTTCTATCGGGGCGGGAACGGGACTTTTGCCGAAAGAGGCAAGGATTCTGCGGACTCCGGAACCGGGTCTGGAATAGACTCTGGTGAGCCTGTGCAGGTGAAGTCTGCTTCTGTCCGCCAGCCGCAGGATGGATCTTTCGGACTCGGAGGGGACGATCAGACTAAAGACCCCTGAGTCGGTGAGCAGGCCGGCGGAGAGCAGCAGCAATTCGTCATGCGGAAGGCCGCCCGTATGTCTGGCGGTGCAGCGGCGGCTGTCCGGATTGGTCAGTGTGTTGTCGTAAAACGGAGGGTTGGAGACTATCAGGCCGAAACGTTCTGATGCAGCCTCCGGGCCGTGACAGTAGTTCTGAAGGCTGGTGTGGATGGCTCTGAGCCGTCCGCTCCAGGGCGAGCCGGCGAAGTTTTCCCTTGCCTGCATGACCGCGTCCCTGTCGCTGTCGATGCCTGTGATACGGGCCTGGGGAAATCTCTGGGCCAGCATCAGGGCTATCAGGCCGCTTCCGGTGCCGATATCCAGTATTTCCCCGGGACGGTCTTGACCGGCCCAGACTCCCAGCAGGACTCCGTCAGTGCCCACTTTCATGGCGCATCGGTCGTGCCATACTGTGAACTGCCTGAACTTGAAAAAAGGTGCTCCCATCACATCATTCCTCCCGTGCTTTGCTGCCCGGTGCTGATGCCCGAGGAGCCGCCTACGCGGGAAGACTCCTCGAAGCTGCCGACATTGCGTCTGCGCGTATTGGTCGCAGTACCGAAACGCCAGCTGAAGGACAGGGTGACTTTCTGGATGTTCATACGCTGGTGGATGCTGTAAGTCAGCACATCGCCGGTGTACGAGGTGATGTCGCTACGGAACGAGCGGAGGATGTCCTGTACGTTGAGGGCGATGGTGCCCCGGCCGTCCCAGAGGTTCTTCTTGATGCCGCCGAAGAGCATGTACATCGGCTGGATATTCATGTAGCCGATGGTCATGTTGCCGGAGCCGAAGCCTCCGACCTCTATCTTCCATTCCTTCGGCAGCAGGAATGTCAGGTTGCCGTAGAAGCTCTGGAGGAATGATCCGTCGCTGTAGCCGCCGGAGGTACTTGTGTTGCCGTTGTAGGCGGCGAAATAGTTGGCCGAGAAGTTCATCCACTTGGTGACAGGCAGTTCAGATACGGACAGGGCCGCTCCGGCTATCTCCTGTGTGCCGAAATTCTCCCAGATCAGACGCTGCTCGCCGTTGTCGGGATTGACTTCGGGGTGCTGCATGATCAGGTTGGAGTTGTGCTGGTACATCAGGCTCAGGTTGAGATGCTGGCCGTAGCCGACGGTCAGGGACACCTGGTCGGAGAACTGCGGGTCAAGTCCGGGGTCTCCCTCGGTATAGGAGTTGGCGGACATGTAGGAGCGGAACGGGTTGAGCTGGCTGTATCCGGGCCGGCTGATACGGCGGGTGTAGGAGGCTGCCAGCCGCCATTTCTGAGTAGGCATATAGCTTACAAAGGCAGTGGGGAAGAGGTTGAAATAGCTCTTGACGCTCTGCTCTCCGGCACTGCGCCAGTCGCCCCTGGCGTAGGTGTACTCACCTCTCAGGCCTATCTTCACCGACCATTTCGGACCGAAGCTCTTGGCTGCGGATATGTAGGCGGCGGCTATCTGCTCGTCGTACATGAAGAGGTTGGAAAGGCTGTCGCTGTAAAGCCAGGAGTTGCCGAGGAAGTCCTCGCGGACGGAGTTGTTGTCAGTAATGGTGCGGGACCATTTGAGACCGGCCTCCAGCAGTCCCGTCTGCCAGAACACCTGCTGGTAATCGGCCTTGACCGACCATATCTGCAGTTTCTGCGAGGCATTCTGTCGGAAAATGTTGGAGTCCAGCTCTATCATGGACTGAAGGCCGGGGACGGGTATGTCGCTCTGGCTGCTCCTGTTGAGTATGTCAAAGTACGAGTAGTCGGCGTTGACGGTCAGTTCCTGGGCCTTGGCCTTGTCAAAAGTGTGGGTGTAGTTGAGGTTGGCCGAGATACCGTTGAAGCAGTCGCTGTTGTCTATGTCGCTTTCCAGCCGACCCATCAGCTCTTCTCCGAGCAGGTGCTCCGTGAAATTGTCCCCGTAAGTGCCGGTGCCGCTGCTGCGGAAAGTGCCGTTGACGATTACTCCCAGGATATTGCGCCCGTTGATGTACCAGTCGTTGCCGACGCGGAACATCTGGTCCAGGCTTTGATTGAGCAGATTGGACCTGCTGGACATGGCGATGGAGTTGTTCTCTCCGTAAAGGGATCTGGAGTCCAGGATTATGTCCATGTCGTCATAGCGGGCGCTGTAGGTAAGGAATGTGTTGGTTTTCTTTCCCCGGTAGCTCAGATTGACCGACCCGTCTGCGGCCTGGTTGTACCTGTCGAAGTACATGCCGCCGTATCCGAGATTGACGGAGCCGTTGAGTCCCTGGGTGAAATTCTTCTTGGTGACGATGTTTATGATACCTCCGCCGCCGGCTGCATCGTATTTTGAGGAAGGATGGGCCATGATTTCTATCCGGTCAATCGTGGTGCCGTCGGTGGAGTTGAGCAGGACTTCCAGTTCCTTGCCGGACAGATTCGAGGGTCTGCCGTCGATCCACACAGCTACAGATGAGCCGTTGAGCTTGACGTTGCCGTCGAAGTCAATGGTGACGCCCGGTGCCTTACGCAGCAGGTCCGTGCCGTTGCTGCCTTCGGTGGATACGGCGTCCGAGACATTCATTACTATCTTGTCCAGCTTCTGCTCGATGACAGGTCTTCTTGCAGATACTACTACAGCATCCAGCATCTCAGCGTCAGGTTCGATGCTGACTGTCCCGATGTCTGTGCCGTCGGCCGGATTGACTCTGATGACCGCGTCTTTGTATCCGATGAATGATATCTTGAGAATATATTCTCTTGCCGTCAGGCCGCTGAAAGCGAACTTTCCCGTGGAATCGGTGGTGGTGCCGTCCACGAATGTGCTGTCCGGCAGTATCAGGGCCACTGTCGCGAATTCTATGGGAGCGGATGTGGCCGCGTCACTTACCTTGCCGGCCAGACTGTTTCTGCTGTCTGTCTGTTGCCTGGCTTCTGCCGTGCCGATGGCAGTAAGGGTAAGTATTGCCATCGTAATAACCGTAAGTATGCGTTTCATTGCTGTTTCCAAATGTTGTTGTCTGTTGAATATTTCCTGTAGAGGGAGGATATTTCCTCGATAGTGATGCCGAGGATGTCCATTTTCCGGAAGATTTCTTTCAGATCCTCGGAGACGAAGGCCTCCCGCTGTCTGTCGCGGATGATCTTCCTTGCACCGGGGCTTACGAAGTAGCCTATGCCGCGCTTGTTGTGGATGATGCCGTCCTGGGACAGCTCGTCGTAGGAGCGGGCGACAGTGTTCGGATTGACCTCAAGGGCTATGCCGCATTCCCTTACCGACGGTATGCGGTCGCCCTCGGGCCACTGTCCTGTCAGAATCCGCTCGCATATCGAGTCGGCTATCTGCAGGTATATCGGTTTATGCTGGTCAAATTCCATAGTTGCTTGCATTTTACTGTGACCTTAATACTGAAGCCTGCGGATGCGGAAGTAGGTGAGTGCCCAGAAAACTATAGGGAGGATGCAGTAAATGAGTGAGAGTGCTCTGGACAGGGTTATCATCCACTGGAGCATGCGCTCGGGGGCTATGTCGGGATTGCTCTGCAGACTGTCGAAGAAGCAGATGGCGGAGATGACGGAGATGACAGCCCCTATTACCCAGATACCCAGAAAAGTAAGCAGGGTATAGCCTATCTTGTGTCGGCGGAACAGCATATTGAGCAGGACAAATGCGCTCTGAGTCATGGCAATGCCTACGATTGGCGGTATGGACAGCGGATTTACGGTGTCGTACATCTTGTTGACTAAGTCAATGTGCATTGCGTCAGTGTTGAAACTGAAAGGCATGAAGCCCATGATTGTGTCCATATATACCTTGGAGGAGAACATGCAGCCCCAGATGCTGCCGGAGTAGCTGGCTTCAAACGGCATGAGGGTGAGCAGGGAGTCGAGGCTCATCAGCAGGACTGTGGAGAGCAAGGGGAAGATGACCGAGCAGATGACCAGCATACTGATGCACTTCTCGAGGGTCGATGAAGGAGAGACGGCGTAGAAGACACCTTCCATGCGGCGGTTTTCGTTCTTGTAGAGGAAGAAGGGTGCCAGGCAGCCTATGATGCTGAGGATTGTCGCGGCTGTGACTGCACGGGCTACGGTGGAGACTGGCTCACCGTCGATGAGATTAAGGGCCCATATGGCAAGGTAGATCATGAGAATGATGCATGTGCTGGTCAGGATTATAGAGTATTTCTCCTGAAGCTCCTTGTAGATGGTCAGGCCCTGCCTGCGTATGTTGAATGTTGCGTTCATGGTGTGTACGTATTTAGTCAAGTGTGAATGTGTTTATTTGCTGAAAAGAGTCTTGAATGTCTCCTTGTTCTTGAGGGCCGCGTTGAAAAGGGCTTCGAGGTTGACTCTCGAGTCGGCCTCATCGCGGTTGGGAAGTACCTGGTAGTATCCGTTCAGGCCGCTCTCGCTCCAGTAGGCCTCGGGGCTGAGTGTCGGGGCGGTGGTAAACAGCAGCTTTTTGCTGATATCCTCTACGGATGCGTTGAGGATCATGCCTTCGCGGTCCAGGATGACTATCGGGTCTATGAGGTTCTCCAGGTCGCGTACCTGATGGGTGGAGATGACGATGACCCGGTCTTCGGTGGCACATTCGGAGATGACGCGGCGCAGGGTGGTCTTCGAGGGAATGTCCAGGCCGTTGGAAGGCTCGTCCATCAGCAGCACCCTGGTATTGAGGGCCAGGGCAAACGAGATCAGGGCCTTTTTCTGCTGTCCCTGCGAGAGCCGGTCGAAGCGGCTTGAGGCATCCACCTCGAAAGTCCGGCACAGCCTCTCGAACATGGCGTTGTCGTAACCCGGATAGAGCAGGGAATTGCTCTGCGCGAACCGCCTGACGGGGATGGGAGGGGCGATGAAGATCTCGGGGATGAAGTACAGGTCCTTGAGCATTTCGGGATTGCGCGAGGATGATCTGATGCCCAGCACGGAGCAGTCTCCGCTCTTGGGCCGCAGCAGTCCGCTGATGATGCGCAGCAGCGTGGTCTTTCCCACGCCGTTCTCTCCGAGCAGGCCGTAGATCCTGCCGGCCTCGAGACTCATGGACAGGTTCTCAAACACCAGGTGTTTTCTGTAGCTGAATCTCAGATTCTCGATTCTTACTGTCGGTTCATTCTTTTCCATAACATTTACTTTTATGCTTTATCGTTTAACTTCAAATCTTTTCTTTCCGCCTTTCCCGCCTCCAGTTCCCATATGCTTCTCTTGTCCGCTTCTGCTTCGCCCTCATCCGTCGGCACTTTCTCTGTGCTGCCTTCATCCGTCCCTTGGCGTCTCCATCCCGCCTTCATCCATCCTTCAGCTCCTCTGTGCTTCCGTCCCGCCGTTTCTTTAGATAGTGTATTAGTCATCTAGTACACTGCAAAAGTAGGCAAAATTTCTGTAGATGCAAATTTTTATGGAATTATTCGGATTTTTTGTCGCAGATTTCTGAAAATATCCACCGGGACGTGGTTATTCTGACTCTCATCTTGGAACGAACGGGAAGTGCGGGCATCTGTATTTTGCGTAATAGCCTGATAGACAAGGTGTCGCGAATTTGTGAGATGGATTTCAAGGCCTTCCGACCCCTCGAAATCCATCGGTTTGTGAGGTGAAAGTGCTGATTATTAAGCAATTGGTAGGTATAAAAGATGCGCGTACATCCCGTAAATGCACCGGCGCAGAGTATCGTAGGTGGTGGGCCTGGCTGCGGTTGACTTGTTGCGGCCTGCTGATGTGACTGGCCGGTGTGCTGGGGTGGATCAGCGGAAGAAGAGCTCGAAGCGGGTGATGCGGTCGGGACCGGTGGCGAGACTGAAGCGGATGCCGGAGCGGGTGAGTATCTCGTGGATGACAGTCAGGCCGATGCCCTTGCCGTCGGGCTTGGTGGAGAAGAACGGGGTGAAGAGGTTGCGGGCGGCTTCTTCCGGTATGGGCAGGCCGTTGTCGGATATGCACCAGTAGCCCGGCCTGGAGACAATGGTAATCTGATTCGGGGAGGTATTAGCAGGTGCTTCGATAGCGTTATGTTGGTTTTCAGAGAGATAGTTCCCAGAATCTGCGTCGGGGATGTTGGGCGCAGTATCATGCTTGCAGTGAGCGACGCAGTATCTTGAGCATGTCTGGATGGAGGCTGCGTCGGGCTGTTCGGATTCTGCTGCGTCTGGGGCGGTGTTGGGAGTGTCGGGAGGGAAGGCTTCGACGGCGTTCTTGACGATGTTGGTGAGGACCTGCTCCATCAGCACAGGGTCGATGCTGACGTCTCCGGCGTTATCATCCAGGTCCAGCACCACGGCAATCTGCCGCCGGCCCTTGAGGCTTTCGAGGAAGGGTGCTGTCCTGCGCAGGAAAGAGTTGGCATCCACGGGCCGGCACACCGGGTCGGGAATCCGGGCCATCGAGGCATAGTCGGTGATAAAGCGGCTCATGCGGTCAATGCGTGAGAGCAGTATCGAGAGCATGGAGGAGGTATCCTCATCGCCAGAGTCCGCGCTGCTCTGCTGCATCGCTCCGAGGGCGGATGTCAGTCCGGCCATGGTGTTGTTGACCTCGTGGGAGATGATGCGGATGACTTTCCGGTAGCCCCGTTTCTCGGCCTCGTACAGCTCTTCGGTCAGCGGCTCCACCATGTAGAACGTATGTGGAAATCCTCTGTCCATGAAGGACGACTGGGTGCAGCGGTAGATGTGCAGCGGGTCGGTCTGGAGGATCCTGCCGCTGTCCGGTTCCACGGAGGCCATGAGCCTGAGCAGTGGCAGCCCGCTCTCGTCCAGGGAGAGACCTTTGTATGTGCCGATGCCGGTCAGGCCGAGGAAGCGGCACATGGCCGGATTGGCCGAGGACAGTTTCCCGTCTATGTCCATGATGAGCACTCCCATCGGGGATGCGGCGATAAGCAGTTCCAGAAAATGGTTCTGCTCCTGGGCCCGTACCTCATCTTCGTGGAGCTGCCGGCTCATCCGGTTGAACAGCTCTATGATGCGGTCCGCGTCTGTCTGTCCTACGGGACGGAGCCGGGTGGAGAAGTCCTGTTCTTTCAGCAGGTCAATACCTCTCGACAGGGTGTCGATAGGCCGGACTGTTTTCCGGTAGAGTATGGCCAGCAGTACTATGACGGCTACGGTGCAGATCTGGATGACAAGCCAGGTCCATTCCTTCTTCTCAGGTGCGAGCACGAGTACGAGAACGGCAGTTCCGACTGTCAGTACGAGTATCAATGCGGCTATGAGCCTGAAATATCCCCGTGCGCTCATCGTCCTAGAGTTCTATTTTGTATTTTTCCAGACGGCGGTAGAGAGAGGCCCTGGTGATGCCCAGGGAGGCGGCTGCCCGGGTCATGTTGCCGTTGCAGTCGGACAGTGCCCTGCGGATGCGCTCTTTCTCCAGCTCTTCCAAAGTGAGGCTGCCGGAGGAGCGTGCGGCTGACGGCTCCGGCGCACCTCCCATGCAGCGGGCGATGTCGTCCTTGCCGATGGTCCCGCCGGGTGCCATGATGAGGGCCCGCTCCACCACATTCTTCAGTTCCCGGATATTGCCCGGCCACGGCAGACGGCTCAGGTATTCCACCGCCTCGGAGGAGAACTCCGCCCGGGACGGTACATCCTTGGCGAAATGCCTTACCAGCAGGGGAATGTCCTCCCTGCGCTCTCTTAGCGGGGGCAGATGGATGGGGATGAGATTGAGGCGGTAGTAGAGGTCTTCGCGGAAAAGTCCCTGGCTCACCATGTCAGGCAGGCTGCGGTTGGTGGCCGAGATCACGCGCACGTCGGTCCTGCGTGGCAGGCTCTCTCCAAGTGGCTCGTAGGTGCGGTCCTGGAGCACCCGCAGCAACTTGACTTGGCACACCGGCTCCAGCTCCCCGATCTCGTCCAGGAAGATGGTGCCCTTGTCGGCCAGCTCAAAGCGTCCCTTGCGGTCTGTCCAGGCATCGGTGAAAGCCCCCTTCTTGTGCCCGAACATCTCGCTGTCGAAGAGGCTGGAGCTCAGGCCTCCGAGATTGACCTTGACGAACGGTCCGGATTGCCTGGGAGAGTTGAGGTGGATGGCCTCGGCGATGAGCTCCTTGCCCGTGCCGCTTTCCCCGGTGATGAGCACGGACGCTCCGGTGGGGGCCACCCTCAGCACTGCGTCCAGCACTTCCCGCATCATGGGGCTGCGGCCGATAATCCGCTCGAATCCCCTGCCCGTGTCCGGGGTCTGCTCCGCCTGCGCCGAGTTCAGGTGCAGGGCAGTGCCTATGCGTTCCAGCAGAGCCGTATTGTCCCAGGGCTTGGTGATGAAGTCAAATGCTCCCAGCCTCATGCCCTCCACGGCCAGGGAAATGCTGCCCCAGGCCGTCATGAGTATGACCGGAGTGGACGGGGCGAGGATACGCACCTTCCGCAGAAGCTCCAGACCCTCCTCGCCGGTGGTGGACAGGGAGTAGTTCATGTCCATGAGAATCAGTTCCGGCTCCTGCCGGCGCACAGCCTCGACGGCCTCCTTGGGTCCGGATACCGCCATGGCCGTCAGCCCGGCCCTGCCCAGCAGGAATTTCAGGGACGCCCTTATCGCATCATCATCATCTACAATCAGTATCATAATGTCACGGTTTCAGTAGGTTGATGGGAACGACATACACTCCGTCCTCTCTTCGGTAAGAGCTGCCGACGGCAGTCAGTACCATTAAGAACGAGGGTGCTTTTTCATTGCTCTTTTCCTCAAGTTTTGCTTTCAGCGTCTTAAGTGAATCGGCACCGGCCTCGATCAGCTCGTCTCCGCCCAGTTTGATCTCCACGGCTCCCCAGCGTCCGTCGTCAAGATGTATGACGGCATCGCATTCCAGTCCGGTGTTGTCCCTGTAGTGCAGCACCTCTCCGCCAAGGGTCTCCGCATATATTCTGAGGTCGCGCACGGCCATATCCTCAAAGAACAGCCCCAGGCTTTCAAGATCTCTGAGCAGGTCTTCCGGCATGACACCCAAGGCCCTGCATGCGATGGATGTGTCTACAAAATGCCGTGTGTGGGTCGAGCGTATGGAGGTCTTGGAGCGGATGTCGGGATTCCACGCAGCCATGTCCTCGATGATGTACAGGTCCTTTAAGGCTTCCAGATAGTCGTCAAAGGTCTTGGGATCCATTGTCCTTTCGTTGCTCTGGCGTACATCTGCGATGATGGTCGATATTGCGGCTTCTGTCGAGATATGACGGGCGTAGCTTCTTACGATCATTCTCAGCACTTCCGGTTTCTTGTTGCGGAAACGCTCGTTCCCGCAGTCCTCGAACACAAAAAGTCCGTTCCAATAATTTTTGGTTATCTCTATGGAGATATCTTTTGATGCCAGCACGGACACCGGCCAGCCGCCACGGCAGATCAGATGAGCGATATTCTCCAGAGACGCATCCTGATTCAAGTCCCATACGGAAGCGGCATCGCCGTTGAACAGCCCCTGCAGTGATACCGTTCCTTTTGACTCTTTTGATTCCCACAGACTCATCGGGCGCATCCTTACGGGAGTGATTCTTCCGGCTCCGCTGTGATGTACCTCGGTCTTGTCCGCAGGAGTGGAGCTTCCGGTCAGAATATATTTGCCGAATTCGTATTTGAAATCCAGGTCGTCCTTGACTTGATTCCAGATATCAGGGGCTTTCTGCCATTCGTCTATCAGCCTGGGACATTCTCCGTTGAGCACCGCTTTGGGATTCATCCGCGCCATAGCGATGGCCTGTTTCGTGTTCAGCTTTATGAAACTCTTCTGGTAAAGCATACATGTGGTGGTCTTGCCGCAGAACTTCGGGCCGGCCACGACGATTGCCCCGGAGGTTCTCAGCTTAAGTTCTATCTCCTTTTCGATAAGGCGGCTGTAATACATAGGGAATGTTTTATAATCCATTGCAAAGATAGAAATTCCTATGATTTTCAGTATAAAATTCCCAAGATTTTCAATGAAAAATTCCCAAGATTTTCAATCGTGGGCTGAGCGGAGGTTCGGTCAGGTGTCCGCAGAGGGGTGTCCGAAAACGGACATGTGTTCGCTTCCGTGCATTTGTTAAGGTGGACAATGCGTTGAAAATTAGCGTATTAATGTTGTGGCACGGCGGTTGTTGATGCCTGAGCGGACGGGATGCGTACAGCCTGTCGATGACCTTGGATATGAATGATTTTTTAAAGTTAATATAGTTGAAAAGCTGTCCCTCCTCCTTGCCGGATAAGGAAGGAGGAGGATTGGACAGAAAGGATTGTAAAAAGAAACAAACAGCATAATAGCGATGGACAGGAAACTTACTACAAAGGAGAAATGGCAGGACCGCCGCAAGGTTATCATCCGCTGGAGCCTCGGAGCAGGAGCGGCGGTGGCGGCTGTGGTGCTGCTGGCCGTGCTGATCCAGCCGTCAGTGCGTGAGAGCAGTATAAAGATGGCGGCGGCGGATATAGGCTCGATAGATTTTGCCGTATCGGCTACGGGCAGGGTCGTGCCCGGCTATGAGGAGACCATAAATGCTCCGATATCGTCCCGGGTAGAGGAGGTCTTCAAGCGGGCTGGAGACGTGGTGCAGGCCGGGGAGCCTCTGCTCAGGCTGGATCTGACAGCCGCGCAGGCCGATTACGACAAGCAGGAGGATGAGGAACAGATGAAGATCCTGAGACTTGACCAGATGCGGATTTCCAACCGCAATCAGCTCTCGGAGATGGAGATGCGGATAAAGATCCAGGAAATGGAGCTTGACCGCAAGGAGGCCGCCCTGCGCAATGAGCGGTATCTGGATTCTCTGGGAGCGGGCACTCCCGATAAGGTCAGGGAGGCGGAACTGGCTTATACTGTAGCCAGTATGGAGCTGGACGAGAACCGGCAGAAACTGGAAAACCAGAGGGAACTGTCAGCTGCCGACGAGGCGGTGGCGGAACTGGATCTTTCCATTTTCCGCAAGAACATGGAGCAGACCCGCCGTCGGCTTTACGATGCCGGTATCCGTGCTCCCTATGCGGCCACCCTGACTTATATCGTGGATGAGATAGGTGCCCAGGTCTCCGAGGGCAGCAAGATAGCTATGCTGGCCGACCTCACCCGCTTCAAGGTGGAGGGTGAGCTCGGGGACATGCAGGCCGGCAAGATAGCCGAGGGTTACCGGACCACAGTGCTGGCCGGACGGGACACCCTTACCGGAGTCGTTTCGGGCATCTCGCCTCTGTCCACCGACGGCCTGATATCCTTCTCGGTGCAGCTTGACGACGAGTCTGCCCCGGTCCTGCGCTCGGGCCTGAAATGCGACATCTACGTGGTCTACGCCTGGCGTGAGAATGTGCTCCGCCTGCCTTTCGGTACGTACTATAAAGGGGCCGGCAACTACGATCTCTTTGTACGTGAGGGCGACCGTCTGGTCCGCCGCCGTGTGGCCCTCGGCGAGGCCAACTACGACTATGTGGAGGTCGTCTCCGGCCTTGAGCCGGGCGAGCAGGCGGTCATCTCCGACATGTCCGATTACGCCAAGCAGCCCGAGCTCCGCATCAGACCCTCCAAAAAGGAAAAGTAAGAAAACAGATAAAGAGTTAAAATTATGATCAAGCTTATCGAAATTTCCAAAATCTACAGAACCTCCGAGATCGAGACCATGGCTCTCGACAATATCAACCTCGAAGTGCGCGAAGGAGAATTTGTAAGTATCATGGGCCCCTCCGGCTGCGGCAAGTCCACCCTGCTCAACATCGCCGGACTGCTCGACGAGCCTACTTCCGGTACCGTGGAGCTGCACGGCAAGCCCGTTTCGGGCCTCAATGCCCGCGAGGCCGCCCGCTTCCGCAACACCGAGCTCGGATTTGTCTTCCAGAGCTTCCACCTGATCCCCTCGCTCAATGTCCTGGACAACGTGCAGATGCCCCTGCTGTACCGCAAGATGGGTGCGACCGAGCGCAAGGAGCGTGCCCTCAAGATGATCGAGGCCGTGGGCTTGAGCCACAGGGTCAAGCATTTTCCCTCGCAGCTCTCCGGCGGTCAGTGCCAGAGGGTGGCTATCGCCCGCGCCCTGGTCGGAGATCCCTCCATCATCCTGGCGGACGAGCCCACCGGTAACCTGGACTCCAAGATGGGTGCCGAGGTCATGGAGCTCCTGCACGAGGTCAACAAGCAGCGCGGCAAGACCATCCTGATGGTGACCCACAACGAGTCCCAGGCCAAGCAGACCGACCGCATCATCCGTATGCTCGACGGCCGCATCATCGGTTGATGGTGACCCAAAAGGGTGATTTCTGCGTTACGCTTGATTCGAAAATCCTCATGTACGCCAGTACACTGCGGTTTTCTCATCTTCGCAAGCCTTGAAATTCCTCCTTTTGGGTCACCCTCTTGCCGCGAAGGCAATTAAAACGAACCTGAATAAAAAACATAATCGAATACACATATGAAACTACCTGTATACCTACGCCAGAGCTGGCAGATAATGCTCAAGGACCGGCAGTACAGCCTGATCTACATCATCGGTGTGGCGCTGTCGATGGCACTTGTCTCGTCTGTGCTGATATTTATGGTGATGATGCTGGGGAATGTCTACCCTGAGAGTCACCGTGGACGGACTATGCTGCTTACAAGCGTGTATTACAATGACGCAGACGGCAAGTATTTCGGTTCTACAAGTGTGCCGGATGACCTGGTGCGCCTTATCCGGGAGGCGGAGCCGGAGGGTCTGGAGGCTATGTCGGTAATCCGGCCTCCGTCCATCTGTGCGGACGTCCTGGTCTCATCCGGGGAGAGGGCGGCTTTCTATGCCAATGTGAGGTATGTGGACGGTGGATTCTGGGATGTTTTCGATTTCGATTTTCTGGCGGGAAGACCTTTCGGTCAGGATACACAGTATGGTCAGGGAAGGGAGGCCGGTCCGGCAGCGGTCGTCTCCGCTACTATGGCGCAGAGGTGCTTCGGGGATGAAGATGCCGTGGGCCGTATGCTTACGGTAAACGGCCGTGCGGTGACTGTCTGCGGAGTAGTCCGGGACGTGTCGCTCGCAGCCGGTATTGCCGATGCGGAGATATGGCTGACAAGGGATATGGAGGAGCGCAGGCGTACTCTGCCGGATTGGGCCACTATGCCGGAAGGCGGGAACTATATAATCTTCCTGGCACAGAGCCGCAGGCATTTCTCCGATATCCGGGAGGCGGTGGAAAAAGCTGTCGGCAGCTACAATGCCGTGCAGCCGGAGGACAGTGAGTTCAGTATGTCGTATGAGACAGAACCCTTGTCTTTCAGGGTGTCATGGCTGGGCGGAGTTCCGGGGCTTGTCCTGTCCCTGGTGATCGGAACCATTGTCGTGATACTGCTGATACCGGCGGTCAATCTGTGCGGGATGGTCTCTTCCAGCCTGCAGGAGAGGCTGACGGAGTTCGGGGCGCGGAAGTCCTACGGGGCACCGTTCCGGGCGATGTTCTCGCAGATATTTGCGGAGAACCTGATGCTGACGCTTATAGGGGGTGTCCTGGGCTTCGGCCTGTCCATAGGAGTGCTGAATATGCTCTCGGGCTATTTACTGGAGGTTACTGCAGGATTGGGAGATTTTTCCAATGATGCGGACCTGCTCTTTCCGACAGAGTCATTTTTCCGTCCGGGTCTTTTCCTGATGGGGTTTGCGGCGGTGGCCTTGCTGACTGTTTTCGCTTCGGTGCAGCCGGTGATGAAGGTGCTGCGCAAGGGGGCGGTGGAACTGCTCAGGGACAATTCCTATTACAGGACACGTCGTGTCCGGAATGCCTGGCTGGTGACAGAGGCCGCTTTGGTATTCATCATCGGCTGGCTGCTTGCCGACCCGATGCTGCTCAACGGGGTGCGCCGTCACGCCGTACCTGCCGGCTGGGATCCTGACCGGGTAGTCTGTGTTCCGGTCTCCTCTCTTTCCGCCTCGGCTGCTGCATACAGTCCGGAGGCTTCGGAGGACGAAGTACTGCTGGAGGATTTCCTGAGAATGGGCCGGGTGCTGGCTGCTTTGGACGGTGTGGAGGCACTCACTCCTGCTTCGCTGTTCTTCCCCGGCAACGACAGCGAGACGCGCATGACGGTCTATGCGGATACTTCTGTCAAAATACAGGCTGCCTGTTTCCTCAAGGAGCTGGGCAGTGATTTCATGGATGTTTTCGGTTTCCGCGTGCTGGCGCCGGGGGGAGGCGTGCGCCCTGCCGATGAGGGAACTGGTACTGTGATTATTTCGGAGGACCTGGCTGAGGCTCTTTTCCCCGGCAGTGATCCGGTTGGACAGACATTGTACCTTGCCAACAACTCGTCTCCTGCTGCTCCGAGGACGGTGGCCGGGGTGATTCAGCGGCAGAAGGTCCGGACTATGACTGACAATCCCCGTCCTGTCGTCATTGTCAATATGGCCTCCTATCCGGTCGGTTACATCCGTTCAGGGCAGTGTTTCTGGGTGCTGCGGCTGTCGCAGGATACAGACATGCGCCAATTTATCGAGCAGATCAATTACGGGACGGCTTCCCGGACTTCATTCGGCAATCTTCGGGTAGGACTATCCTATCCGGTGACGGAAGTAATGGACTCTTATGGCGGCAGGGAACTGGAGACCATACTGCTCTCGTACCTGTTGCTGAACCTGATACTCGGGGCGTTCTCGCACTATGCCCTTCAGACCCGCCGCAGGGCCGATGAGTTCGGTGTCCGCACGGCCATGGGCTCGACTCCGGGATGTCTGCGCCGCGATGTAGTGGCAGCGGGTCTCGGACAGGCTGCGCTGTCGGTTGGTATCGGACTGTTTGTGGTGCTGAATATCATCCTCTTCCGAGGACGGGACGTAGTATTTATAGGTCAGGTCAATATGCCTGCGTTGCCCGAGAGTTCCCTGGCTCCCTGGCCGGTACTGACTTCACCTTTCCTGTCCGCGCTGATGGTGACATTGGCCGTGGCTGCGGTAATATTTGTTGTAAATGCCCTGGCGGCGCTCGTCTCCGTGTGGAAAGTCTCCCGGACCCGCCCGTCAGAAATTTTAAGAGAAGAATGATTATGAAACTACCTGTATACTTCCGCCAGAGCTGGCAGATAATGCTCAAGGACCGGCAGTACAGCCTGATCTACGTCGTCGGTGTGGCGCTGTCGATGGCCTTCGTGATGGCCTTTCTGATGTTCATGCTGATGAGTGTCTCGGGAATCTATCCGGAGAAGCACCGCAGCCGTATGCTGGTTCTCTCCAATGTTATCCTGGATGATGCGAAAGGCGAGCCGCGGATGGGTACCATGGTGAGCGAGCGTCTGGCGCAGCTGATAGAAGAGGCGGATATCCCCGGCGTGGAGAGCATGTCGTATGTCATTGCGCCTTTCCGAAGCGGTTCGCTCAGTCTGACCGCGCCCGACGGCAATGTCCACAATGCTCCGGTGATGTATGTGGACGGAGGTTTCTGGGACGTGTTCCAGTTTGAGTTCCGGGACGGGCAGGCTCCGGGGGAATGGAATCCGGTGCTGGTGGAGGCGGTGGTCTCCGAGACATTTGCCCGCAGGTGCTTCGGCTCGGGTGACGCGGCGGTGGGGCAGAGCGTGCTCTACGGCGGTACTCCGCTCAGAATCTGCGGGGTGGTGCGGGATGTTCCTCTTACGGCGATGATGACAGATGCGGAGGTGTGGCTGCCGTACCAGCTGTACAGGACGAGGTTCTACAGTGCGGACGGACAGCCTTGGTTAGGCTCGGGCCATCTGTATATTCTGGCCAAGAGCCGCAGGGACTTTGATGCGGTACGGGCAGGGGTAAGCGATGTGACGGCGAGGTACAATCTCTCGTTCGGTGCGGCAGAGGAGTTCTATATCTCACCGGATGTGCGGCCGGAGACTTATATCAGAACTTCCGGTGTGTCAGCGGAAACGCTTCTTTCGATCATAACGGCGATGGTGCTGATGCTGATGATTGTCCCGGCTGTCAATCTGAGCGGAATGGTGGCTTCGAGCATGGAGGAACGGATCGTGGAGTTCGGGGTGCGCAAGGCATACGGGGCACCAGGCGGTGTCATAGTGCGGCAGGTGCTCTCGGAGAATTTCCTACTGACGCTTATCGGGGGGCTTTTCGGCGTGGTGTTCGCCAGGGGGATTCTGGGCCTGCTGTCCAATGCTCTGGAGCAGAGCAAGGCCGGGTATGATGCCGTGGAGATGCAGGCCGACCTGGTGTTTCCTGCGGATGTGTTTTTCCGTCCGGAACTGTACCTTCTGGTGTTTGTCTGTGTGCTGGCCCTCAATCTGCTGTCCTCGTATCTGCCGGTAAGGAAGGTGCTGAGATACAGCGTAACGGATTCGTTGAACGAGAAAAAATAGCATGGTTATGAAAGCGCATAAGAAGATAAAAAGTGGAATGTGGCTGATAGTGGAGACCGTTCTGGTCTTCGTGCTGGGCTGGTTCCTCGCCGACCCTGAGATAATGAATCTGTACCGGAGTATGTTCATCCCCATGGGCTGGGATTATGAGAATGTCGTGGTGGTGCCGGTGGAGGTGCTGCCGGACTACGACCCGGATTATCGCCCGGAGGCGATGGAACGGGAACGGATGACGGAGGATTTCCGGCGTATGGGGGAGGTCCTGTCCTCGGTCAGCGGGGTGGAGTATGCCGCGCCGTGCCGTCCGTATTTCCCCGGCATTGACAATCACATGTACGGCAGGGTTTTCCGGGACTCGACCCATTTCATGGAGTGCAGCATGCTGTACCGGGTTACCGGATCCGATTTCATGGAAGTGTTCGGTTACGAATGGGTGCTGCCTGAAAGCAGTCCCTTCCTGACGGAGGATGCTGTGGGCAGGGTCGTGGTCTCCGAGGATCTGGCCGAGTTCCTGTTCCCCGGGGAAAATCCTATAGGCAGGTCATTTGAGTCCACCGAGAGCGGCAACAACGTCGTCGTCGGCGTGATTCCCCGCCAGAAGCTGCGCGAGATCACGGGTGTCCCGACCCCGGTGCTGATATCCAATATCGCAGCCGTGAACTACGACGAGCTGTCCAACGGCGGTGCTTACTGGGTGGCCCGTGTGGCTGACGGTACCGACTTGGACTCCTTCCTTCCCGAGCTCAACCGGGTGCTCTCGTCGCAGGCCTCATTCGGCAATCTCAGGGCAACTGCGGTCTTCCCCTTGGAGAACAAGCTGCAGGCCAGCATGGATGTCTCCCTCCGCAATGTCGGTCTGATATATATCGTCCTCAATCTCGTGCTCGGAGCCTTCTCGTTCTGGCTGCTGAACTCGCGGAAGAATCAGGACGAATACGGTGTCCGTCAGGCGATGGGTGCCACTCCGGCAAGGCTGCGGCTCAGCGCAGTGGCCCGGGCCTGTAGGTCTACCGCTATAGCGGTGGGTATCGGAATCGTCCTGGTGCTCAATGTCAATCTGGTGCTGGGACGCGAGTCGGCTACCGTGGGCGCGGAGTTTTTCGGTGTCTATCCGGCGGCCGAGACCCTGACGCCCTGGCCGGTGCTGACTTCAGGGCCGCTGTCCGTACTGATGGTCACTGCTGTCGTGGCGGCTGCTGTGTTCCTGATGAATATTCTGGCTGCGCTCGTCTCCGTATGGAAGGTTTCGGGGATGCGGCCGTCGGAGGCCCTTCGGGAGGAATGACCATGAAACCCCGGAAGCTTCCATATTGTCACTATACATTTTAGGTGTGTGGCAATATGTTGAGAATGAGTGATATATGAAATTGAGAAAATGTTAGGACGAGTGAAAATGAGCATTACTGGGCAAAATATCGGGTACCTAACATTTTGGGGAAATGCTAAGTGCTTGATGAATTGGTACTTGAAATATAACGAAAATGTATAGTGACAATAATTGAGACAATGACAATAACAATAACAATGAGACGTATTTTTCGAGAGACGGTGATGACGGTGGCGGTGCTGCTGATGGCGGCAGTGTCAGGGCAGCAGGGGCTGGCGGCGCAGGAGGCCGGCGGAAAGCAGGGCGGGGTGATGGAGCTGACGCTGGAGGGGGCGATGGAGCTGGCGTGCAGCCAGTCGGTGGATGCGGCGGTGGCGCTGAACCAGCTCAAGAGCGCGTACTGGCAGTTCCGTACCTACAAGGCGGAGCGGCTGCCGGAACTGGTGTTCAACGGTACTCTGCCGACATTCAACAATAACTACAATGCCTACCAGAATCCGGACGGCTCCTACGGTTATGTGCGGAGCAACTGGCTGGGCCTCAGCGGAGAACTGTCAGTGACGCAGAATATACCGTTTACAGGCGGTACGGTCTCGCTGAGCACCGGCCTGGACCTGACGCGGCAGCTGGGCAGCAACGGGTACAACGAGTTCATGGCGGCCCCCATTGCCCTGACATTCAACCAGCCGCTCTTTTCCGTCAATACTTTCCGCTGGGACAAGAAGATAGAGCCGGTGCGCTATGCCGAGTCCCGGGCCGCCTACGACGAGAATATGGAGGCGGTCAAGATGAATACGATAAGTTATTTCTTCAACTATATACTTGCGACTGAGAATCTTAAGATTGCCGGGCAGAACCTGGAGAACGCTGACCGGCTGTATGAGGTGGCGAAGGCCAGACGGGAGATCGGCCAGATATCCGAGACCGAGCTGATGCAGCTGCGGCTGTCGGCCCTGCAGGCCAAGGCCAATGTGACCTCCTGCCGCAGTAATCTCAATTCCACTATGTTTACGCTCCGGGCATTCCTCGGACTTTCCGAACAGGACACCATAGTGGCCGTGCTGCCCGAGGCCGTCCCGCTGCCGGCGCTCCGTTATGAGGACGTGCTGGACAAGGCGTTGGCCAACAGCTCATTTGCCCAGAACATCCAGCGCCGCAAGCTGGAGGCCGATTATGAAGTGGCCATAGCCAAGGGCCAGCGTTATCAGGTGGACCTCAATGTGACAGTCGGTTATTCCGGAGTGAACCGGGAGCTGGCCATAGCCTACAATGAGTCCAGGGATCAGGAAGTGGTCTCGGTCGGACTGTCGATTCCGATTCTGGACTGGGGCAAGCGCAAGGGACAGGTGCGCATGGCAGAGAGCAACCGCGACGTGGTACATTCCCAGCTGCAGCAGGAGGAACTGAATTTCAACCAGGACATCTTCCTGCTCACCGAGCAGTTCAACAACCAGGCCGGCCAGCTGGACCTCGCCCGGGAGTCCGACCGTGTCGCCTCGGCCCGCTACCAGGCCTCCGTTGAGTCCTTCCTCATCGGCCGCATGAGCGTGCTCGAGCTCAACGATGCCCGCGATGCCAAGGATCTGGCCCGCCAGGACTATATCCAGCAGCTCTTTTACTACTGGTACTACTACTACGAGATCCGCTCCGTCACCCTCTGGGACTACGCCACCGGCACTCCCGTCCATTCCGATATCGATGCTATCCTCGCCGACGAAAAATAGTCAGCTACCATTTTGCATGGCGCGGCTTTGTTTGGAAATCTGGCACGGCGGGAGTTGAAAATATGGGCGGACGCTGGATTGAAAGGAAATTTTCCATAAATTTGTAGGATAAAATAAACACGTAACGAAGTAATAGAAAGCGGAGAAGTGTGGAAAAATTGTTGAGAATGTGGTTGTTACGCTACATTTCACTCTTAATGAAAGGCAGAAGGAATCCGTAATATAGAGTAATGATGCAAATGTTCAGTTACCACATCATTACCGAGTGATACAGTCAAAACGTGTTGCTAAGTGGCTATATTTCTGCAATTTGCATTATTTGTCATAACTGTCTGTAACTCACTATGAATTAATTTTGTAACCATAAAAAAGTGAGTTATGCGAAGTACCTTTAAAGTATTATTTTACGTAAAGAAAGGTAGCGAGAAGCCTAATGGCAACCTGCCTTTGATGTGCCGCCTTACGGTGGACGGAGAAATCAA
>CALVDG010000006.1 GCA_944326255.1 uncultured Bacteroidales bacterium
CAAATATGCTAAATACCAACCATTTAAGTTTTATCTACTCATTTCTGTTATCGCTTGCTTTCCTGTTACTTATGCACGTAGCCCGTCACTCATACGCCACAGTACTGAAACGTTCGGGAGTAAGCACCGCAATCATCTCCGAATCCCTCGGCCACAGCTCAGAGAAAGTCACCCAAATCTACCTCGACAGTTTCGAGAACTCCCAGATAGATGAGGCCATGAAGAATCTTCTGTAAATCCGCCATATATCCAACTCTATTCAACGACAAAGGGCAGGTGAGATATCCTGTCCTTTTCTTGTTATGTCTATTCTAAAATAACTGACAATCATCTAAATATCATATATTATGAACTACACACCCATTCAACGCCTCGCACTCAAAGGCATGGACAACCAATCCCTAATCAACCTAATCAGACAAGCATCAACCAACTTCCCCGACACATCCCTCATCATCACACCGAGAATAGACCAGTCGGGACAAGCCTACTACTGGACAGGTCTGAGATACGGCAGTACAGAACTGGACTTCGCACTCCTGCTGAACCGAGAGATAGAGGCATTCATCCTCTGTTTCCTCATAAAAGGCAAGGACGGTATGACAGACATCTCCAACTACTCTCCCGACCCGACAATGACAAATGGAATCAACTGGCTCCAGTCCCACATGTACAGACACCTCGAATACTCACAGCAGACACAGGACTTCATCAGACACAGCAACGGCAGGACATTCCAGAACAAGAAACTGAAATTCCCGTTCGGAAGTATAGTCTACTCGCAGGAGATTGAGAACGTCCTATCCGTACAGCCCCAGTGAACCGTATATAAAAGACAAGGGGAAGCCCCGATGATGAGACCTCCCCTTATTCTTAAACTACCGACAGGACTAAGCTGCCGTCCCAGTGTCCACAGCCTCTTTCTTCTCCGGTTGATAGTCCAGAGCATACTTCATCGCTTCTTTCGGCACAAACTTTTCGGTGAAATCGCGGTATTTGCTTCCAATGGTATTCACAATACCGTTTCTGAGTACCTTGTTCATTGTCCCGGAACCGAGGAATACGATGTGAGTAGCAAGGATGGTCGGGTCAACTCTAAGGTCGCTGCATTCTTTCTCGAATCTTTTGCTGTCGAGCAGTACGTTTGCTTGGTCCATGTACTCAGACCAGAAATGCTCCACATCCGAAGCGGCTGAGGGTATCTTCTTTTCCAGACACTCCCTTTTGAGTTCGTTACTCTTGTGGAGCTGTTCCTCGAAAGTCCGTCTTGCCTTTGAAACGGTAGACCATAGTACCGATGCTTTTCTGCTCCGTTGCTGTTTCGCGGACTCTGCGCCCTTTACGTTTTCTGATGAGTTTGTTGCCTTGGCGGCTGTGTCTGTGAGGTTTCCCTCGATAGAATGATTTTGAATCATATGTTTTAATTTTTTAATTATTCCCGAGAACTGCCGGGCCAGATAACCGGAACCATTCCGATTACGGCAGCAAAAGTATCACAAACCCGAACCGTGGACAGGGGTAACTTTCAGAGCAAATCCTTACCCCTCTTCTCAACGGCTGTAGAAACTGGAAAACGTATCGGAGAAATCCTCGTCACCGTACTTGTTGAGCACTCCTTTCAAGGCCTCCTCATCTATAAGGAACGAATCGTTGACGGCAATCTTGGTTAGATGAAGCACCTGCGAGATGAAGAACTTCTTGTTCACTGAGACCCCCTTTGACCTCTTTCCGGCAATGCTGAGACTGTCGAACAGCCGCAGGTACCTGTTGGCAGCAAAGGCAATCCTGCTGGAAATGGACTTCTCCTCCGTTTCATGAAGAAGCACCGGACTGCCTGTAAACGCAGGGTCCCACCTCCTTTCCTGCACACGGCATATCCTGTCAATGGTATCGGCAATCAGACGGAGAGTATGCCTGTCATCAATCATTTCCTTCCTCCTGCCCTCACACTTGGCGATGATATATGCGTCCTTTCCACGTATAATATCGGCAATCCTGCGGAACCTCTTGATAGGAGCCTCCAGTACGGGATGAGCCTTTATGCAATACTCCTCGGTGAGATGATACACGCAGAGCATGGCATACCAGAACTTTTCTGTGTCAAGTCCAAGTGCCTCCGCAGACTTTATGACTGGCTCATTCCCGATATAGTCCTCATGGCTGAAAGGGAACTTCATCTTAGGCAGGTTGCGCACAAACGACATCTCAGAAGACGGAATATCATACCTGTAACCGAATTCGGGCTCATACTCCGGTGCAACCTCGTTGATAATCAGATGCACGTACTCGTGAACATCCGCAGTCCTGTAAGGTTCTTTATAATCAGTATCCATAAACAATCTGTTTTGCATCCAAAGATAGCCATTAAACAGCCGGAACGGTCAATAAACGACACTGAATCACAGCAAAGGCATTCAAATCATACCAAGAAACATGCTTTTCTGAACATTTACGGAACTGAAACGTTGCTTTAGGATAGAAAACGTACCGGAAACAGTAATTTCTGAACATTCAAGGAACAAAAACAGGGATTCAAGGTCTTAAATGAACCCAGAACACGGCAGACGGCAGCATATAAGACAGGATACCAAGTCTCCGAATCAATTTCCAACCGTATCTTGACCCAGCACTCGGGCAACATATATAACCCGGCCTCCAGCCTCATTAACTATCCCGACAACACATTGTACACAGCATCCGCCAGCATGATGAAGCCATTACTCCAATAGGTTCAATTCTCTGTAAATCAGTGGAATTTTATTTGGATAAGTCGGAAAAATTTCCTATCTTAGCATTACAGATTCAGATAAGGAGATTTTCCATTGCACATATCGGAGAGGCCGTAAATCAGCCATAGCTCTCCGATTTTACCTCTAAAGAATATCACGCCACAGAAAGGGAGTACAGAATGCGTATTCCCTTTTAAAATGCGGAACTGCTACCGATTCTGCGCCACAACCCGATTTTTCTATATACGGATATGAGTACAGGCGCAACATTGATAGCACCGATATTCTACAAAGGACAAGCAGCAATGGAAGCAAAGTAACAAGATTCAAATGCAAAAGATGCGTGATAATCAATTAAAAGTAAATTAAAATGGAAAATTCTGAAATGAAAATCAAAACAAATGTCAAGGAGACAATTACAGTGAACGCACCGAAGGGTGCAAGGTACATCAGCGGAGACTGAATGGAGAGACTTCCGTCAAACTGCGTGCTGGACAAGGGCAGGACAGGCTGCGGAGCGACAACACTTGCGATAATGCAGCAGGAGAACACAATCATAGCAGTGCCCTATGTGAATCTGATAAAGAGCAAGGAATCCCAGCACAGCGACATTCTTCTCGGAGTTTACGAGGGGACAGGCAGGAAAGAGATACTGGAGTATGCGCAGAGCCACAGTACGCACAAGATAATGACAACATACGATTCCCTCCCCAAAGTCATGGAGATACTGGAGAGCAACGGCTATGATGTGCGGAACAATTACCAGCTGGTGATAGACGAGTGGCAGGTAATACTCAACTCATACGACTTCAGACCGGAAGCAATGCAGGGACTTCTAAAGGCTGCAACCGCATTCAAGGATGTTGTCTATATGACCGCCACTCCGGTAAAGCAGAAATACTGGCCGGAGGAGATGAAACACCTGCAGAGGGTCAAAATCAAATGGCAGGACGAACAGCAACTTGAACTGCACAGCGTCAAGACCTCATCCCCGGCGAGACTGACAGCGGAGTTCTGCGGGAACAGGACGGACGAGTACAACCTGCACATATTCGTGAACAGTGTAACGGTAATCAGCAGGACAATCAAGTATGCAGGACTGAAACCGGAGGAAGTGAGAATTGTATGCTCGAAGAACAGGGAAAGCATAGCGACCAACCGGAACAAACTGGGCAAGGACTATCCGATAGCCGACATAACCGACCCAGTGAGGCCGTACAACTTCTACACGTCCACTGCATTCGAGGGCTGCGACATCTATGACGGGAAAGGGCTTGCGGTGATACTGAATGACGGTCACATCCCGCACTCACTGCTTCCTGTGGACACGCTGTTCTTCCAGATAGCAGGCAGACTGAGGAACAGCATATACAGGGACTATATTATCAACATATTCTCCCCAACAAAGAATACGGACGACATGACATACGATGAATATGCGGAAGCGAGCGAGAGGGCGTTCAAGGAAGCGGAGGAATACGCCAGCAGAATAAACGGCAACAATGACGGAGCGGATATAGCTGAACTCTACACCGACAAGCGGTATGTAAAGGTGCAGGACGGCAGGATGATTGCGGACAGGAACATGCAGAACAACGACCTGCTGAAAAGGGAACTCCAGAGCGTGACATACGGCAACAGGCAAAACCTCATAGACGAGATACAGGCCAGCGGAATCAAGATAATCAAGACGGAGGAGGCCTATCCCGAAAGACCTGTTAAGGAAGCAGCAACCAAAAAGACAAGTTTCAAGGATGCGTTCAAGGCATACTGTAAACTGAAAGCAGCAAGGTCACTGTTCCCGACAGCCGAGCAGATACTGATAGAGAAGAACAAGCCGCTTGTCAGGACAGCATACGACACTCTCGGAGAATCAAAGGTAAAGGCACTCAAATACAAGGTGACGGACATAAGGAGGGAACTTGTAAAGGTATCCACGGTAACGGAGACGGAGAAGATAATCAGAATGGTCAGACAGGTGCTGCCGTACAGGAAAGCGGTACCGAGGACGGAGATAGCGGAGGCATTGCAGGAGATATACAACACTCTCGGCATACGTAAGATTGCTGTAGCGACAGACCTTGCCAAGTGATACGAGGTCAAGAAGCAGAACATACGCATAGATGGACAGCAGACATCCTGCATCACAATACTCTGCGAGAAGAAAGCGATATATGACATTATACCGAAGCAGCTGGAACTTTTCACAGATGAGGACTATGCATAGCGCATTGAGCAGGTGATATTCGACAGGGGAGCATGAACGGTGCTTCCCTTTTTTCGTGCTACCGATATTGCGCTGTAGCTTGATTCTGCTATAAGAAAATTTGACTTTAGGCGCAGAATTGATAGCACCCCATATAACAGGAGATTATGACCGCTCCGCGGGTATATAAAGAGAAAAGGATAAAGGAAAGCAGGAATATATAAGGACAGAGGCTGATTCTCCAAAATAAATTTCAGTTGGATGAAAATAGAGTTGGAGACATTATATACTCCTTTATATGAAAGGCGAAGCCTTAATGTTATGAGACATCATCCATTTAAAGATACCACTTCCAGATAAAGTTGGAATGAAATTGGCATTTACAGCATAAAAAGACTATATTTGCAGAGAGATGAAACTGATAGAACGTCATATAAAGAGCATTGCCGCCCTGTGCAGGAAGTACAAGGTGAACAGGCTGTTTGTGTTCGGCTCAGTGCTAACGGACAGATTCAATGACGGAAGCGACATAGATATGGTCGTGGATTTCAAGAAAGACGAGGTGGAGGACTACTTCGACAACTACTTCGACTTCAAGTACTCATTGCAGGACCTTTTCGGCAGGGAGGTGGACTTGGTGGAGGAGCAGACGATTAGGAACCCTTATTTCCGAAAAAGTGTGGATTCGACTAAACAGCTGATATTCTCTGGAGCATAGTGATAAACCACCGGCCTAAACTCAAAGAAGAAGTACAGATGATTCTTGAACAATAGGCGTATTCTAATTGACATATACTACCCTCTTGCAGCAATGTGAGAGGGTTTCTTGTATACAGGCTGAGCACACGGACATAGTGTCTATCCAAAGCACCCCCGCCCATACTTAAAGAAAAACCGAAATCCATTTCAAGTGACTACTATACTGGGGTACTCCCGACAGGTACTGCATTGGAGATATCCATTTAAAGACAGCCCCACTCCCGAAATATCAACCTGCATACATTCAAAATAAACGAACTAAGACAACATACATTACCGAGACTATTGTTTAATCAGCCGTTCTCACAAGGGACGGCATTTTTCGTTTACAGACATGGCAGCGAATGAAATCACAGACAGACTTATCCTCGACAATCAGAATCTGGTCGTAGAAGAACTCATGAAACACGATGAAAGCCTACTGGGCAGTCTCCAGAACTTTGATGACAGCAGCGAGGTCTTGGAATGGTGGCTGGTTACTCCCTACATGGCAGAACTGCTAAAAGAAAAGGGAGAGGTAATCTTATCGGCCCATGACTGCTACTGGTGGGGACGAACAACAAGCGGGCAGGCACTTTACATGGACGGAGTGATACAGGAGATAGCGGAGCAGATGAGGTGAGGAGAAGTAACAAAAACATGGAGAGGCTTCCAACTTGATTTGGAGATTGAGTTGGAGGTCTTTTGGTTTTAAACGTATCCTTTTAGATATCAGCATTTAAAGGTGTGACAAAATTTTTGGAGGGTATATAAAGGAGATTTTCAAAATTCTGTCATTCGTCCTTAAATATGCTTCCAACTCAGTTTGGATATGAAGAACAGATTTGAAATCACAGCAACAGTGTTTACATACTGAGAACAAAATAAATTCAGAGATGCAATACTCCTCATTTTGAGTGCTGTTTGTAGAAAACTTTCGTATCTTTGCCTTGTCTTACGGAGCAATCTGTGGGACAAGACATGTTGAAAGTGTTTTCGCACTGTCCTTAACCGAAAATGTAGCAGTTTTCCAAAGAATCAAGGACAACGAACAGCACTCATTCTTGTGTAGACTATGGAATGGGTTTTCTATGCCCGTACCCCATATCTATTCGAGTGTGGGGTATTGCATCGTTTATTTGATTCAGGTCATGCTACAACCTTCGGTTAGATAGACGGAACAACTCCACACTTTCTTTTTTTGTAAACAAATAATCTGCTTTGGAGTTGAGCGGTGTAAGAGGACTGCAAATGAATATCCTGCAAACACTGAATAATGGGGAATTGCTCTATGGCTATAAGAGCATTGTCCTTTATTATGAGCAGAATGTTGCAAATGTTACTGTTACGAAATTTGATGCTCGTAAAGCAAGGTGGAAACAATACTGTAAGAAAAATCATATTAAGTTTTACCCTTTGAAAAGTGGGAATATCAGTAATTTTCAGGCTAAGGCAACTCCATTCTTCTGTTATAATAGCGGTAAAGTAGCAAAGACAAAATCACTGTTCTGTCATCTGCGTAATGCCTATGCGCACGGCAATGTTGAGAAAATAAAAATCAACAATAAATGGTGGTATTACTGCTTCGAGGATAAAACCGATGGTGGAAACATTACAATGAGAGGGCAAATTCCGACAGGGAAATTAAAAGAACTCATACACGAACTTAAAGAAAATCAAAAATAAAACGTCATGAAAAAGATTTTAACATTACTGGCAATTGCGTTGGCCGCTCTTACCTCGTGTAAGCCAGATGAAGAGGAGATATCTCCATCTGAAGTTTATCTGAATGTTTATTACGATGACATTGTATTCCCCAGTGATGGGGGAGAGGATTCATTTGAAATAGAATCCAATGGCGATTGGGTAATCTCCAATGATGCTGATTGGTTGACCATTGAGCCCAGTGAGGGAAAAGGTTCTTGTTCTATTGCACTGACAGCATCTGCAAGCGATTTGTACGATGATAGGAATACGGTTATAACCGTGTATGCTGGTGAGAATGTAGAAACTTTCACCGTAACACAAAAATACGCAGAGGCCCTGCTTGTTACAAAGAATAAATTCGATATTCCGCAGGAGGGTGGAGAGTTTACTGTTGAGGTGCAGAGTAACATATCGTATGAAATTGTCATAGATGAAGACTGCCAGTCGTGGATTAGCGAGGTTCCGCAGTCAAAAGCGCTGAATACCTATACTCATACGTTCTCCGTAGAAAGCAATCAGGATACATCTAAAAGAGAGGGCAGCATCGAAATTATCGGAGGTAACGGCAAAACCGAGACCATCAATATCTATCAGGCACAGAAAGACGAGTTGGTTCTGTCAAAATCAGAAGAGACAGTACCAGCCAAAGGTGGAGAAGTGAGAGTGCAGTTGCGTTCTAATGTTGATTATGAAGTGATAATACCGGAAGATGTTGATTGGGTGGAGCAGATTCAGTCAGACAAGGCGGACGAACTTGTTTTTAATGTCAAGCCGAATAGTGAAACCAGCACCAGAGAGGCCGAGATTACAGTAAAGGATAGAAACAGCGAGTTGTGTCAAATATTCACAATCGTACAGACATCAGGGAGCATAGTCCTTGATGAAACATATTATGAAGTTCATGCAAGCGGTGACACCCTTGATATTGTCTTTACTTCAGATGTGGAATACGAAATAATAATTGGCGAGGATGATGCTTCATGGGTGACATATGAGGAAACGGATTCCGAGGATTCGTATCAGCATAACCTGAGTGTGTTCGTTGGTCCAAATACTGTAAATAAAATCCGCACGGCTGAAATTGAGATAAAGGATAAGAACAGTGACATTAAGGCGACAATAACCGTCAAGCAATTAACAGGAGACATTATACTTGAAGACAGTCGGATTGAGGCAGACGTATCGGGAGAAACCATAAGGGTGCCTTTTACGACAGACATTGAATATGAGGTCAATATCCCCGATGAATACTCCTCTTGGATTTCACTGCCCTCAACAGTTCAGACAAAGGCACTGATAGATACCGCTTTCAGTTTGAAAATAGAGCCTAATGCAACAGGCGACAGGAGAGAAGCCCGAATTGCAGTCAAGGATAAGTACAGCGACTTGTCTCAAACGCTTATTATAGTGCAGGATTATATGAGAATAGGTGTTGACGGAAAAACCTATACTGTTCCGGCACGGGGAGAGACCTTGACAATAAGGACGGCATCAGCAAATATAGAATATAAGGTGACGGTGCCAGAGGAATACTCTTCTTGGATATCTGTTCCAGAGGATGATGATTCAGTTTCTTTTAAGTTGCAGATAAAACCTAACAGTGACCTGAAAATCCGCAATGCAACTGTTAACATTTCAGACAAGAATGACCTTATTTCAGAAGAAATATCCATTCAACAGGAGATAGCAGAAATGTCTCTTGTCAATAGGGATTCCTCTGAATTAAACAGCTTCAGTACAACTCTTACAATTAGGGTAGCTTCAAACGTTGAAACGGAATTAATTATTCCAGATGATGCACAATCATGGATTCAAGATAAGACTGTCGCAGAAGATTTGGATTCAGATATTAAAACATTTACATTGAATATATTAGAGAATGAATCATCTGATACAAACCGCGAGACGGAAGTCATATTAAAAGACAAGTACAGTCCGATGCAGTTGAAGTATTATATACTGCAATATAATAATTCAGAATATCATGGATATGTATTATTGGATTCCGAAGAAGATTTGAAGGCATATTCAAGATATAAAAGAATATATGGAAGTATAACTATCTACTATGATGGGCCTCTACAGGTGCTGAATAATCAATTGAACGAAGTATATGGAGATGTCAATATAGAATATGCCTCTTCACTTGATGGATTATACGGATTAGAGCATATCTATGGCGATTTAATGGTAGACTGTGGATTAGGCTGCGGGACAGAGGGATTAAATAACTTGGAGACTATACAAGGGAACTTAACTGTAATAAGCACCACCAGTATTGAATATTCTGCAGATTTAAATTTAGAAAGCCTCACAGAAATTGGTGGAGATTGTCGAGCAATAAACTGCACTATAGAGAATTTGCGAAGCATAGGAGGAAGTTTGATAGATGGACCTGTATATTTACCTAACTTGGAGCAATTAGGTAAAGATTTTATCGTGAATTATGATTATTGGTACCATTTTGAAGATTATACTATGGATTTAAATAAACTTAAGGAGATTAAGGGTGATTTAATAATATCAGATGCCTATACCTTAGATACGTGTCCATTTCAAAGTCTGGAAAGCATTAGAGGTGATATTGATATAATAGCCACTTCAACGGAAGGTTTCTCTAATTTAAAATCTATTGGAGGTAACTTTAATGTTTCAACACAATCTTGTAGCGGATTAACTCAACTACAAAGCATAGGCGGAGATTTCAATGTATACCCCAGAGCGAATGGTGTTTTTATAGGACTGAATAAATTAGAAACAATTGGTGGCACTTTCAATATAACCGCTGATTATCTTTATGATATATCATCGTTTAAGGGATTAGAAAATCTATTCCAAGTAGGAGGAATATATATAAATGTTAGGAATGCAATATCTTTTAAAGGTTTTGATAATTTAAACAAAATATTAGGTGATTTCGTAGTCCAAAACGGATTTGATATAACATCATTTGACGGACTAAATAATTTAAAAGAGATTACTGGCAGCATTACTTTTGACAGTCTTTTAGACTTGACGGATATGTCTGCCCTAAATGGCATTTCTAATTCAGTTAAAAATATAACAATAACTGGATGCGAATCATTATACGACTTTTCCCCTTTAGTGCCAGTCGTGCAAAATATGACTGGTATTTGGACCGTTTCAGGATGTGGATATAATCCTACCAAGTATCAGATGCTTAACGGAGAATCCAAACCACAAGAATAAATAGATGTTTAATCGTCCCTCTGCTATAATGGTGGAGGGACTTTTGTTATATGCTGCATATGCGTGGAGTTCATAGTGAGCCGTTTAATCAATGGTTGATAATGTATGACGCCAACTGGAATAGACTAATGTCTACTCCATATATGGCTGATAGACGGGCTATTTTGGAGAATATGGCAAAGCATATCAAAGGTATAGGCGATATAACTGTTGATAAATGGTTGGCTATTGTAGAACAAGAATATGCAGAGCAACACACGAAATAGTCCAACTCTACATCCCCTCCAAACAAGGGGGATTTTCTATCTCATTATATATCATTCTGTTATCGACGCAGTAATTTCGTGAGGGGTATATAAACAGAAAAATCGGGAAAATATGGCGCAGGTGTGAGAATGAGAAAATAAGACTAATACAACTAATTGATTTACAATCATATTATTTAATGTTTAACCAGTTCTGGATTTACACTCGAATGTAAACCGTCATGTAAACTACAAAGCCATATAGAGTTGGCAAGGCTTCATAACTCTCTGATTTTGATAGATTAACAACCCGCTCAGTCGGTTAGTAGCACCTGACTCATAATCAGGGGGTCGCTGGTTCAAGCCCAGCCGGGTCCACTCTAAAAATCAAGGAGTTGCAGCGATGTCCGCGACTCCTTTTTTCTTTCCGGCACCAACAAAAGCACTAACGTTTTCAGGCGCGTAGGCGCATCTGGGAGCATCTGCAAAAAAGTATGTGTCGGGCAATAAAATGATAACCTTCTCCGCCCGCCTTCTGAAGGTGATACGGAAGGGTGCAGCAATGGAAAGCAGAGAAGCACCTCGGAAATGCAATGTGCTTAATATGTGATAGTTGCGATTTTAACGGGAGATTTTAGTCGCTATCTAAGGGCGTGGCAAGAGCATCGGCTCTCTGCAAGGTGTTGATTATTCGCCTGTTATGATATGGCTCTGCTCCTATAGTTACCATTGTTCCCGCCATTCCAGAGAAGATGCTGTCCTGACCGTTCAGGATAACGCATTTTTTGACAGTTGCACCGGAAACTGGAATTACCCGGGGTTTTCTTTTAATTTAAATAATCCTGTTTAAAGATAAAAGTGTTATATTTGCCATATAAGCCACGGAGTTATGAAATCGAGCGACATATTAAAGGAGATAAAGCGGATAGCCAAGGAAGTTCTCCCGAAAGGAGCGCAGTTGATACTGTACGGTTCCAGAGCGAGGAATGAGGCTGATGAGGATTCCGACTGGGACCTGCTGATACTTCTGGACAAGCCGAAGATAGAGCATGGAGATTATGACAACGTGCTTTACCCTTTTGCCGCACTGAGCTGGGATGTAGGGGAATTGATAAGCCCTGTTATCTATACCAAGGAGGAATGGGGAAAATGCTCGTTCACTCCATTTTACAAGAATGTTGAACAGGACGGAATAGTATTGGTATGAGACTGCAGGAAGATGAGACTGATAGAACGTCATATAAAGAGCATTGCCGCCCTGTGCAGGAAGTACAAGGTGAACAGGCTGTTTGTGTTCGGCTCAGTGCTAACGGACAGATTCAATGACGGAAGCGACATAGATATGGTCGTGGATTTCAAGAAAGACGAGGTGGAGGACTACTTCGACAACTACTTCGACTTCAAGTACTCATTGCAGGACCTTTTCGGCAGGGAGGTGGACTTGGTGGAGGAGCAGACGATTAGGAACCCTTATTTCCGAAAAAGCGTGGATTCGACTAAACAGCTGATATATGGATGACAGTATAAACAAGCATCTGCATGACATTCTGGATGCAATCAACGAAGTGGAATCATTTTTTGGAGACAAGCCCAAATACTTCGGGGAGTTCTGCGATGACCTCTGTCTTAGACGTGCGGTAGAAAGAGACATAGAGATAATCTGAGAAGCGATGAACAGGATTCTAAAGGAAGACAGGGACATAGCCATCACCAACTCCAGAAAGATAGTGGATGCGAGAAACTATATCATCCACGGCTATGACAGTTTCTCAGCCGATATTTTCTGGAGCATAGTGATAAACCACCTGCCGAAACTCAAAGAAGAAGTGCAGTCGCTTCTTGAACAGTAGACGGATTTTAATTTGACGCATACCACCCTCCAGCAACAACTGGAGGGTTTCTTGTAAAATCTGCCAGTGCCGGGGATGCTGATAAAAATTGGGCAGATATTTGAAAAATTTTTAAAAATCTGTATATTCGTGGGCAATTGACAAAACAACTAACAAAACACCCATAGAGTATGAAAAATGCAGTTTTCAATTTCCCTGTACCGGCCAATGAACCGGTAAAGTCCTATCTGAAAGGCTCTCCTGAGAGAGTAGCCCTCGAAGCCGAACTTAAAAGACAGAGCGGTATCCAGCTCGACATACCGTTGATTATCGGCGGCAAGGAGATCCGCACCGGCAACACCGGAAAGGTGGTCATGCCTCATGACCATGGCCATGTGCTGGCAATATATCACAAGGCGGGTCCTGAGGAGGTTAAAATGGCCATAAAGGCCGCCTTGGATGCGCATGAGGAATGGGCTGAGCTTGACTGGACAGTCAGGGCCTCGATAATATTGAAGATTGCTGACTTGCTTGCCGGCAAGTACCGCGCTGTCATCAACGCTGCCTGCATGCTTGGACAGAGCAAGAACTTCTACCAGGCGGAGATTGACTCGGCCTGTGAGACCATCGATTTCCTGCGCTACAATGCCGCTTTCGCCTCCAAGATCTACGGCATCCAGCCCAAGAGCGGCCCGAACCAGATCAATAGCGTGGAGTACCGTCCTCTCGAGGGATTCATCTTCGCCCTGACCCCGTTCAACTTCACATCCATTGCCTCCAACCTCTCGATGTCTCCCGTGCTGATGGGCAACACCGTGGTATGGAAGCCCTCTACCACCGCCATCCTCTCGAACTACTATCTGATGAAGATCTACGAGGAGGCCGGAGTGCCCGCAGGCGTGGTGAACTTCATTCCCGGCAGCGGCGCTGTCATCGGCAAGGAAATCTTCGCCTCGAAGGACCTCGCAGGAGTGCATTTTACCGGTTCCAGCGCCACCTTCAATACCCTCTGGAAACAGGTGGGCGAGAATATCGCCAACTACCGCTCCTATCCCCGCTTAGTGGGCGAGACCGGCGGCAAGGACTTCATCTTCGTGCATCCCTCGGCTGTGGCTGAGGAGGTCGGCAATGCGGCTTACTGCGGTGCTTTCGAGTACCAGGGCCAGAAGTGCTCTGCCGCTTCCCGCATGTACGTGCCCAAGTCCCTGTGGCCCGCTGTCCTCGAGAAGATCAAGGATACAGCCGCTAAGGTGAAAATGGGTGATGTTTGCGATCCCTCGAACTTCATCAACGCCGTCATCGATGAGGCTTCCTTCGACAACATCGCATCCTACATCGAATACGCCAAGACATCGAAAGACGCTGAGATCGTGCTGGGCGGCGGATATGACAAGTCCAAGGGCTATTTCGTGGAGCCTACTGTCATCGTCACCACAGATCCCCATTTCAAGAGCATGGAGGAGGAGATATTCGGCCCCGTCCTCACAGTCTACGTCTATGACGACGCTGATGTGGACAAGGCTGTCGAGCTTTGCGACACCACCTCTCCTTACGGCCTGACCGGTGCCATCTGGGGCCGCGACCGTCTGGCTCTCGAAAAGATATCCCGCAGGCTGAAATATGCTGCCGGCAACTTCTACATCAACGACAAGCCCACCGGAGCCGTTGTCGGCATGCAGCCTTTCGGCGGTGCCCGCGCATCCGGTACCAACGACAAGGCCGGCGGCGAGTTCAACCTCATCCGCTGGGTACTGCCCCGCGCTGTCAAGGAGACCCTCGTGCCTCCCACGGACCACCGCTATACCTACATGAAGGAGGAGTAGGGCATATGCCTTTCAAGTAAAATCATTCCCCGCCACGGCATTGTGTCAGTGACGGGGATTCTTATTTTATTGGTTTGTCTTTTTCCATGATGCCGGGGTCATACCGGTGCCTTTCTGAAAGGCACGGTGGAAGACAGAGACGGAATTGTATCCTAAGAAGTCGGCCAACTGTTTAAGGGTCATATTGTTGTCCGGATTGGACAGGATGGTCGTTGCCTCTGTGATACGGTACATGTTGAGCCATGAATTGAATGACATGCCTGAGTACTCGTTTACTGCCTGGGACAGGTACGTCCTGTTGGTGCCTACTATGGATGCGAATTTCTCCTGCGTCAGATCTTTCTGCCTGTATAGCTTGTCGGTTTTCATAAGTTTTTCCGATTTCAGGAATATCTCCTTTCTGTTGGCGGAGGAACTGTCCTTGCCGCGTGGCTTGCTCTCTTCATGATGTGTGGCAAGGTGCTGAGCCACAAGAGTGCGGTACATCTTGAGCTGTTTCCTGTACAGGATAAACATTGAGCATGCGAAGATACAGACCACCAAGGATATGAACAGCGAGTTGACAAGCATCCTGTCGGATTTCTGTTTTTCCAACTCTTTGGCAATCATCTGGCGCTCGTGTTCTATCTGGGAGTTACTCAGGATAAGTCTGTTGAAATCCTGTTCTTTCTTCTGAACCAGACTGTCCGAGTATGTCATGTATTTCAGGGAGTATTTTAGTGCGGTATCCGGATCTCCTGCCTTGCTGTACATTATGGCGGTCTTGTAAAGCAGTTCCTGACGGAATTCCATATTCTTGCTTTTCTTGGAAATCTCCAGTCCGCTGAGATACATGCTTATGGCTTCCTGAGTTCTTTTCAGTTTGGAAAGCAGGTTGCCGTATTCCAGATATACGAGCGTTGCGGTTCCGGGATCGGTATAGTCTATGTATCTGACGGCTGTACTGTAGTGTTTTTCAGCCTCGTCTGTGTCTCCTTGCTCAGAGCAGATGCCGGCGTAGATGGCGTGTATGATGGTGTACGTGGTCATGGCTTCCGCCATATGGGCCAGTCTCATGGCCTCGATAATATACGGAAGGGCCTCGTCTGTCTTTGAAGAGAGGCACAGCATCTGGGCCATCGGTATGAGGGATATGCATTTGCTGTATTCCGATATGCCGTTTTCCTGGCCGGCGTTGTATGCCTGTACCGCATAGTCCATACCGCTGCCGTCACCGCGAAGATAGAATATGGTGACTATATTGGCCAGCATGACGATACGGCTTTGTGTGGAACCGTATGTCTCCGCGCAGGCCAGCCCGTCCAGATAGTACTCCAATGCCTTGGAATAATCCAGCTCTGTCTTGAGGTAGTAGCTGCCCATGATGTTGTCAAAGTTAATCATAAGGGACGGCTCTCCAGAAGTCTTGACGTAACGGCTTATCATATCGGCATAGTATTTTGCTGAGTCCACTTCGTTTTCTGTAAACAGGAATGACTGGGCAGTGAAGATGCCGGCGTACATGGCAGTGACCGAGTCTGCCTCACGCATGGCCTTTATCGCAATGGGACGGGCGGACTGGATAGTAAGGTCGTGTTGTCCGGTCCTGTTGTAGCTGTTCCAGAGTGTTATCAGGGAGTCTATATGTGTGCCTGATAATTGGGAGTTAATTTTACCCCTTCCTATATATGTTTGATTGTCAATGGTATTGCACGATTGGGCTATCCCGGATATCAGAATCGGGAAGAAGAGTAAGAGTAATATTCTATGCCTTGTACTCATACTGCAAAAATAGAAAAAATGTGATACGGAAGTGACGATTTGTTAAATTGTCAAATGCTCAAAAAAGATTTGCAGGGGTTTTGTCAAGGACAATATATCATAGATAAATTTACAATCAGTTTTTAACCAAACACCAATTTTAATTAAACAATACTGACCATGAATTTAAGATCAAGATTGATTTATCCACTACTGATGTCCGCTATTCTGTACGTGTTTCTAGCGGGCTGCAAAAAGGAAGAGGAGGCAGTGCCTGTTATTGACGTTGAGCAGGAACTTTACGAGATCCCGTCGGATAGCAGGCTGTATACTGTGAATTATAAGATAGAGAATGGAGTTTCCGGAGTCTTGCCGGAGGCCGTGTCCGGTGAGGACTGGGTGACCGGCATTCAGGTGCTTGACGAGACATCGCTTACATTCTCTGTGACAGAAAATGATCAAACCGATTTCAGAGAGGGCAGTATAGTCATGTCCTATCCAGGAGCGGAGAGCGTGGTCATAAGAATTGTTCAGGCCGGTTCTTCTGGTGAAGATCCGCAGCCGGATGAGGATCTGAGTGTTGAGGTGAGCAATGTGACGGCTTTCGCAGCGGATATAACAGTGATCCCGAAAGATAAGGAAATGACTTATGTCATACTCAATGGTCTGCAGAGCGATATAGATGCCCTAGGCAGTGATGAGGCTGTTACTGAGTATGCGCTTGGAGTATTCCAGGAGGCAGCGGATTACTATGGTTACTCGCTTGAGTTCCTTCTTGAGAATTCCTCAATACTGTATCATGGAGACTATGAGGGCAAGATGGACGTTTTCCAGCCGGAGAGTGACTATTATATATATGCTTTCGGCTTGCAGACTGATGCGACTGTTACGACATCAGTGTTCAAGGCTCCGTTTACTACCACGTCCGTCACTTGGTATGACCAGAGAATCGATTTTGTCGAGGAACAAGTGGGAACAAGGGATATCAGTATGACGGTGAGTCCTGAAAGCGGGGATTTCCGCTATCTTGCCGGATATCTTTCTGAAGAGGAGTTTGATGTCATAGCGGATTTTGTCCCGTATATGATACAGGAAACCCAGTTTGTGATTGACATGAATCAGGGCTTCGGTATAGATATGACATGGGAAACGGTCACAAGGGGCGGGGACAGTACTATCAACGCCTCCGGTCTGTTTTCTGACTGCAACTATGTGTTCTGGGCGTTCGGGGCCGAGCGCGGGTATCAGAATACGGAGTTGTTCACGCAGACAGTTGCCACAAGCGGTGTTGAGGTATCTGATGACTGTACTTTTGATATCAGTATAACCGAAACTGGGACGTATGATGTGGCATTCAGTGTGACTCCCACATCAGACCAGACCAGATACGTGGTTCTGGTGACAGAAGCAGAAGACATTTTAGGACTTGATGACTCCGAGGTGGCTGATGCGTGCATTAATTCATTGAATGAAAGCTCTCCGGGTTGGGCAACCGACGATAATTTTGTATTTCGGGGTCAAGTAAGTGAGAGTTATGGAGATCTTACGCCTGTTACCTCTTATATGCTTGTAGTTTTCGGAATTACCACTGAAGGTGAGAGGACTACGGCTGTAGAAATGCAGAACTTCACTACTCAGGCGGTGCCGCAGTCAGATATGGAGTTGTCAATAGAAGTGGTTTCCAGCACATACTCCAATGTGACGGTCAATATAGCATCGACCTCAGCAGACGAGGAGTATATGTACGGTATAATGACACGTGATCTATACGAGAGCATGGGTGGAAACGATGAGGCCGTGCTGAACAGCATCATCGCAAGTCATCCGGAACTTTCGCTGAGATCCGGTGTCGGAGACATGCCCGGACAGATACTGTACTATGATGCTGAGTATGGTTTTATCAAGCCTGGTGAGGATTACGTGCTCTTTGCTTTCGGATGCAGTTACTGGTATCCCACGACGAGGCTCTTTACAGCGGAGTGCAGTACTCCGGCGCGGGAGGTCAGCGACGCACAGGTGGACATAGAGATTACGGTGTATAATGGAGACGACTTTGTCGCTTATGACCCTGTGACATACCCCGAGGACAAATACGGCAATCAGGCTGTGGTGTATATCCGTTTCCTGCCCAATCAGGCGACTGCCTCCTGGTATGGATGGATGGAGACAAGAAGCGCTGAGTATATGGAAGGTCTCAATTATGACATCCTCTTGGGTGCGATCAAGGATCGCGGTACTTACTTCGATTCTCCGGCCGCAGGTACTACTGTCGGAGTGCTTCCATGGGATTATCAGAACGTCAGCGTGCTGTCGCTGGGCGTCGATGCGGACGGAGTGGATGGAACCCCGGTTATCAGAAGCCTTTGTGTGAGTCGTGATGACGCGGAGGATTTTGACCCCTCCGTGCTCGGAGCTCATGCTGCGTCAGCGCAGGTATTTTACAGTGATTTGGAAAAAACTAACCTTTAATACAGTAATACGATGAAAAGATTTTACAGGGCGGCCATGTCTGCTTTGGCTGTTGCCGCCATTCTTATCGGAGCAGTCTCCTGCAATGAGGATGTTTCCCTGCAGGGAGGCATTGATGACATTTTGCTTTCACGGCACAGTCTGTCATTGACTGTCGGGGGAGAGTATGAGTTGACATACAGGATTCTGCCTGAGGATGCGGAGACGGACAGCCTTGCAGTCTGGTCCAGCGAGGATGAGTCCGTGGTGACAGTCGAGGCAGGCCTGGTGACGGCGGTAGGAACAGGTACGACAGGCATAGTGCTTGAGATTGCCGGTAAGACTGACCGTTGCGAGGTGACGGTGTCCGACATTCAGATAGATTCCATAATCCTCAACGAGACCTCTGTCCGCCTTCCGATAGGAGGCACCGTGCAGCTGGAGGCAGTTGCAAGTCCGGAGGATGCAGTGTCCGATCTGAAGTGGAGCTCAGACAATGAGGATATTGCTACTGTAGATGAGAACGGTCTTGTGACGGCGGTCTCGGAGGGACTGGCGGTGATTCAGGCATCTGCCGGTGAGGTGTATGCGAAATGCAGTATTGTCGTAGAACCCAAGGAGGTTGAGAATGTCTCTGTTGATCCCAGGACACTTAATCTGAAGGTAGGGGAGAAGTCTGAACTTGCCTTGACCATAGAGCCTGAGGAACTGGCAGATAGTTATGTCCTTTGGGCATCAGACAATGAGAATGTGGCTACTGTCGCCAACGGCACTGTAAGCGCGATTTCTGCAGGAGATGCAGTCATTACCGCGACGGTAGGCGGAATGAGCGCAAGCTGTAATGTCAGCGTGACAAATGTAGAGGTTGAGAGTATTGTCCTCAACTATACCGAGTATACCCTGAAGGAAGGTGAGACAGTGCAGCTTACAGCAGTTGTCAAACCTGATAACGCGACAGATGCTGATGTCGTCTGGAGTACGGGGGACCGAAATGTGGCCGCTGTTTCCAAGGACGGTCTTGTGACAGCTGTCTCTTCAGGGCAAACTGTCATTACGGCCTCGGCAGGAGGTATGGATGCTGTCTGCACGGTCACGGTGGAGAGCGACGCGCCGGTAGTAGAATGGGAAGTGGGAGACCTGTATGATGTCGAAGGTCATGACAAGGGTATTGTCGCGCTGGTGTCGGACACTTACATAACTGTCATGCATCTCGAGATAGGTTCTGCGCAGTGGTCGACTGTTATGGTAAATACTGATCTTTGGGATGATTTTACCGGTTATGGAAAGGAAGGTACTGAACTTCTCATCCAGTATGCAGAGGAGCATCCAGGAGAGTATCCGGCAGCGGAATGGTGTGCCTCACAGGGCGGAGACTGGTATATCCCGTCTGAGACAGAGCTGTTGGAGCTGATGAAAAACCATGAGGCTATCAATGCAGGTCTGGAAGCCAACGGAGGTACTGCCATGACGGTTGAAAATGGAGCAAGGTACTGGACCTGCTATGAGTCAGACTTCTCTGCGGAGAATGCAAAATCCGGGTATTTTATGGAGTACGACTGGGATCCTGGCGTTATGTATGTCACAAATGGCGGCCGGTTGAAGACGGAGACGCATTATGTTATTTTGATTCAGAGAATTGAATTGTAACGGATTGTCCAACAGTTAAAACTTTTATATTATGAATACGTTAAAACAATCAGTATACAGTATGTTCCTGTTGACTGCCGGTATCGTTCTGGCAGCATCATGCGGCAATAAAGAAGAGGTGGAGCCTGTGTCTCATGAAGTCCTTGCCGTTGAGATCAGCCCCGAGTCGGTGACTATCCAGGTAGGTGGAGAAGTGTCATTGGAGGCAGTCGTTTTCCCTGAGTCGATGTCGGACAGCGCAGTGGTCTGGATGTCTGCTGATGAGAGTATAGCGACAGTGGACGAAACCGGTCTTGTCAAGGCTGTCGGCGAGGGCGTGACCGTTATATCCGCACGTTGCGGCAACCGTCTGGGACAGTGTGAGGTGACAGTGGTTGAGCCTGTGGTCAAAGATGTTATTCTGAGTGAGACCAATATATCTCTCAGAGTGGATGATGTGGATACCCTTACATATGAGGTTGTTCCAGTCAACGTAGGTGAGTATGTGGCCACCTGGAGCTCTGAGGATGAGAAGATAGCATCTGTATCGGAGGAAGGCTATGTGATGGCCCGCAATGTAGGTAATACAGTCATCACCTTGTCGGTCAACGGTGTTAGTGCATCATGCTATGTCAGTGTGCGTCCTGTCGATGTGACATCGTTGACTCTTAGTGTCAATGAGCTTACATTGGAGGAAGGGGACAATGAGCTTCTCGTTGCCAATGTGGCTCCGTCCAATGCCACTTACCGTGATGTCACATGGGAAAGTTCCGACCTGTCTGTGGCTACTGTGGCTGCAGGAAGAGTGACTGCGCTGAAAGCGGGCAGTGCCGTGATAACTGCTTATTGCGGCGGCTTGTCGGCATCATGTGAGGTTACGGTCACTCAAGTGGAAGGCGTCAGATATGCGATAGGAGATATATTTACAGCTCCTGACGGCAACAGTGGAGTGGTGTTCTACATTACGGACAATGGCCGTCACGGCAAAGTTGTCGGACTGCAGGCTACTCCCTTTAGCAGTTCGTATTACAGCAGTGAGTCTGTGTTCATCGGAGCGGTAAGCCCGGACAACGGACGTGAGAATACCGAGAAGATACGTCAGTCATCCGCTTATGAGACGTCTTATCCGGGATTTAAGTGGATTGAGGACACATATGGTCCGGACTGGTATGTCCCGGCTCAGAATGAGCTGGCTGAGATTATGAGGCACTTCAATGATCTCAGAACGATTATTTCCAATGAGGGCGGTATGTGGCTCAATGGTATGCAGACATCCTCCACGGAGGTCAATGCCGGAGAGTATGTGCAGGTGAACACGAACTACAGTAACGGTTATACAACGGCCAACACGTCCAAGAGCGAGGGATATCAGATGGTGGCCGTGTATGAGTTCTAAATAGCGCTATGGGAAAATCTATATTGGCAATGATGTCCGCCGCGGCGATGGTCTTGTTCTGCAGCGGATGCGATAATGGGGAGGAGTTTCAGACTCCTCCTTCAGTTGAAGGAATAGTCTTGTCCAGAGACGAGATTGTCCTGGAGAAAGGGCAGAAGGCCGTGCTGGAATACGTGATACAGCCCGATGGTGCTGTTCCGGAGGGAGAGGTTGTGTGGAGCAGTGACAACGAGACCTGCTGTACGGTCTCCGGCGGTGAGGTACTGGCTGTCTCCAATGGAACGGCCAGCATAGTGGTCTCGCTAGACGGGTTCAGCGACACCTGTGCCGTTACAGTGACCCCCGTAGTGGTGGAGTCAGTAATGCTCAGTGACAGTGTCATAACTCTCATGCCGGGAGATACTCATCAGCTTGAGGCTGTCGTGGCACCTGAGGATGCGGAATATGTTCCGGAATGGACAACGGCGGACAACACTGTCGCCGGGATAAGTGACGCGGGACTTGTGACTGCCATTGCCGTAGGTGAGACAGTGGTGACATTTACTGCAGGAGACAAGAGCGCCTCATGCAGGGTGACAGTAGAACCGGTGGAGGTGGAGGAGGTTGTTCTCAGTGAGACGCAGCTGACTCTTAGAATAGGAGAGTCTGTGGAACTTACGGTAGAAGTGCTGCCTGAGGATGCTGAGAACAGGACTGTCAGCTGGAGTTCTTCAGATGCCGGAGTGGCTGCCGTCGACAACGGGGTCGTGACTGCCGTGGGAGCAGGTCAGGCTGTTGTCAGTGCGTCTGCCGGTGGGGTGACGGCGGAATGTCACGTGACTGTCAATCCTGTGGAGGCCGAGAGCATAACCCTTTCTGTCAATGAGCGCAACTTGTATGTAGGGGAGACATATGTCCTTAAGGCAGTGATTCTGCCAGAGAATACGACTGACAAGACGGTTGTATGGAGTGTGGACGATCCGTCTGTGGTCTCTGTGGATAACGGAGTAATCACCGCACTTGCAGAAGGGGACGCGACAGTAACGGCATCGGTCGGGACCCTCAGTGCAGACTGCCATGTGACTGTTGAGGCGAAAGGGGAGATTAAGTCTGACTGGACGGTGGGAGAGCTTTTCGATGTCAGTGGTTATGGCAGGGGAATCGTGTTCGAGGCCTCTACTGACCATATCAAGGTGGTGTCCATAGACCAGGCATTCCTTTCATGGGCAGTCAATCCGTTGTATACTTCGGGTTATACGGATTATGAGGCGGTGGACTGCACTGAGGGCAATGCGGCGCTAGCTGCGGCTGAGGCAGCGCATCCGGGCAATTTCCCCGCTTATGAGTGGTGTGCGGAGAAGGGATCCGGGTGGGGACTACCTACAAGAAAAGAGTGTGAGGTCCTGTATAGGGATGTGCGGTCCGTGGTGGAGTCCGTTGTTATTGATTCCGGAGGCTCTGCTTTCCCTGACGAGTGCTGGACTTGCATAGAGGATAGCGTATTCGGCCCGAGTTATGCTTATACGTGGGGACTGTATGACGTTAAGCTTAAAACGGAAGAAACCGGTGTTCTGGCCGTTCTGTTGGTTCAATTGCAATAAAAACTGAGAGATGAGAGCAGGAACATTCATATCCTTGTTTTTTTCAGTGCTTTTGTGTGTCTCAGGATGCACGGATAACGGAGAGGGCGTGGATACCAAGGCGAAAATCAAAATCGGTGCAATAGGAGATGTGCCTGCCGTAGGCGGGCGCTTCTCTCTCTCGTGTACAGTAGAGGGTGGATTGGAGACCGTACTGGTACCGTCTTCTGATGCCTCATGGTTGGATTCATTGGAATGCGACGGCGGAGAGCTGTCTTTCTCGGTCGGACCTAATAAAACGGACTCTGAGCGCGAGGCGGATATTACCGTGTCCGGAGACGGATGCGAGGAGGCCGTACTGCACATCCGGCAGAATAAGGCGGATTTCGAACTTTTTGTGGATATAGTGCTTAAGGAGAATGAGGAGTATTCATTGTCGGCCGCATTTTATCCGGGCAACGACACGTCTTCTTACTATACGGGCATAGTTATGGCCGATGAGTTGGCCGGGTATCCGGACGGAGCCTCGTTCGTAGAAGAGATTCTGGCCACTCTTGAGGCACAGGCTGAGGATGCGGGCATATATCTGACAACTCTGCTCAAACGCAGTATTGTGACTGGGGAGTCTGAGCGCGTGTTTGACCGGCTTCAGCCGGGAGTCACATACAGTGTATATGCCTTTTCCCTTGATGTGATGGGCAAGTCGGAAGGGGTGGTGTTCCATGAGGACTATACCGCTCCGGAGGCATGGTATCCTGATGCTGTATACGATATCGAGGTGACTGGGAGTACTATGTCGTCAATCACGGTGAGAGTGGAACCGTCGGAACCTGAATTCCCGTACATGCTGGATGTCATTGCCATGACGGAGTATGAGTCGGAGTATGGAGGCAATGCCGACAGACTGGCAGCAGGGGTAATAGCCGATACTCAGAATATTATCGATTATTACAACAGTATGGGACTGTCGTTTTCTTTCAGTGATTTCACCAGGACAGGCACGTTGGCTGCGGCAGTCATGGAGAATCTGATTCCGGGTACGGAGTATTTCATATATGCGTTCGGTCTGGATGAAAGCGGTCTCATTCTTACAAAGGTGTCGGGAATATCCCATAGTACCGAGGATGTGGTCATAACGGATGACTGCAAGTTTAAGATATCTTTCAGTGATGTCCGTTCTTCGGATTTTGACGTGTCCGTGTCTCCTTCCAATCCGGATACACGCTGGTGGATACAACTGTCACTAAGTGGAATACTTGACTCCAACACGCCTGACGAGGTGGCTGCAATGTTTATCAATATGGCGCAGCAGAGCGGCATGGACTGGGAGACATCCTCGCAGATACGTACAGGCGGGCATACTTTGGACACTTATACGGATCTTAATTATGCTCCGTTCGAGGCCGATACTGAGTATACCGTGTTTGTTTTCGGAGTCAACAGTGCTGGCGAGCGGACGACAGAAGTGGCATTCGCATCCTGTACGACCGGCTCTCCCGAAAGTTCCTCCATGACTATTGACATAGATGTAAGCGGTATAGGCCCTTCTACGGCCAATATTATATGCACCCCCTCCATCGAAGATGAGTTCTATTATTCCTATGTGATACCTTATGAGGAGTATTCGGACTTTTCTGATGACGTGGACTTTATGAATTATGTGGTTGAGCAGGCGGAAATGGACGGTACGTTTGAGCTGGTCAGAGGGTTGTATGAATATACTGTGGACGGATATTATCTGCGTTCGGATACTGAGTATGCCGCATTTGCATTCGGATACAGCGGGGGTGTCACCACGCCTCTCTTCCATGAGGAGTTCCGTACCCTGAGAAGGGAGTTCAGCAGCGCGTCCTTGGAGATATCGTATACGGTCATGGACGGCAATGACATCTATCTTCAGGATCCTGTCAGGAACTATAACTTTAAGGATATGGCGGCTGTCGTCTTCTCCATAAGTCCCTCCGAGGATGCCGGCTCATGGTACTTCAGCGGTTTCGGAAACTCATTGAGTTACATGCAGGCGCTTGATACGGAGGAACTTATCTACAGTATCCGCAGTAACGGGCGAGCCAATTACAACAAGACCAGTGTAATGTATGCCGTACCGTGGAATTCTAGGCTCTGCGGTGCCGGTTTCGCCATGGACAGCGAGGGCAGGGAAGGAGAGCCGGTGCTGATAGAGGCTGTGGTTCCATCTCAGATTTAACTGAATATAAACACTTTCAATTTATATGAAACGAATATCTATTAAGACAATCATCGCTCTGACAGCAACTGTGTCAGTGCTTGCAGGATGTCGGGAGGACACAGGCAATGTGCTCAGCGTAATCAATGTGGAGGAGCAGATGTCCATCTCCTACGAAGGAGGAGAGAATGTAATCAAATATACAGTCGAGAATCCTGTGGACGGCCGTACGCCTATGGCCGAGTCTGATCAGGAATGGTTGCATTCATTTGAGTATGACGTTCCCGGAGAGATTCATTTTCAGGCAGAGCCGAACATGAACGACGGAGCGCGTACGGCTAATGTGACCGTGTCGTATGAGGGCGCGGAACAGGTAATAGTGACGGTACGGCAGCTTACTTCTGCCGATGCAGGAGATGCAGTGATAACCCTGCTGACGGAGTCGCCGGTGAGTGTTCCTGCGACAGGAGGAGATATCGCTATAGAGTATAGGATTGACAACTACCTGGACGGTACTGAGATAGAAGTCTCATGTGATGAGACCTGGGCTCAGGATTACGATACTTCTGAGTACGGTAAGGTCATGGTCCATACGCAGATCAACTTCAATACTGCTCCTAGGACGGCAGTACTCACACTGTCCTATCCAGGTGCGGAACCTGTGACTGTTCAGCTGGAGCAGGATGCCATTGCCGGTGAACCGCCTTTCACTATCGTTGTTGACAGTATAACGGAGACACAGGTCAATGTGTACTGGATGCCTGATGACAAGGAGATGACCTATGCCAACGGTCTGGCTCCCAAGTCATATATGGATGAGTACGAGGGTAATGAGTCGGAGTATATCGAGGATGAGATACTCAATTTCCGTTATCAGGCCGAACAGTCAGGTATGTCTCTCGAGGAGTATCTGAGCAAGGTCCTGCGTCTGGGTGACGTGGGAGTCAAGTGGTCTAATCTGGAACCGGCTACCGAATACTGTGCGTTTGCTTTCGCATTGGAGACTACTGGAGAGCCTCTCTCAGGACTTGCGGTCGAGCGTTTTCAGACCAGGAAAGTAGACCAGTTGGACTGCACATTCTCATTCGAGGATGCCGGGACTACCGCAACCTCACTTAAGGTGAGGGTCATCCCGGACAATCCTAATGTCAGATACTATACCGGCATAGTGGCAAAAAGTGAGTATGACGCATGGGAGAGCGATGAGGCAATGATGAATCTGATATCGGATGAAATAGAGGACTGGATCTGGATCTATCAGCAGAACCCTCAGCTTGGCATTACCGCCACTTGGAGTGACTATACAGAGATCGGCACCAGCGAGGTGGAGGCGGAAAAGCTTTTCTCGTCCACTGGTTATTATGCGTATGCTTTCGGCCTTGACGAGGGCCTCATAACCACCAATCTTCAGAAGCAGCTGTTTACAACTGAGGAAGTGGATATTACCGATAACTGTACTTTCGACGTGGATGTCCATGCGTCAGCCTCGTATATGGCCGATATGAAGATAGAGCCTTCTAACAATTCGACCCGTTACTATGTGGAAGTGGTGGAAAGTTCTGTTGCTGTGCAGTATAGTCCTGACGACATGGCCACATTGATGCTGAACTCGGCTGTTGAGAGCGGCATACTTGATACGTACACTTATTCCGGGACGCAAAGCCTCAATACCCTGTATGATATGGACGTTGCTCCTCTCACACCGTCTACGGACTTCACTGTGTTCATATTCGGCGTGGATAACGGATGCAGGACTACCCGTGTGGCCACGTCACAGTTCAGGACCGGGCCGCTGCAGCCTTCCTCCATTACATTTGACCTCTCAGTCACGGATGTGACCACTTCATCTGTAACCATACAGTGTACGCCTTCCAACAACAATGAATACTATGTCATGGGCTGTATCTCCGTAGACCAGTACGGCGACTATGGCAGTGATGAGGCTTTCATGCAGGCTGTAGTGGATTATCACGTACAGAGTCTGTTCGGTATCTATGGAAGTGTGGGCTGTATGGGAGAGATAGAGAGAAATACCACGAATGATATCTTTTATGGGAATATTCAGGCGCAGACAGAGTATTATGCTTTTGCTTTCGGTTATATGGGAGATGTGACTACCGGACTGACCAAGATACGTTTCTCAACCTCCGGCAAGGTGTACAGCCAGGCTGATGTGACCATGGAATGCGAGCTTATCAACGGTGCCGACCTGTATTACGAGGACCCTTACAGGTATCCGTATGAGGATTACTACAATTTCGCCGTATTTGACTTTACGTTTACTCCCAATCAATATGCGGACGGTTGGTATTTCGCCACTATCAACAATGCTTCCATCGATGAGGTGATGCGTATGGATGAGCAGGAACTTATCGATATCATCCGCAATCAGGGGGATTACAAGCCCCTTACAGCGAGAAGAAGAGAGTATTGGTATACCACAATAGTCGCAGTGGTCCTGCCTGTGGACAGGTACGGAGAGTACGGACAGATGCGCATAGAGGAGTTTTATGCAGATCCGGTCGCTGCGGGGGCACTGTCTCCTGCAGCATCGTGGCGCGGAACGGTAGGCGGCTTTATACCTTCCGTTCAGCCGATGGGCGCTGTGCCTCAGGAAACATCGGGACTAAGGGCATGGGACGGCTCAGAACTCGGAGAGATTTCCGACAGTAATGCCGGTGAGGCTGCAGGGACGGTGGCAATGACACTCAGAGAGGCTGAGGATGCCATGCGCGGATATCTTATGAGACGTTTCCAGATAAATGACATGCCTGAAGCCATGCGCTTACCTGTGCCTGTGGAAAGGCCTGTCTATGTCTGGGAGAAAATCGGTCGGAAATGAGAACAGAACGGTTGTTGTCTTATATATGCTGCATCGGTGCGTTCATCCTGTATGGATGCGCCGATGGCGGCATAGATGATGGTGCAGATGATAACCCTTCATCCGGAACGCAGGAGCAGCTGGCTCCGCCTGTGCTTGTCCCGGGAGATGTCACAACAACATCCATTAGTGTGGGCTGGAGTGCTGTGGACAATGCGTCAGGGTATGCCTGCAGAGTGAATGAAGGAGAGGAGACGGTGACAGACTCTGTCTCATGGACCGTCACCGGGCTAGAGTCTGGAACGCGTTATCGGATAAGCGTCCGGGCCTTGGGTGATGGTGGCAGATACGGTGACTCTCCATGGTCTGATATAGAACTTTCCACAGATGAGGCCGGAATGTTCGCATTTTCGTTTCGCAGGACTGGCGACAGTTTTTACTGCAAAGTTGTTCCGCAGGATAGTGAGCTGCCTTACTATTATTATTTCATGAGCCGTGAGCGGTGGGACTCTTTTCAGGAACCTCAGGATGTAGTGGAGTGGAAAATAGAAGAACTGAAGGATATAGCCGCCGATCTGGGAACCACGTTCCCGGAAATACTCTTAGAGGAAAATATAAGATACTGGGGTGAGTCAGAGACAGTTTTTGATGTGTCTTATGATACGGAATATGTGGCTTACGCCTTTGCCGTATATGATGACGGTTCGACGGGAGCAATAGAGTGGACGGATTTTTCCAAAGTCTTTCCCGACATGTCCGTCGATGGGTCTGTGGGCATAGAATTCACTGACACCCAGCCAGACTTGCTGCATTCGGTGTGTACTCCGGATGCAGGTACTGGGTGTTATTATCAGGTGATGCTGGAGACATCCCAGGCTATGGAGGAACTGGAAAAGGTAGGTGAGGAGACATTTATAAAGGAACTGCTTGAGGTACAGCAGTCTGGTATGCTTCAGGGGATAACTGAGGAGGACTGGATCAATCTGCAGCCCGGAACCTCATATACACTTTGTGTTGTCGGTTTTGACCTCTATGAGAATGTCTTTCTGGAGACGGCGGAAGCTGTCACGGGTGTGGAACTGATAGATTCAAGACTTTTCGAGGAACTTGTAGGAGAGTGGCAGGGTGTGCAGACATTCATGGACGGCAACGGTGTCATGGCACGGAGTGAGTTTACCATGACGATAGCCACTTCGGAAGGGAGCTACGACTACCGTATGTGGAATCAGCTTGTCTGCAAGCTTGACGGATACACTTGCCTGCCGGAATACGGTACTGAAGGTATTCCGTATTACAGTCCTATGCGGTTGATTGAAGAGGGTTTTTCGGAAGAGGAAGCTTATCATAAGTTCGGCCCAAAGCTGATAATGACTATAAACGAGCAGGAACAGATACGTATACAGGCGGACGGTACGGATATCCTGTATGGATGGTCTGAACTGGGGGATGTCTTCATGATGGGAGCAAATGATGAATACCGGCGTCTGGATACTCCGCTAACCGTGCTACATCCCTCGGCTAACATGATGACTATCAGATGCGATTACCAGGGATATTACCCTTCTCTGTTCACCCGTACCGATACCGGTTGGATGATTCATTATCAGGGTGTATCGGATATATCGCTGTTTAAGGTCGATTAGACGCTATAGAATCTTCCAGTCGCTGATGTTCCGGGCCTCCCGGTCGAAGTCGATGGCGACCTTTACGACGGGGAGACCGCAGAGGGCGAAGCGCTCTGGGTACTGCTTAAGGTCTATCTGCTGCATGGCTGCCTCAGCTGATCGGTCGAGCTTCAGTTCCACGAGGTAGAGTCTGGTGGCGGTGCGCATGACCATGTCCACCCTGCCTTTCGGGGTGCGGACTTCCACGTCCACGTAGTAGCCGAGAAGGGAGAAGATGATGTAGAGCATCTGCTGCCAGTGGCCTTCGTAGTCGGTATTGTCGGTGTAGGGGATGGTGCCCAGGAAGGTCTGCATGGCCTTCAGTGCTCCGTCCATGTCATCTTCAAGGAGACATTCCGCCATAGAAATAAGGGTCGAGGAAGCCGACAGGGTGTCAGGGGTCACGTAGTACGGTATCAGGGAGCGGAACAGTCCGATTCTCACCTCCTGGTTGGGTATTCCCAATGTGTAGGACTCGATGGCCGGGATGCCTTTCTTTATAGTGTAGTACCCGCTCTGGTAGAGCAGAGGAATTATGCTGGAAAGCCGTTCTGTGGGAGTGTCGAATTCGTCCTTTCCTGCCTTGCATGTCTCTCCTAATTGAACGGGAGTCATTCGGAACTTACGGATCATCTCAATCAGGTATGTCGGAGTGCCGCTGCCGAACCAATAGGCACCGATTTTTTTGTCAGCGAATGCGCATACTATGTTGAACGGGTTGTAGATATCGGGGGAAGGCCATGTGAAATGGTATCCGTCATAATAGCTTTTGAGTTTCTCGAGGAGCTGTCTGCGGTCAAGGGCCATCTTCGCTGCCATTGTGTTTATGTCCTCGCTCATCTGCAAGAGCATCTCGTCCTCCGAGATTCCGCAGACAGCGGCGTAGGAGGTATCCATGCTGATGTTCCTCAGGTTGTTGAGTTCGCTGAATATACTCAGCTGGGAGAACTTGGTGATACCGGTCATGAAGACGAAGCGGAGATACGGGTCGCAGGCCTTGAGGGGGCTGTAGAAATTGCGCATGACGTTGCGCAGTACCGGCAGGGTCTTTTCCTCGTGTACTACGTCCAGCAGCGGGGCATCGTATTCATCAATCAGAATAACAACCCTCTGTCCGGTCTTCATGAATGCTCTTCGGATGATCCCGGCGAGTCTGTCATTGACGCCTGTCTCTGCCTCTACTTTTCCGTAGATATTTTCGTAACCGAGCAACTGCAGGTTGAGCATGGACTCGAGCTGTTCCTTCTCCATGTGCTTGGCCATGCTCATGTCGAAGTGCAGCACCGGATATGTAGTCCACTCCTTCTCCAGTGCCTCTATGGTCAGCCCCTGAAACAGTTCTTTCCTGCCCTGGAAGTAATATTTCAGCGTGGATACCAGGAGCGACTTGCCGAACCTCCTCGGGCGGCTCAGGAAGATGAACTTGGCATCGGAGTGCGTCATCCTGTAGACATACTCAGTCTTGTCGATATACATGAAGTTGCCCTCCGTCCTTATCTCGGCGAAGTCCTGCCGTCCTACCGGGTAGAGTCTCTGCTGCATGTCCATGATCGTTTGATTTTAAGTATTCAACTTTCAAAGTTACTAAAATTATCTGAACCGCTGCCGCACATCCATCCGTTCGTGCAGGATGCGGATTATTGTTACGTCTCCGCTTTCGGAGATGGTGTGGAATATGATGTGACGGCCTGTTTTAAGTCCGAGCAGACCGGGCATGATGTCATCGTAGTGCCGGCATATATTCGGGCCCGGTTCAGTGAGGCTGCCGCATGCGTTCATGAGCATGTTGTAGTATCTTTCAGCCTGCTGCACTGACCATGTCCGTACAGTATAGTTCCAGATGGACGTGAGGTCGCCGACTGCCTTGTTGGTGAAGCGGAGCTTACTCATCGGGTAGTCCTGTTTTCAGTCTGGCGAGGTGTGCGACAGGGTCGAAGTTGGTGGCGATGCCGCTGTTCAGACCATCATCGATGGCACGTCTGAGTGCATTGACGCGCAGTTCCTCCTCCTCGAGAAGGCGCAGTCCGGCGCGGACCATCTCACTGGCACTGCCGTAGCGTCCCTCTTCTATGGAGACCTGAATAAAATTGTCAAAATGAGGGCCGAGAGCCACTGATGTATTTTTCATCCTTTTCTAAATTTTCTGCAAGTTACCAATTTTTGGTAATGTGCCAAAATTTATTTGGAGACGATTGTGCTGACGGCTTCGAGGAGTGGATCCACACTGACCTCGGAGCCGACGGCCTGCTGCATCCATATCTGAGGGGTCAGGCGGCCGAGGGTGTAGATGCGGCGGATCTCCGAGGCGAACTCAGACTTGGTGCGGCACTGTGCCAGATGGCTCTCGAGCTGGTACTCGATGATGTGGCCGAAGGGATAGTTGGGCAGATACATCGGGGAGTTGACCATGTGCGAGTAGACGGCCAGCAGGGGACAGTCGGGGGTGCCTAGCACGGGGGCGTAGTACTTGTTCCATACGTCCTTGGCTATGCTGTTGACGGCATCGCGCAGCTCGGATGCCGTAGCCTCGGGATGGCTGTAGAGCCACTGCCAGGTGTACATGTCTACCAGTGCGACACCCATGATCTCGTAGGCACCCCAGAAGATGTCGAGGGTGGTGTTGTCGTCCATCTCGTAGTCAAAACCGAGGAGCTGGAGGTCCCGTTTCTGGAAGATGAAGGCCAGGGCCTCTGTGTAGGCGGTGTTGGGTACGCCGTTGAGCATGTAGTAGTCGATGTCGTAGAGGTCCAGGGTCTGCTCGACGTTGTGGCCGAACTCGTGGACTGCGATATTGTAGCCTTTGTAGTCCATGCCCTTGTCTCCGATACGGGTGCGCAGACGGGCGGGCTCCCAGCGTCCCTGGGCCCCCCAGGCATGGCCTGAGCCGCGGGCCGGTTCCACTACGATGCGTTCAGCGATGTATCTGGCATCATGGGCGGGGAATCCCAGGTAGCGGAGCATCCTAGGCATATCCTTAGCAAATGCCTGCGCGTCAGGATATTTGCGCCGGGTCATCTTGGTCAGTTCGTCCTCAGGCATGGCTGAACGGCTCTTGAATCCGTCGTACCAGATGTCGTAGGGTCTCAGGCCGCGGCCCAGACGCTCCTTGATGAGCGCGGCGACTTCCTTCACCTCATCGGAAGATATCAGGCGGATGAACAGTTCCTCGATATCCTTAGCGGACACTTCCATGCCCTCCTCGAAGTTGCGGGCGATGCCGGTGGGCAGCTCGGGGCTGTAGAGGTCGATCTGCTCTTCCACGTGGAAGGTGTTGAGGATGTGCGAGTAGCGGATATCGGTCTCGGGCTGGAGCTGCACTTCCTTGCCGTCCTGCCAGGTCTTGTTGGAGTAGGGGGCCCAGTCGTAGGCGGGGTTGTTCACCACGTCCTTCGGGATGGTCTGGTCCACGATACGGAGCATCACCTGGAAGATCATCTCCTGTTTCTCGTTGGCATCGGGAATGTCGGCGTAGTTGCTCTTGAGCTCGTCGCGCAGGTTCCAGTGTGAGAGCAGCACCATTTCCTCGGGGAAGAGGCGGCGGCCGTCATCTGTGAGCAGATGCCCCATCATGATATTGTAGGAGGCGATGTAGTTCTCGCAGCCGCTGAGTACCTGAGCGTAACGGGCCTTGACTGCTGCCGGCACTCTGGTGGTGAATGCGTCTCCCATGCGGGCGTAGGCCCAGTCAAGGCGGCTCCAGTCCTTTCCGAGGGAGTTCTTCTCCTCAAGGGTGTAGAACGGGAAGTTGAGGATGGTGACGAATGCCGTCTTGTTGGCAAATAGGTCATCCGACAGGTGAGAATAGGGGTCGAATGCTCCGAGGATGTAGTCTATCCCGGTGAGCTCCGGGCCGGTCAGATGCAGCGGAGCCTGCAGCCGTACGGCCACTTGGTTGGATGTGCCGTAAAGGGTCTCAAATGCCGCCGACAGTTTGTCGAACAGCATCTTGCGGTCTTCGGGCGTGGCAGCGTAACTTTCGGTGGCGAACTGCCCGAACTCCGCTTCAGTGCCGTCCTCAGCCCTCCATAGTGCTGCCGCCTGGGCCACGCCCTTCTGCACCAGTGCCTGGTCAGCCTGCGGACATTTCTCCACTATGGCCTGTACCGTCCTATTGACGGTCTCTTCCGAAATATTGCTCATGGTCTTCTGTTGATTGCCGTTATTGTTTCCGTTACAGCCGCTCATAATCATCGTTGCCGCGGCCAGCATGACAGTAGGTATCCGTTTCATCATATTGCCCAGTGTTTAGCCATTACGCATACAAAGATATGAAAATTAACCATATATTTGTCTGTTTTAGAATAAGTAAAATGGTTATGAATGAAAGGAATATACGGATGAGGTGGAGCAGGAGTGCCGTGGCGTGGACTGTGGTTTTCGTAGCACTTATGGTCATTCTGGCAGCAGAAGGTATTGCAGAGTGGCGGAATGGAGAGCCGGCTGCAGGTATAGTATGTTGGGTGATAGCCGCTGTGGTGTCAGTCTGTGCCCTTTGGACTCCGTTGCGTATCATCGTGACGGACCGACAGATCCAACTGTGCCGCCCGGTTGGCCGCCTGCGTATCAACCGCAGCGATATCGTCAGGGTTGAGGAAGTCTCTTCCGGTGTCGTCCTGAACTCGTTCCGGGTGGGCAGCGGCGGTCCGTTCGGTTATTGGGGCCGTTGGCAGAGCGACTCTTTGGGCTGGTATACTCTTTTCGCCACAAATTTAAAAGACCTGTGTTTAATCAGGCTCTCCAATGGCCGGGCCTATATCGTCAGTAGTCGTACTCTGCTGTTGACCATAAAGCAAGGGGTGTCTGGATAATGTGCTTGTAATCAGGTGGGTGCTGATTATCGGGTTGCTCTATGGCTTGTTTTTTCAGGGCATAGAGCAACTAATCTGCGTGCAATTAATTGATAATGTGGTAGATAGTCCTATGTCAGGTGCTTTATGGTTTGTCGGAATGTGAGCAGTTGCTTTGGGGTGCAGTGCGGTGGGCAAGGCTGAACTCGCAGCCGCAGTACTGCTGGTTGTAGAACTGGCGGGCGAGGATGTTGCGGCGTTCGTAGAGGCCGCCCTTGCGCCAGTTGCGGTCCCAGAAGCGGGTCAGGCCCCTGCCGCAGTGCTCCTCGGCGTAGAAGCCGGCCTCGTTGATCTGCCGGATGTCCTTCCAGCGGGAGGAGGCGAGGGTGGTGGTGAAGAGGGGGAAGCCGCGATTTGCTGCGTAGGAGGCCGCCGTGCAGAGGCGGTGCTTGAAGCAGGCGAGGCAGCGTCCGCCCCGTTCCGGCTCATTCTCGAGACCCACGGTGCATTCCAGCCATTGTTCATGCTGTCTTTCCCAGAAATCTCCGTGACCTCCCTGCCGCCCATCTGTTCCCTCATACCCTGCGGAGACTTCTGCATTGTCCTTTTCCCCAGTATTTTCTCCGTCCAGGTCCACTATCGCCACCCCGATTTCCTTCGCGTACCGCACAATCTCGTGCTTCCGCTTGAGATACTCCTCCTCGGGGGAAATGTTGGGGTTGTAGAAAAGGATGGTCGGTTCATAGCCGTTCTGCCCCATCCATTCGAGGATGGCGGCGGAGCAGGGGGCGCAGCAGGAGTGAAGCAGAACTTTTTCCATCGTATCGGACAAAATTATATTTTTGCGAAAATATTGAAAATTATGGAAAGTAAGAAGGAACTTCGCAAATTGATATCGATGCGCAAGAAACAGGTGCCCCTCGAGGAGCGCCGCCGCCGCTCTGTGCCTGTGATGGAGCGTCTGATGGCGCTGCCGCGTTTCCGGAAAGCCCGGAATATTCTGTTCTACTGGGCAATGCAGGATGAGGTGGCGACTCAGGACGCTGTGATCGCCTGTGCTGCGGCCGGGAAGAATGTGTTTCTGCCGGTGGTGGACGGGGATTTCTTGAGAATCAGAAGGTTCTCCGGTCGGGCTGCGCTGACCCCCGGCGAGTCTTATGCCATCCCCGAGCCTGTGGAGGGGTCGGAGGAGGTGCGGATCACCGATATCGACCTGGTCGTGGTGCCGGGAGTGGCCTTCGATATGGACGGAGGCCGGATGGGACGCGGCAAGGGCTTCTACGACAGGCTGCTGGCAGGGGCTTCGGACTGCTCTCAGGGCGGGCCGTACAAGGTCGGGGTCTGCTTCGATTTCCAGGTGGTGGATGCGGTGCCCAGGGAGGCTCACGATATGCTGATGGATGCGGTGGTGTGCGAGTCGCGTACAGAGATCATCCGCAATGACAACCGGGTATGCTCGGTGTTCGGCATCCGTTATCCGATAGTCTCCGGCGGAATGGTCTGGTGCAGCGGATGGAGGCTGGCTTCGGCGGTGAGTGCTGCGGGCGGTCTGGGTCTGCTCGGAGCCGGGTCGATGAGGCCGGAGCTGCTGCGGGAGCATATCGCTTCATGCCGCGCCGCTACTGACAGGCCGTTCGGGGTCAATGTTCCGCTGATGTCGCCGTATGCCGCTGAGCTGATGGAGGTAGTGCTGTCGGAGAAGGTGCCGGTGGTGTTTACCTCGGCCGGTAATCCCAAGACATGGACGCCGAGGCTCAAGGATGCCGGGGTGAAGGTAGCGCATGTGGTGTCGAGCTCGAAGTTTGCGGTCAAATGCGCTGAGGCAGGGGTCGATGCGGTGGTGGCCGAGGGGTTCGAGGCCGGCGGGCACAATGGCCGGGAGGAGACGGCTACGATGGTACTGGTACCTCAGGTCCGGGCGGCAGTATCGCTGCCTCTGCTGGCTGCCGGCGGTATCGTCTCGGGTGCGGGAATGGCTGCTGCCTTCGCTCTCGGAGCCGAGGGCGTGCAGGTCGGTACCCGTTTTGCCCTGTGCCGCGAGAGCAGTGCCAGCGAGGAGTTCAAGCAGCTCTGTCTGGGACTCAAGGAGGGCGATACGATGCTGGCCCTCAAGAAGGTGAGCCCGACCCGCCTGATCAAGAACGATTTCTATTCGCAGGTGCAGGAGGCTGAGGACCGCGGGGCTTCTAAGGAAGAGCTCGTGGAACTGCTCGGACGCGGCCGGGCCCGCCAGGGTATTTTTGAAGGCGACCTGTCGGCCGGCGAGCTGGAGATAGGCCAGGGTGTCTCCCTCATCTCAGACCTGCCCTCGGCTGCCGACATCGTCCGCTCAATGGTGGACGGCTACCGCAAGGCTGTGGCCGGGATGGAGGTGCTGTAATGCTCCCGTTGTGGAGGATGTAAAATAGGAACTTGCGTAGGTGTTTTACATCTGCTAAAGGCCTGTTTGTCAAAATGAGAAATATAGGTGTGAATTTCGGAAATTCCGTGTATTTGGCACAATCGTTGCTAGCACGGACTCAGAATTTTTAAAGAGTTATTATATATGCGTTATCTGAAAATTGCGGTTTTGGGCCTCTGTGCCGTTATCGGCATGACATCATGCAAGCAGAAGGCTCAGGGCCAGATGGAGGCGGTTACGTATCCGCTTCTTAAAGTATTTCCCGAGGACAGATCTCTGTCAGTCAGCTACTCTGCTGTCATAGAGGGAAAACAGGATGTGGAAGTGAGACCCCAGGTTTCAGGATTCGTTACGGATGTCCTGGTAAAGGAGGGGGCCAAGGTTAAGAAAGGGCAGACGCTGTTCGTGATAGACACTATCCCCTATGCCGCAGCATACAGGCAGGCCAAGGCCGCTGTCGCTACTGCTGAGGCCCAGCTGGCTACAGCCGAGCTCTCCCTGGAGGGAAGCGAGGACCTGTATGCCGACAAGGTGATTTCGGATTTTGAGCTCCAGACGGCCCGCAACTCGTACAACAGCGCGGTCGCCGCTCTCAGACAGGCTGAGGCCGCTGAGGCAAGCGCGGCTCAGAACCTTTCCTACGCTATCGTGAAGAGCCCTGTCAACGGTTCGGCCGGCATGACTTCGGTGAGAGTGGGAGCGCTGGTGAGCGCGTCCATGGCGGAGCCCCTGATAAGTGTTTCGGACAATTCCCAGATGTACGTATATTTCTCCCTGCCTGAGAAGGAGGTGCTCTCAATGACCCGTCAGTACGGCTCCATCGACAACACCGTGGACTCTTTCCAGCCGGTGTCGCTGACCATGGCCGACGGCTCCACTTATGAGCATCAGGGTCATATCGACGTGATCAGCCGTATCGTGGACAAGGGTACCGGTGCGGTGAGCGTCAGGGCCGTGTTCGACAATCCTGACGGCCGTCTGATGAGCGGCGGCTCAGGCCGTGTCAATGTGTCGTATGACAGGACGGGCTGCATCGTAATTCCTCAGGAGGCGACATATGAGATACAGGACAAGATATTTGTTTACAAGGTGATTGACGGCAAGGCGGTGTCCAGCGAGATAAAGGTGTTCCGTCTCAACAACGGTCGGGAATATATCGTTGAGAGCGGTCTGTCCGAGGGCGATGTGATAGTGTCCGAGGGAGCCGGTCTGCTCAGGGAGGGCACTCCGATAACAGGTACGCCTGTCAATTCTAACGAAGGAGAGTAACGTATGAATCTAAAGACGTTCATAGACCGGCCTATCCTGTCGGTCGCAATATCGACATTCCTGGTGCTGGTGGGTATCATTGCGCTGGCAATTCTGCCTATCGAGCAATACCCGGATATCGCACCTCCTACCATCCGCGTATCCACGACCTACAGCGGTGCCAACGCCACGGCCGTGCAGAACGCGGTGATAGCTCCTCTGGAGGAGGCCATCAACGGTGTGGAGGACATGACCTATATGACTTCCGAGGCAAGTAACTCCGGAAGTGCTTCCATTACAGTATATTTCAAGCAGGGAATTGACCCTGATATGGCTGCGGTCAACGTACAGAACCGCGTGTCCAGAGCCACATCCCTGCTGCCGGCGGAGGTTACCAGGGTCGGTGTCGAGGTGTCCAAGCGTCAGAGCAGTACCCTGAAGGTATTTGCCCTTGTGTCGCCTGACAGCACATACGACGAGACCTTCCTCACCAACTACCTTTCCATCAATGTGAAACCTCAGATCCAGCGTATCTCCGGTGTGGGCGACTGCAACGTGATGGGCGGTGACTATGCGATGCGTGTGTGGATGAAGCCTGACGTGATGGCCCAGTACGGTCTGATACCTTCCGATGTCAGCGCGGCTCTGTCCAGCCAGAACATCGAGGCCTCGACCGGTGCCATAGGTGAGAATTCCGACAACGTCTTCCAGTACACCCTCCGTTACAAGGGCCGTCTGTCCACTGAGGAGGAGTTCGGAGAGATAGTCATCCGGGCCTATGACGACGGCCGTGTCCTGAAGCTGAAGGATATCGCCGACATCGAGCTCGGTGCGGTCTCCTACAACTTCGAGGGCCGTGTGAAGGGTGCTCCCGGTGTTACCTGTATGATCAACCAGACTGCCGGAAGTAACGCCAACGAGATCATCAAGGAGATAGACGCATATCTGGAGACGGTGAAGGCTGATCTGCCCAAAGGTATTGAGATAATAGACATCATGAGTACCAAGGACTTCCTCGACGCCTCCATACAGGAGGTGATAAAGACTCTCTTCGAGACCATCCTGCTCGTGGTACTGGTGGTGTACATCTTCCTGCAGAGTCCGAGGGCGACCCTCATCCCTACGATATGTATCTTCGTCGCGCTGATTGCGACATTCGCATTCATGATAGTGGCCGGCTTCACCATCAACCTGATCACCCTCTTCGCGCTGATCCTGGTTATCGGTACGGTCGTGGACGATGCCATAATAGTCGTCGAGGCGGTGCAGGCACGCTTCGACATGGGTTACAGGTCTGCATATAAAGCCGCGATGGACGGTGTCGAGGGTGTGTCCGCAGCCGTCGTGTCCGCGACGCTGGTCTTCATGGCCGTGTTCATCCCCGTATCCTTCCTGGGCGGTACCTCCGGTCTGTTCTACAAGCAGTTCGGTCTGACCATGGCTGCGGCGGTAGGTTTCTCGGCCATCAACGCCCTTACTCTCTCGCCCGCGCTCTGCGCCCTGATCATGAAGCCCAACGAGATCGTGGCTCCCGGTGAGAAGCCCAAGCAGTTCTCGACCAGGTTCAGAATCGCTTTCGAGGCATCATTCGGACGTATGATCACCAAGTACAAGGGCGGAGTGAAGTTCTTCATCAAGCACAAGTGGGTAGGTGTAGGCACTCTTGTTGCGGCCTGCGGTCTGCTCGTGTACTTCATGGCCACGGCGAAGACATCCCTGGTGCCCAACGAGGATACCGGTTCGCTCTTCATCAGTGTGGACGCGGCTCCCGGTACCACTCTTGCAGAGACCAATGACATTCTGACCGAGATGCAGAACAGCATCAAGGACATCGAGGAGATCCAGACCTACAACCAGGTGGCCGGTTTTTCCTTCTCCGGTAGCGGTGCCTCGCACGCCATGATGATGATACGTCTCAAGGACTGGAGCCTGCGTCCCGACAAGGACCAGAGCTATACTGCGGTCATTGAGAAGATATACGCCAATACGGCCCATATCAAGAACGCGCAGATCTTCATCTTCGCACCTCCTATGATTTCCGGTTACGGTACCGGCAACAGCTTCTTCGTAGACCTTCAGGACCGTTCGGGCCGTGGCATCGATGCGCTGGAGGAGGTGACCCAGGGCTTTATAGCCGCTCTCAACGAGAGACCCGAGGTGCAGATGGCCTATACCTCGTTCAGCTCCGATTTTCCTCAGTATCAGATAGACGTGGATGCGGCCAAATGTATCCGTGCCGGTACTACCACAGACGCGGTGCTCTCCGTGCTGTCGGGCTACTACGGCAGTATGTACGTGTCCAACTTCAACCGTTTCACCAAGCTCTACCGTGTCATCCTGCAGGCTCCGCCCGAGTTCAGGGACAATATGCAGTCGCTCGATGACGTGTATGTGCGCACGACCGACGGTATGGCTCCCGTAAGCCAGTTCGTGACACTGACCAAGATATACGGAGCCGAGGTGCTCAACCGCTTCAATATGTTCACCTCCATCACCGTGCAGGGTATGCCTAATCCCGGATACAGTTCGGGAGACATCATCGCCGCCATCGAGGAGGTCAGCAAGGAAGCCCTGCCTACCGGTTTCGGCTACGAGTTCTCCGGCATGACCCGTGAGGAGGCCGAGCTGGCCGAGTCCAATACCACGGCCATAGTGTATGTGATCTGCGTGATATTCATCTACCTGATTCTCTGCGGTATGTACGAGAGTCTCTTCCTGCCGCTCGCGGTGCTTTGCTCAGTGCCGTTCGGTCTGATGGGAAGTTACTTCTTCACCAAGCTGTGCGGTATGGAGAGCAACATCTACACCCAGGTCGGTATGGTCATGCTGATCGGTCTGCTGTCAAAGACGGCGATCCTGATTACCGAATACGGCTCGCAGCGTAGAAAGAGGGGCATGTCCCTCAGTGCGGCGGCTCTGTCCGCAGCCGGAGTGCGACTCAGGCCTATCCTTATGACAGTGCTTACCATGGTGATCGGTCTGCTGCCTCTGATTACTGCTTCGGGTGTAGGTGCCAACGGTTACCGTTCCCTCGGTATCGGTACTGCCGGCGGTATGGTGGTCGGAACCATCGCCCTTATGTTCATCACGCCCATGTTCTTCGTCATCTTCCAGTATGTGGAGGAGAAGGTAATGGGTAAAAGAAAGGAGGAAAGAGCAGCATTATGAGAAAGACAATATTGATATCAATGGCGGTGCTGATGGCCAGCGGATGCTCCATCTACCGCAAATACGAGAGGCCTGAGAATATAGTCCCGATGGACAGTCTGTACAGGGCTGAGCTGGTATCCCCGGATGATGCAGCCGCAGCGGCCGACAGTTCCTCTTTCGGCTACATGCCATGGGAAGAGATGTTTACAGACCCTCATCTTCAGGAACTTATCCGTACAGGTCTGGAGAACAACACCGATCTGCTCAGCGCGGCTCTCCGTGTACAGCAGGCCCAGGCCCGTCTGAAAGCCTCGAAATGGGCTTATTCCCCTTCGCTCAATCTGGGTCCTCAGGCAGGGTACAATTACTCCCTTAGCGGTGGAGCCGGCACAGGCTCAGGCTCCTACAACCTCGGCGGCTCAGTCAGCTGGGACATCGACCTTTTCGGCTCGCTGCTCAACGCCAAGCGCGGAGCCCATGCCGCACTCCTGCAGCAGGAGGCTTATCAGCAGGCCGTGCGCTCCCAGCTCATAGCCACTATAGCCAATACCTACTATTCGCTTCTGATGCTCGATGAGCAGGTCAGGGTCAGCGAGGAGAACGTGGCTCTGTGGGCAGAGCAGATAAGGTCCATGGAGTCAATGCTGAAGGTGGGTCGTGTCAATGAGAATGCCGTTACCCAGTCCCGTGCACAGCTTTATGGTCTGGAGGCGTCGCTGGCCGATATGAAGCGTCAGCGTCAGGAGGCGGAGAACGCTCTCTGCTCCATCCTGGGCTCAGTATATACCAGGATAGAAAGGAGTACCATCGACGAGCAGGCTCTTCCTCAGGATTTCTCGGTGGGAGTGCCTCTGGAACTGCTCTCCAACCGTCCCGACGTCTATCAGGCGGAGATGGCCCTGGCCAGTGCGTATTATTCCACCAACCAGGCCCGCTCGGCCTTCTATCCCAAGCTCACCCTTTCTGGCAGTGCCGGATGGACGGGAGCATTCGGACAGGCCGTGGCCAATCCCGGCGGACTGATCATCAACGCCCTGGCCCAGCTCGCCCAGCCTATTTTCAATAAGGGTCAGCTCACATCCAATCTGCGCGTGGCCAAGGCTGAGGAGGAGATAGCCAGACTGACTTACAAGCAGACCCTGCTCGATGCCGGAGAGGAGGTCAACAACAACCTCTACGCCCTTGAGATCTACGACGAGATGCTCCGGAAGCACCAGGCCCAGCTTGATGACCTGGAGCGCACCGTTGAGACAGCGGAGTCCCTTTACCGTAGGAGTTCCAAGATGACCTACCTTGAGGTGCTGACCGCCCGTCAGTCCCTGCTCACGGCACAGCTCAACGTGGTATCCGACAAGTACCTGCTGCTGCAGACCACAGTCAACCTGTACCGCTCCCTCGGAGGAGGAAGACAGTAATGTGATATGAGACGATACAAGATATTCATGACAGCCGTCGCCATGCTTGTGGTGGCGGCTTCTTGCAAGGAAGGCAAGGCTCCTGAGCCATACGGCCCGCTGCCTACAGCCGCTCAGCTGGAGTGGCAGAAGATGGAGTATTATATGTTCGTACACTTCGGTCCCAATACATTCACCGACAGTGAGTGGGGAACTGGCGAGGAGGATCCGGACGTGTTCGCGCCCACGGCCCTGGACTGCAACCAGTGGGCCAGGATAGCCAGGGAAGCAGGGATGAAAGGTATCATCATCACGGCCAAGCACCACGACGGCTTCTGTCTGTGGCCCAGCAAATACAGCCGGCATACCGTAGCTCAGAGCGCATGGCGGGACGGTCAGGGAGACGTGTTGCGCGAGCTTTCCGACGCCTGTGCCAGATATGGCCTTAAGTTCGGAGTGTATATCTCGCCGTGGGACCGGAACCATCCCGCATACGGTACCGAGCAGTACAACGAGGTGTTCGCCGGCACCATATCCGAGGTGCTCAGCGAATACGGAGATGTATTTGAACTCTGGTTTGACGGGGCGGATGACCGTCAGGGAGACGCTCCAAGCACTTACAGGTGGAAGTATTTCAATGCTACGGCTACGACTATTCAGCCCGATGTGGTTATCTTCAGTGACGTCGGCCCGGGATGCCGCTGGGTGGGCAATGAGCGCGGCTACGCCGGAGAGACCAACTGGTCCAGACTGGATGTGAATGGTTTTGCACCGGGACGGCTTTCTCCCTCATGGGATACTCTCAACACCGGCAATGTCCACGGCAGCCGGTGGCTTCCTGCCGAGGCCGATGTCTCCATACGTCCCGGCTGGTTCTATTCTCCCTCCACCGATGACAGGCTCAAGACGGTGGACGAGCTGATGGACATCTACTATGCTTCCGTAGGCCGCAATGCCAACCTGCTGCTCAACGTTCCGCCCGACCGCTCGGGCCGGATCAGCCCCGTGGACTCGGCCCGTCTGATGGAGTTCCGGGATGCCCGCGAGGAGGCTTTCCATGCCGACTATGCCAAGATGTCCCGTGCCCTCTCCGAGTCAGTGCGCCGCAATTCTCCCCGCTATGCGGCTTCCAATGCCGTGGACGGGCGTTATTCCACCTACTGGGCAACGGACGACAGCGTGACCTCGGCGTCATTCACCGTGTATTTCCGTCGGGACAGAGAGGTAAGTGCCGTGATGATGCAGGAGTACATCCCTCTGGGCCAGAGAGTGAAGGCATTCAGCGTAGAATGTAAGCTGGCCGATACCGGGGAGTGGAAGGAAGTATGCCGAGGTACGACGATAGGCTATAAGCGTATCATGCGTTTTCCTGCGGTCAAGGCTTCTGAGGTGCGCTTCAATATTCTGGATTCCTATGCGTGCCCGCTTATCAACAATGTCGCGATTTATTGACGAAGTGTCCCGATCTTGTGACATATTGGTGACATTATGTCCGCATAAGCTGACGTGGTATCGGATTTGCAGAGGCATAAGTCAGAAATTTTAAAATTTAAAGTTATGATTACCGAAAAATTACAGAATGCGATCAATGATCAGATAATTGCTGAGATGTGGTCGGCAAACCTCTATCTTTCCATGTCTTTCTATCTTGAGAAAGAGGGTTATGACGGACTGTCACACTGGATGAAGAGGCAGTCTCAGGAAGAACTGGAACATGCATACGATATGGCTTCGTTCCTTCAGAAGAGAGGCGGTACAGCCAAGGTCAGCATGGTGGACGTGGTTCCTCAGGGCTGGGGCAGCGTTCAGGAAGTCTTCAAGCACGTATATGAGCACGAGTGCCACGTGACATCCCTGATTGACAAGATCGTGGACATCGCCCGTGAGGAGAAGGACAAACCTTCCGAGGATTTCTTCATGGGATATATCCGCGAGCAGGTGGAGGAAGAGGCTACTACGCTCTCAATCTACGAGAAGGTCCAGAAAGCCGGCGAGGCCGGTCTCGTAATGCTGGACAGCAAGCTCGGCGAGCGCAAATAATCACAGCTGACTGAAAAGAACAAAGGGCTGACCCTCTGCGGGCCGGCCCTTTTTCGTATCAGCTATGTCTTATTGGTACTTGCCTAGTTCGTCTATAATAGCGGTGTTGATAAAGCCGTTTATGGTCATTCCGAGTCCTGCTGCTGTGGTTGCGACTCTGCTATGAAGGTCTGACGGCATACGGAGAACAAGTCTGCCACTGTATGGTTTCGCAGGCTTGACGCCACGGGCTTTACAGCTGCTGAGATATTCATCGACAGCTCCTTCAAAATCAGATACCAGTTCTGAAACCGTTTCCCCCTCATAGGAGATGCAGTCCTTTTTCATCCCGAGAACTTTTCCATAAAGGCAGTTGTCCTCCTGACTGAACTCTACGCTGCCGGTATATCCTTTATAATTCAGTAAGCTCATTGTTTCATGCTTTTTAAGTTAGTATTGTCAATCAAGTACGTCATAATCTGCCTCATTGCGTTGGTTTACTGTGGCTTTTTGGCGGGGAGGCGGCCGGAGCGGCGCAGGGCGTCGTCGATGAGCCACTGGAGCTGGCCGTTGATCGAGCGGAACTCGTCAGCGGCCCATTTCTCCAGGGCCTCCATCGTGGCGGCGTCTACGCGGAGCACGAAACTTTTGGTCTTGGACTGCTCTTTTGCCATCTTGTTTCTATTGTTTTACTGGTAGAGCGAGCCGGTGTTGAGTACGGGCTGGGCGGACTCGTCGGCGCAGAGAACCACGAGCAGATTGCTGACCATGGCGGCCTTCTTGGCCTCGTCCAGCTCTACGATATCCTTGTCGTCTATCTCCTTGAGGGCCATCTGCACCATGGATACGGCACCCTCGACTATCTTCTCGCGGGCGGAGATGATGGCCTCGGCCTGCTGGCGGCGCAGCATGACGGCCGCAATCTCGGGTGCGTAGGCGAGGTAGTTGATGCGGGCCTCGAGTACCGATATGCCGGCCATCTCCAGGCGCTCGTTGAGTTTCTCGACCAGCTCGCTGTTGATGGTATCGCCTCCGCTGCGCAGGGTAATGGTGTCGGCCTGCTCTATGCCGAGGTTGTCGTAGGCGTAGTTGCCGGCCACCTGACGCAGGGCCGCATCGCTTTGTACGCGGACGAAGGACTCGAGGGCTGTCATTATGCCTGCCTTGCTGGCGGCGATGTTCTGGGTGTCTATCTCGAAGATGGCCTTGTAGACGTCCTCCACCTTCCATACGAGGATGAGGCCGACGAGGATGGGGTTGCCGTTGCGGTCATTGACCTTGATGGGGTCCACGTTGATGTTGCGGGCGCGGAGCGAGACTTTCTTCTTGGAGTAGAAGGGATTGACCCAGAAGAAGCCGGTGCGGGAGAATGTCCCCCGGTACTTGCCGAAGAAGACCATTGCCCTGGCCTGGTTCGGCTCCAGGATCATGAGACCTATAAGGAGTACGGGAGAAATGATGAAGAGGAGAATGGCGGCTGTGCAGAGAATGCTGTAGACAGCACTGCCGATGGCGGTTTCATAGGTCTCTGCGATGTAGACGAAAGCGATGCCGGCGGCAATCAGGAGGATGCTGATAAAGATCATCAGAAATCCGTTGCATGCATGTCCCTGGAAGGGAGTGTCCTTTGTAATCTTGGAGTCGGAATGAGTTTTCATGGTTTATATGATATTAAAATGATATCACAAAGATATGATAAATTCCCGATAAAGCAAAAAATAAAAATAATTATCCGCAAAGATTCCCCCAATCCCAGATTGCCGCTCCGTGGCGGACTTCATCTGTCTAAGACAAACCCGGGCCGGATTGCTGTTTTGAGGCACTGATACCTGTCGCTGCCCTCCGCAGCATCCCGAACAGCGAGAGGATTACCCATGAAGCACCGTATGAATCATTAAGACTCTGATTCCCAGGTGTATTCCTCTGACATAGGTGCCCTATGGTCTGTTTTTTCAGACCATACCGCAACCGTCATATTCAATAGTAGCTGATTGACAGCCTGTTATGATTGATGCCGGTGCCTTATGGGTTGAGGACTGCTGGATGCTCGCGGTCAATGGTCAGGCCGCAATCCCGCCGGTGCAATATACTGCTCCCGGTATCCAGCAGCCAAGAACGACCGCCCGGCCCATCTCTCAGCCCCATTCTTCCGATCCAATTCTTCCGGTCCATTTCTCCCGGCATTCTCACGTTGCTTTTAGTTGTATCGCAACCGTCTGATTGCCTGGGCATTGAAGCAATGTCGGATGTCCAGTCGGCTGCGGGGACCTGTCTTCGGACTATCTTTGGTATATGCTTAATAAACATCGAGTTGCTTCTATGGTGCACAGGACAGGTGTCGCAGGTGTGGTCCTGGATTTGAATGGAAAGTATGGATAAAGGTGCTGATGGATAGGAAAAATCCGACATAAAAAAGATTGTAACGAAAATTTAAAATAGTGTATTTATAAAAAGTTATATCTTTGCGCCAAAAAGGTAAAAGAACGTAAGGTTAATCTTTTATAAATTTTTCAGGTATGTTAAAGATTTTAATGAAACTAGCAGGTGCGGTCATGATTCTGGCTGCAATCGCGTCCTGCAAGGAAGAAAAAGAGGATTTTGGTGTTCCGAGTATCGGAGTGAGCACCAACTCTGTAAGTTTCTCAGAGGCAGAGGGACGGCAGACTGTCAAAATCCTTTCCAGCCGCGACTGGACAGTTGAAATTGATTATGCAGTGGAGGTGGAAGAAGACTGGCTTGTAGTCACTCCGGCTTCCGGTAGCGCATCTCATGATTCTGTGGAGGTGGTGCTTTCTGTGCTAGCCAATTCTGCTGAGGACAGATCTGCAAGTGTAACATTCAATGCCGGAGCGTTAAGCGCGACAGTTTCTGTATTCCAGAAAGGTGAGGTCGCCAAGGAATATGACGCGATAGAGGATGTTAGAGCACTTTATCAGGGTGAGAATGTCACTATCTCTGAGGACTGGACTATCTGCGGTACGGTAATCAGCAACTATCGTCACTCTGAAAGCGGTGGACTCAACAACGCAGCATCACAGAAATCTGTGGTTATTCAGGACGAGACCGCCGGTATTGTTCTGTTCCTTGCTGAGAACAATAAGGAACTGGCGTTGGGAGATCGCATAGAGGTCAAAGTCAACGGTTTAGTACTTCAGCGTTTCGACAATGGCTCTCTTCAGATAAATGCCGTGCCGATGGATAGAATCACTAAGATTACAACTGGTTCTCAGGTTGAGCCCAAGACCATATCGGCATCAGAACTGGTAACAGGTGAGTATGAATCTCAATATGTGGCAGTGACAGATGTGCAGGTTGTGGATTCAGACCTCGGTAAGACATTCGTAACTCAGGATGGCGAAGGTAAAGACAGGCACACTTCTATCAATTTCATTTCAAGAACAGGAGTTAGATTTTTGCTGTTTTCATCCGCATATTCCACTTTCGGTGACGAGCTCGTGCCGGAGGGCAGCGGAACACTAAAAGGTATAGCAGCTGTTCATGGTGGTGACTATCAGATAAGCATTACCTCAACAGATGATTATGCTGAATTAACTGGAGAGCGTTTCGATAATTCAGGATTTGAACGTCCTCAGCCTACTAAAGCTACTATTGCAGAGGTGCTTGCAGCTTCTGTGAGCGGTTCAGTGTGGTATGAGATTACTGGAACCATCTCCAATATCGAGGCTTCGGATTATGGTAACTTCACTATTACGGATGAGACTGGTTCCATCTATGTGTACGGTCTTACAAGTGAATGGCGGGCTGATGGTAAGAATGATCAGTCTTTCCCTGAACTTGGTCTGAAGGCTGGTGATATACTTACGCTTGCCGGAACCAGAGATGAGTACAAGGATGAGCCTCAGATAGGAGGTCCTGCTTATTATATCTCACATAAAGATGGCGGCGGTGAGGATCCGGATCCTGATGAGCCTGGAGACTTGAAGGTGGCAACTATCGCAGAGTTCCTTGCAGCTCAGCCGGGTGACGGAGTGTGGTATCAGCTCACAGGAGAAGTGTACGACATCTATAATACCAGCTTCGGCAATTTCTGGATAAGGGATGATGCCGGTAATCAGGTTAGAGTGTATGGTCTTACCAGTACAAAGCAGGAAAGTAATGACCATTCGTTTGAGTCCATCGGACTGAGTGAGGGTGATATTGTTACCATTGCAACACTTCGTGCCGAACATAACGGAGAGGCTCAGGCCGGCGGAACTCCTCCTGCATACTACATCTCTCATGAAGAGGGTGAGGAGCCTGAGGTTCCTACGGGAGACCCTACAGCCCTTATTATCTCTGAATATGTCGAGGGCAGCAGAAATAATAAGTATTTAGAGATTGCTAATATCTCAGACAGCGAGATAGACCTTGCTGCTTATACTCTGAGAAAGTATGTGAACGGTGCCGAGGACAACTTTGATGATATGACACTTAGTGGGACACTCGCTTCAAAGGCTGTAAAGGTATTCCGAATAAATACATCAGAACTTACATTGCCGGAAGGTGTTACAGCTGAGGTTACTAACAGTCAGGTTCTTAACTTTAACGGAGATGATCCTGTCGCATTGATATGCAACGGAGAAGTAGTGGATCTGTTAGGAGTGTTTGGGGATGTGGATTTCGGAAAGGATGTTACACTCAGACGTAAATCGTCTGTGACAGCACCGTCGGCAACGTATAATGTTGATGAATGGGATACGCTGGAGCAGGATGATGTATCGGGTCTCGGTACTCTTTAATCAGACCTGTTAGATGTTTCATAAGCATAAAGTTTTGAGGATTGTGATACTGCTGGCAGTGATGCTGCCGGCAGTATTATTGTCTTCATGTACCGAGGATGAGGGGCGTGAGGTCATGGGGGAGAAGGCGGTGAGGCTGTCCCGCGATACTGTCGCGTATGACCATACGGGTCAGTTTGTGACGATAGAGTCCTCGGTGGACTGGAGCATATCGCTCAGTTATGACGGAACGCAGGACGGCTGGGCCAAGGTGTCGCCAGAGTCCGGAAGCGGCAGTGTCAATAATGTGATGCTGACTTATTCTGCCAACGGGAGCGGTGAGTCGAGGGAAGTGGCCCTGAATGTGAGTTTCTCGAACGGCGAATTGGTGACAGTGACTCTTGTACAGACTGGAGATCCGAACGCTTCCGGCGGAGATGAGCCGGACCCGGATCCCGATGACCCGTGGCCTGGTCTGGAGTCCGATCCGTATCAGTCAGGCTGGATGGAGCTTCCTGCAGTGGAAGATGAGGAGGGCAGGGCATTCATATACCATACAGCGGAGGTGGACGGACAGCAGAAACGCAATTACTCCATGCTGTATGATGCGGCCGGGAGGATTGCCTTATGGGTGGCATACCCGCTGTGCAGCGACTATATAGGCAGCGGGCGAACGGACGCATGGGGATATGACCCCAAGATACCGGACGAGTATGAGCCGCTGCTCAATCACGGCTGGCCCGAGAGAGGCTTCGACCGGGGGCATCAGATACCCTCCGGCTCCCGCAACGCCAACACGGCCATGAACTGTCAGACTTTCTACTATACCAACATGACGGCTCAGGTATCCCGTTTCAACCAGGGGTTGTGGGCCAATCTGGAGAACAGGGTCAGGGGTTTTGTCAGTGTCTGTGACACGCTCTATGTGGTGACAGGTCCGATATTCGATTCGGGAGAGCCTGAGCGCTGGACAGAGGACAATGCCGGCAATCCGGTGGCAGTCCCCGACGGTTATTTCAAGGCCGTATTGAGTTACAGCGTCTCCAGTTCTGCATATTACTCCGTGGCATTTGTCTATGACAACGAGGAGTACAGCCGCAGCAACCCGACGGCTTCGGACATGTGCTCCGTCTCCGAGGTTGAGGCAATTACAGGATTTACATTTTTCAACAATCTGCCCCAAAGCGTGGCCCGGTCTGTGAAAAGCCAGTGCGAGCCGGAGCGGTGGGGACTCTAACTTGATAGACCAACAAGATGAGGAAATTGATTCTGACCGCAGTGTTGCTTTTGGCTGTCTTCACCCTCAGGGCTGAGGACAAAAGCTATATAGTGACATTCTACAATGTCGAGAACTTCTTCGACATCTACGACGACCCTTCTACCAGGGACGAGGAGTTCACTCCAGACGGCCCCAAGGAGTGGACTCAGGCCAAGTATGACAAGAAACTGGCCAATATATCGCAGGTCCTGTACGGGATAGCTGCGGCCAATAAGAACTATCCGGCGGTTATCGGACTGTCGGAGGTGGAGAACCGCAGGGTGCTTGAGGACCTGGTGTCTTCGGAGAAGCTGCGCCCGGCGCGTTACCAGATTGTACAATATGACTCGCCGGAACCCAGGGGCATTGATGTGGCGCTGCTTTTCCGCCCCGATGTGTTCACTCTTGAGTGGAGCGATGTCTTTCAGCCGGTGATACCGGAGATTCCGGATTTCAAGACCCGTGACATACTTGCCGTGTGCGGCACGATAGAGGGTGAGAGGTTCTGTTTCTTCGTCAATCACTGGTCATCGCGCAGGGGCGGCTCGGCTGCCTCGGAGTTTTTGAGGGTGGGCTGTGCAGAGACTGTCCGCCGCTATGCAGACTCGCTTCAGACCGTGTACCCGGATATCAAGATAGTGATAATGGGCGATATGAACGACGACCCGTACAACAAGAGCCTTTCCGAGACGCTCGGCGCAAAGGAGAAAATCTCCGAGGTGGAGCCGGGGGGGTATTTCAATCCCATGTGGGCCATGCACAAGGCCGGCTACGGCACTCTCGGCTATCAGGACGCCTGGAATCTCTTTGACAATATAGTTGTCAATTATAATCTGCTGGAGGAGGGCAGCGGCTCTCTTCACATCCGGCCATCGGAGCGGAACGGCCTGTACGGCAGGGTGTTCAAGCGCAGCTACATGATTCAGCAGAAAGGACGTTACAAGAACTATCCCCTGCGCTCGTTCAGCGGTAATTCTTTCCTCGGAGGATACAGCGACCATCTTCCGGTATATATAGTAATAGGTAAATAGAAGAATACAGACAATTTATGAAAATCAAGACAGCTATTGTTGCGTTTATGCTGATGCTGGCGGCCCTTCCTGCTCTGGCGCAGACCGGAGGCGTGAGGGGTACGGTCATGGACAGGGACTTGTCCCGGCCCGTGAAAGACGCCAAGGTGACCTTGTTCTACACGGACAAGGAGATGTTCGTGTATACCGGAGCCGACGGAGTGTTTGAGTTTGACGGCATAGAGGACGGAGTGTACAATATGGAGATATCCGCCGCCGGATATTTGAAGACCCAGCTCAGTGTGCGGGTAAGCGGAGGAGAGGTATATGACCTCATGAACGTGTCCATCACGCCGGACGTGCCTATGACGGACTTCATGAGCGATGACATGTTCGCGGACTTTGAGGTGGAGGACGAGTCCGGCTCGGGATACGAGGACGTGCCTTCGGTGCTTTCGGCCTCAAGGGATGTGTTTGACAACATCGCCTCATTCAGCTTCAGCCAGATGCGCTTTCTCAACCGAGGCTATGAGAGCGGTATGTCCGATATCTATATCAACGGCATAAAGTTCAACGACGCTCTTAGCGGCTATACTCCGTATTCTCTGTTCAGCGGTCTGAATGAGGCTACCAGAGAGAAGGAGGCTGTAGGAGGAATGGCACTTTCCGATTATGGCGTGAGCGGTATCAACGGACTTACCAATGTCAACGCGTATGCTTCGTCGGTGGCGAAGGGTTACCGCTTCAGTGTGCTGACCAACAGCTCCACCTACCGTCTGCGCCTGATGGCCACGTACTCCACCGGCCTGATGGACAACGGCTGGGCGTTTGCGGCCTCGGTGTCTACGCGTCTGGGCGGCAACGACTATATCACAGGCGTGTACTACAATGCCTTTGCATATTTCCTGGCGGCTGAGAAGAGGCTGAACGACCAGCACCGCTTCTCGCTGACTCTTTTCGGCTCGCCCGTACAGCGCGGAGCGCAGAACGCCTCTACCCAGGAGGTGTACGACCTGATGGGCAGCAACTACTACAACTCCAACTGGGGCTACCAGAACGGCAAGGTGCGCAACGCCCGTGTGAGGAACAACCACGAGCCCGTGCTCCTGTTCAACTACGAGTACACCCCGTTCGATGACCTGAAGGTGACTGCCGGTGTATCCTGGCGTTTCGGACGTAACGGCTACTCGGCTCTCGACTGGTACGATGCTCCCGACCCTCGTCCGGACTACTACCGCTATCTGCCGAGCTATTTTGACGATGACCCCAACAAATACGCATGGGCCGTGGACGGCTGGAGATACAACAGCAACGTGCAGCACATCAACTGGGACAGGCTATATGATGTGAACCGCAACAGTACATTTGACGAGGGTATAGATTATAACCCCGCCATAGACGTGACCAATGCCTCACGCTCCAAGTACATCCTGGAGGAGAGACGCACGGACCAGAACGACATCAACGTCACCGGTCAGGTGACCAAGAGTTTCGGCTCCATACTGAAAGGCTCGCTCGGATACAACTTCCGCTGGAACCGTACCGAGTACTACAAGATAGTCAAGGACCTGCTCGGCGGTGACTACTGGCTCAACATCGACCAGTTCGCCGAGAGGGACTTCGGCTCGGATCAGGATGCTTACCAGAATGACCTGGACAATCCCAACCGTCTGGTAAAGGAGGGAGACAAGTACGGTTATGACTATTATGCCCATATCCGCAACCACAGGCTGTGGACGGCCTGGGACCTGAATGTGGGCGGCTTCGAGGCCACTCTCGGCGCGGAGCTGGGATACAATACTTTCTGGAGAGAGGGTCTGGTACGCAAGGGCCTTTTCCCCGACAACTCTCTCGGCAATTCCGAAAAGTTGAATTTCCTGACATACAAGGCTAAACTGGGCCTTTACTACAAGTTCTCACCTCAGAACATGATATACGCCAATGTAGGCTACATGACGCAGGCTCCCTATTTTGAGGAGGCGTTCCTGTCGCCGAGAACGCGTAACAGTGTGGTGGACGGCCTTACGACCGAGAAGATATTCAGCGCGGATATCAACTATATGCTGAAAACCTCGTGGATATCCCTCCGCGTATCGGCGTTCTACACCACCATCAACGACCAGACTGACCTTATCAGTTTCTACGACGATATCCAGAGAGCTTTCACCAACTTCTCCATGACCGGTATTGACCAGCGCAATTACGGTATCGAGGCCGGAATCAAGGTGCCTATCTGGGGCGGTCTGGCATTCGAGGGCGCTGTAAGCTGGGGCAACTACGAGTACACCTCCAACCCCAATTTTACCCAGACTGTAGACAACAGCGCGAGGACAGTGCTGGAGAACCAGACTGTGTACTGGGAGGGCTTCAAGGTGGCGCGTACCCCTCATCTGGCCTCATCCATCGGCCTTACATGGGCCGGCCCGGGCTATCTGTTCGCCGGTATCGAGCTTAACTATTTCGACGGCATGTACATCTCCATGAACCCCCTGCGCCGTACCGACTATGCGTTGGAAGGAATGGATGCATCCACCGAGGAGGGTATGGCCCTGATTAACGCCATGAGGGAGCAGGAACAGTTCCCCCACGCCTTCGTGCTCAATGCCAACATCGGCAAGTCATGGTACATCGGAGGCAAGTATCTGCTTGGAGTCAGCGCCAATATCAATAATATACTCAACAACCGCAATATCAAGACCGGCGGTTACGAGCAGATGCGTCTTTCCCGCGTAGAGGACGCTCAAGGTGAGTTCATGTACTATCAGCCGTTTGATACGAGGTATTTCTACCTGCACGGCATCAACTATATGATCAATGTATATTTCAGATTCTAAAACGACAAATCGATGATGAGAGATATTATAAAATATTCAGCATCCCTGCTGCTGGCCTGCCTGGCCCTTTCCGGCTGCCAGAAGTTCACCGAGCCTGAGCCTTATCAGTTTGCGGATATGGAGCCTACCATGACGCTGGCTGAGTTCAAGACCCTGTACACCGGTTCTCCGACCGAGATAACCGATGCATCCATAGTTCTTGAGGGCAAGATTATCAGTTCGGACCGCAGCGGCAATGTCTACAGGACTCTTTATATCGAGGACAGTACGGCAGGACTCGAGGTCAAGATAGGCAAGACCGGCCTGTACAATGACTACAAGCTGGGACAGACTCTGTATATAAAGCCGCAGGGTCTTTATCTCGGAACTTACGGCGGCAGCGTGCAGTTGGGCGCCAGGTCATACGAGGACAGGTACGAGACCTCGTGGATAGACGTGCAGGGACTTATAGACAAGACGATATTCAGGGGCAAGTTCGGAGACCCCCTGCCTCCCACCGACATAGATACGCTTACCGATGATATGGTGTGCCGTTACGTACGTCTGAGCAATGTGTCCTATCAGGGCAGTCCTGACGGGCTCAGTACGTGGGCTGTGAGCAATGACCCGTACACCGGGCGCGAGGCCGCTTACGGAGAGCAGAACTTCGGACTGGATGATGCCACTGTCGTGGTCCGTACCAGCGGTTATGCCTCTTTCGCGGATACGGAAGTGGCGGAGAGCGGCATTACCGGTCTGGGTGTCAGGTGTAACCTTACCGGCATACTTACTAAGTTCAATGACACTTACCAGCTTGTCCTTTTGGATTTGGGCGGTGTGGAAGTGCTGGAATAAAAACAGGTTGTGACGATGAAAAAGGTATTGACAGTAATGGCTCTGGCAGTGGTGTGCGCCGCTGTCCAGAGCTGTGCTGACCGTCAGGTACGGGAAGCCGGAGCTATGGCGGAAAGCTTTGTGAAAGCGTATTTTGCGGCCGAGTATGACAAGGCTGCGGCGATGTGCGGGGATGATCTTCGTGCCAAGGTGGAGGAATCCGCAAGGCAGATAGAGACCCTGCCCGACTCGCTAAAGTCGGCATTTCTGGAACTGGCTGCGGAGCTGGACCCTCAGGCCGGGGTGGTGTACGAACTGAGCAGGGATTCGGTGATGGTCGATTTCGACATCCTGGTGCCGGATGAGATTGAGCCTATGCGCAACAGTGTGCTGGTAGTCCGTGACCCGGAGGCCGGTACGTGGAGCGTGGAGGAGATAAGGTAGTATGAAAGGCGGATTGTTCGACAACCACAGTCACTCGTATTTTTCGGCTGATTCCCGCATGGATATTGTGGATGCGGTCAAGACGGCGTATGAGAGAGGTCTGAGCGGTCTGTGTCTTACGGACCATCTGGATTTTGACCCTCCGGTGGGAGTGGCCGACTTCACGTTTGACGTGCCGTCCCAGCAGGCGGCCATAGATGAGGATGTAGAGTACATGGGCATTGGCCGCAGTGGAGGAAAGTACGGGGATTTTCAGTTGCTCAAGGGGGTGGAGATAGGCCTGCAGGACAAGAGTATGCCGACGATACGGAAAATCCTAGCCGACAACAGGTTTGACTGCGTGATAGCCTCCCTGCATCTGATAGACGGCCATGATCCTTATTTCGGGGATTACTACAAGCCTTATGACTGGCGGTATGCTTACGGACACTATCTGGAGGAGTTCGACCGGCTCATAAGGGTCATGCCGGACTTTGACATACTCGGACATTATGACTATATCGTCCGTTATCCGGACTATAAGGAAGTGACGATATACTATTCGGACTTCGCGGATGTGCTGGACTCAATCCTGACTTTTCTGGTGCAGAACGGCAAGACCCTGGAGATAAACACCAAGACCTATCAACTGTACCGTGGAAGGCATCCGGAACTGGATATCAACATTCTGAAGCGTTTCCGGGAACTTGGGGGCGAGGCCGTGTCCTTCGGCTCGGATGCCCACAACATCACACGCATAGCCGACCGTTTCGACTGGTGCCGTCAGACGGCTCTGGCCGCCGGCCTCAGATATGAGGTCTACTATAAGGACCGCCATCCCGGTTTTGTGGCTCTTTAGTATAGCCCGTATGGCCTATTCTTTTTCGGCCTTACGGGCTTTTTTCTCGGCCTTCTCTATGGCTTTGAGGACTTTCAGCTCTTCCTTGCTGAGCTTGCCGATATCCCGGCGGTATATCATATATTGATACTCCGTCAGGACTTTTCTGTACGAACTGTCAATCTGGTCTGCCCATCTGTCCTGAACCTGTTTGTATACAGTGTATTCCTGTGTCCCGGATGTCTTGAGGGCCTCTATCTCATCGTGCAGGGCTTTCATGTCGTGCTGCAGTATGGAGTCTATGAAAAATGTCTGGTGCGGCTCCAGTTTGAGCAGTCTCTCAAGGCGGTTGGCCTCCTCTGTTGCTATCTCTTCCGGAGTCCTTTCTCCTTCCCCGTTCTGTGCGCGGAGTACTGTCGTGGAGGCAAGGACGGCCAGTGTGAGCATCAGCTTGATGATAATGTCCCGTGTCATCTTTTTGTATATGAATTTAAAAAGTGTTACTTTTGAATTTATTTTGCAAATGTATACAAAATCAGAATAAACGACATGAATAAATTCCTGAAATCAGCACTATGCGCCGCTTTTGCCATGATGTCCGTGCAGAGCGGTCTCGCATGTACTAATGTATTGGTAACCAAGGGTGCCTCCAAGGACGGATCCGTGCTTGTGACCTATGCGGCCGACTCGCATCAGCTCTACGGAGAACTGTATTTTACCCCTGCGGGCTTCTTCAAGCCGGGTGTCATGCTCAATGTGACCGAATGGGACACAGGCCGTTTCCTCGGCCAGATACCCCAGATAGGCCGGACCTATCAGACAGTGGGCAACATGAACGAGCACCAGGTCATCATCACCGAGACTACATACGGCGGCCGTCCCGAGCTCTATGACCCGGACGGTATCATGGACTACGGCTCGCTTATCTATATCACCCTGCAGAGGGCCAGGACAGCCCGTGAGGCCATTCAGATCATAGCGGACCTGGCCAATGAGTACGGCTATGCCTCCAGCGGCGAGTCATTCTCGATAGCCGATAAGGACGAGGTGTGGATCATGGAGCTCATCGGTAAGGGCAGCAAGCTGGACAAGAAGGGCCGCAATGTCCGTAAGGGCATCGTATGGGTGGCAGCCCGTGTCCCGGACGGATATATCTGCGCCCATGCCAACCAGGCCCGTATCACCAACATCAACTTCGATGACCCTGAGAACTGGCTCTACTCTGAGGACGTGGTGGATTTCGCCCGCGAGATGGGCTACTTCGAGGGTACCGACGAGGAGTTCAGCTTCTGCGACGCATATGCTCCCCTGAACTTCGGAGCCCTGAGAGGCTGCGAGGCCAGGGTATGGTCGGCTTTCAACATCCTCTGCGACGGTATGATAGGAGACCGTCCGGCCGATGAGTATCTGGATTTCGCCATGGGTTACAATGCCGACAACCGTCTGCCTCTCTTCGTGAAGCCTTCCGAGAAGGTCAGCCTGAAGGATGTGGCCGACGTGATGCGCGACCATTTTGAGGGCTCGCCCATGGATATGACCGTTGATGCCGGTGCCGGCGGACATCACACTCCCTACAGGTGGAGACCGATGGAGTTCGAGTATGACGGCAAGACTTATGTCAATGAGCGTGCCATCGCCACCCAGCAGACCGGATTCTGGATTGTATGCCAGAGCCGCAGCTGGCTGCCCGACGAGATCGGAGGCGTTATATGGTTCGGTACGGACGATGCCGCTACTTCCTGCCTGACTCCCGTCTATACCACAGTCAATGAGATTCCTGGCTGCATCAAGGTCGGCAACGGCAGTATGCTGGAGTATTCCCCCACATCCCTCTTCTGGGTCACCAACCGTATAGCCAATTTCGCCTATATGCTCTATGACCGTATCGAGCCAGAGGTGCGTGAGGTCATCGATGCCCGTGAGAATACAGCCATAGAGGAACAGCCTGAGATAGATGCCGCCGCTCTGAAGATTCTGGGCGAGACTCCTACCGAGGAGAGCATTGCGGCTACCCGCGACTTCCTGACCAGTTACAGCATCGCTCAGGCCCAGAGTCTGTTCGATACATGGAAAGAGCTGGATATCTACCTGCTCGTCAAGTATATGGACGGCAACGTGAAGAAGGAGAACGGGCACGGAACATTCCTCAATAACGGATATTCCGACCGTATCCCCGCCTCTCCCGACCAGCCCGGCTACAGTGACAAGTGGAAAGAGGTCGTGGCCAAGGATGCAGGCGAGGTCCTGGAAGTAAAGTAATCAATAAGTCTCCGGATGTTTGACTTCATCAACATATCGGTCATTGATATTATCGACATCATCCTGGTAGGTCTTCTGATCTACCAGATGATGCGGATAATACGCGGCACTTCGGTGTTCAACATCGTCACCGGCATATTGCTGTTCTATCTGGTATGGGTAGTGGTGAAGGCCTTGAACATGAAGCTGCTGTCCTCGATTCTGGGTCAGATTCTCGGAGTCGGAGTGATAGCGCTGATCGTCATTTTCCAGCCGGAGATACGCCGTTTTCTGCTGCACATAGGGAGCAAGTACCTCTCGTCGTCCCGCAACAATCTTCTTACCCGTCTGCTGCTGGGACGCAATGACAAGGAGATACAGGCCACGGCCCTGGACGAGATTACCCAGGCCTGCCGCAGGATGGCCGACACCCGCACCGGTGCTCTCATCGTATTGCAGCACAACTCTTCCCTGGAGTTCGTCACAGAGACCGGGGACCGCATAGACGCGGCGGTCAACAGGCGTCTGATAGAGAATATTTTCTATAAGAACACACCTTTACATGACGGGGCGATGGTCATCGACGCGGACCGCATAATCGCTGCCCGCTGCACCCTTCCGATAGTGGACAACCCTGATATCCCGCCGCAGTATGGCATGAGGCACAGGGCTGCCGTCAGCATCACCAAGGATACCGACGCGGATGCCATCGTGGTGTCTGAGGAGACGGGCAACATATCTTTCGTAAGCGGTGGCGAGATGAAGACCATCACCAGTATGAGCGAGCTGAAGCTCTCGATTGAGAATTCCTACCGTAAGGAGAACGTATGACAAATGAGGTAAAGATAGAGGCCAAGCTGGGTTTTGACAAACTCCGCGGGAGTGTCGCTGCCCGTTGTTCCACCGGTTATGGCCGGGAAAGGGCGGAGGGCGAGATTGTGTCCGTTGAGCCGGCGGAGATAGAGCGTCGTCTGGGTCTGGCCGACGAGATGCGGGTGATCCTGATGTTCGAGACGGCCTTTCCCAATTCTGGCTTCGGGGACTGCATTCCCTTTCTGGTGCCGCTGCGCAGTCCTTACTCGCATATCGACCTGCCTTCGCTGATAGTGCTGCGCGGCTCTCTGGATGCCCTGCGCAGGATTCTGGCATTTTTCAGCGGCTGTAAGGAGGGGCAGTATCCGCTGCTGAGGGAGATGGCCTCTGCAGTGCTGTCTTTCCCGGAGGTTCTGCGGAGGATAGATGAGATTCTGGACAAATACGGGGAGGTGCGCGACAATGCCTCCGAGGAGCTGTACGCCATCCGCCGGGCCATCAAGGATAAGGAAGGGGCTGTGTCGCGGCGTATTCAGGCCATATTGCGTAAGGCTCAGGAGGAGGGCGTGGCTGATGCCGATGCCTCTGTCTCTGTACGCGAGGGCAAGGTTCTGATACCGGTATCCTCCAGCAATAAGAGAAAGTTGCCGGGCATAGTTTACGACGAGTCGGCTTCGGGCAGGACCTCGTTCATCGAGCCGATGGAGGTGGTCGAGCTCAACAATCAGCTGCGCGAGCTGCATTTCGAGGAGCAGAGGGAGATACTTCGGATACTGACGGTGTTTACGGATTTTCTCAGACCTTATATCGACGATGTCATCGAGTCGCAGAAGTTCATGGGCGAGCTGGATTTCATTATGGCCAAGGCCTCTGTGGCTTCCCGCTTCAAGGGCGGCAAGCCGGTGCTTTCCGACAGGGGCGAGCTGATTCTGCGCCAGGCCCGTCATCCTTTGCTGGAGGAGGCTCTGACCAAGGAGGGCAAGAAGATAGTGCCGCTGGATATCGTGCTGACTCCGGCCAAGCGCATCCTGCTGATATCCGGGCCCAATGCGGGCGGCAAGTCGGTATGCCTCAAGACTGTCGGCCTGCTGCAGTACATGTTCCAGTGGGGTCTGCCCGTGCCGGCCTCGGAGAGTTCGGAACTGACGGTCTTCCACGATATGTTCGTGGACATCGGCGATGACCAGTCGCTGGAGAACGACCTGAGTACCTACAGCTCGCATCTGCTGAACATGAAGGAGGCCGTTACCTTGGCCGATGACCGTTCTCTGGTGCTCATAGACGAGTTCGGCTCAGGTACCGAGCCGGCGGCCGGAGGCGCGATAGCCGAGGAGATACTCAGTGAGTTTGAGAAAAAAGGCTGCTACGGGGTCATCACCACCCATTATACCAACCTGAAATTCTATGCCAGCAACAGCAGCCGTATCGTCAACGGGGCGATGCTCTTCGACGTGCAGAAGATCCAGCCGCTGTTCCGTCTGGAGATAGGGCTGCCCGGCAATTCCTTTGCCTTTGAGCTGGCCCGGAAGATAGGACTTCCGGAGAGTATCGTACACGGAGCCGAGGAGAGGGCCGGCAAAGATTATGTGGCCGTGGAGCGCAATCTGCGCAAGATAGCCCGCAACAAGCGCGAGCTGGAGGAACGGCTTGTGCGTGTCAAGGCAGCCGACCGTACTTTGGACTCCATGACGGAGAAGTACGAGAAAGAGTTGTCCGAGATAAAGGCCCTGCGCAAGAGCGTGCTCGAAGAGGCCAAGGCCCAGGCAGCGGAGATAGTGGCTCAGGCCAACCGTCAGATTGAGCGCACGATACGCGAGATACGCGAGTCCCAGGCCGAGAAGGAGCGGACTCAGCTGGTGCGTTCCGAGTTGCGGGACTTCGCCGCGTCGGTAGCCGATGACTCGGCGGCCCGCAGCGAGATGGAGGCCCGCATCGAGCGGAAGATGGCCCAGATAGTGGAGCGCAAGAGGCGGCAGGAGGAACGCCGTGCCCGTCGCGCCGCCTCTGGAACCCCGGATGGTCGGCCGGGAGCTTCGCCAGGTGTTTCCGGCAGTTCTGTCGCACCTTCAGGGCTTGGCTTCTCCGGCGGAACTTCCGGCGGCATACCTGGAGCCGATGCCCCGGATGATGCTGCACCTGAAAGTATCAGACCCGGTGCATATGTCCGGCTTGAAGACAGCGGCATGACCGGCGAGGTGGTGCAGGTATCCGGTAAGAAAGCTACTGTGGCCGTAGGCGAGATACTGACCCGTGTGGATATTTCCAAACTTGCGCTTCTGTCGGCCAACCAGTACCGTGCCTCGGTAAAGTCTCCCGCTTCGGTCAAGTCCGGTGTGCGGCTCTCGTCTTCCATCTCGGAGCGCAAGCTCAATTTCAAGCCCTCGATAGATGTCCGGGGTATGCATCTGGAGGAGGCCATACCGGCAGTCACCGACTTTATCGACGACGCCCTGATGGTCGGGGTCTCCGAGGTGTCCATTCTCCACGGCAAGGGGGCCGGAGTCCTCAAGGAGGAGATCCGCAAGTTCCTGAAGATCACTCCTGGTGTAGTCTCATTCGCTGACGAGCACGTCGAGCGCGGCGGCGCCGGCATCACCGTCGTCAAACTCTCCTGACCACGGCTGATGCAGTGCTTGACCGTATGCTCCCGGTTTTGATTTCCCGCCAGAGTGTACCGTTTTAGTGGGTTCTTCGGGCACTCTCGTCGCGAAAATATCCCAAAAACTGCAAAATACATCCAAATATACAGGAGGGTGTACCAAACACTGGAGAAAGCGGTACACTCTCCTATTGCATTTGGATGGAGTATCCAATCGCATCCGCGTTTTCCGGGACGGTAGGAATTTTTCTGACGATTCTCCTTTCTTTTTTAGTATGTAACAGATTCAACAGTACAGGAGAGGCAGGATTCCTCTGTCAGAATCTGAAACCCAGGGCAGCAGTCCACCAGTGTCCAAAAGGGGACTCTGGATTGGCATATGTTTTTATGGTTATATTCACGGCCCATCTGTCTTTGATAAGCCATTCAAGTCCTATCGAGGGTGAGAAGTTGGGAGCTGCGAGGGAAAACGGCAGGGGCATCAGTACACCTGCTTCACATCCTACAAATATCTGAATTCTGGAATCTGTGGGGAAGTTGGCTTTTGCATGAAACTGCAGCAACAGCGGTATTTGGGGAGATATTTTCTGCATCCATAGTGCCTCTATGCTGCCTCCAAGATACAGAAACCGAAGTTCGTCTTTGTTGAATCTCACACCGTGCGATGTGTACAGCGAGGCTCCGTAGCCGAAATTTCTCTCAAAAGAGGCTCCGGCCGATACACTGCCCTCATAATGGGTCTTTCTCTCACCGGCATCAGCGTATCGGCAGGATAAGAGGACGGCAGTAATACAGATTGCGATATATTTTATGTATCTTGTCATGGTTTAATAAGTTATGATTCTGTACCACCATGTGTATTTTGTATTCATATTATGCGTGCCGCTGTCTTCTTCATCGTAATACACGGCTCCGTCGCGGGTATTGAATATTTTGGAGATATAGTAGCCGTCACAGTCTCCGTTCCATCCCCAGTTGCAATGCAGAAGATGCTTTCTTCCGCCACCATCCCACCTGGTCTTGATTCCGTCTATTACCCAGGCATGTCCGCTTCCTTTCTTTTCATCTGTATAGACACAGCTGCCTAACGCTCCTATGAAGACCGGTTTTTTATGCGTAAGCATCAGAATGATTTCGGACTCATCGTATTTTGTGTGTACTTTTGCGGATGAGTACCCGATGGATTTAAGGTATCTCGCCACCTTTTTAGGTGTGGCGAAAGTGCCCCCGCTGCCTAAAAAATTATAAGTGACTCCTATTCCGTCGGCAATACCCTTTATAACAGTGGACATGTCGTCAGTCCATATATAGATGGAGTCATTTTTATTATTGTTATTATCTGGCAGTTCATAGAAATGTTTCCGCTCCAGTTGTTTCCAGCTTGAACGGGTCACTCCAAAACGAGTGTTAAGCGGGATGTCTTTATTGCATGTAAGAATCTGTGCTGCTGCAATAGTAGTACATCCGGCATCATTGTTGTTGAGTTTGGCGTTGTAGGGTTTGCCTTGTCCCCATGCTGTATTCAGTAGGGGGGATATATCATACATCTCGTATCCGCTTCCTCCTGTGCCTGGCCACATGTCAGGTGTACTGAAATCAGGGTCTTCGTAGAGTTGGATGCTTGTTATTACGTAGTTGAGAATAGTCGCTACATGTGTTCCGTTTGTATGATTGACGCCTAAATAGATTTCATCAGTCTCAGCATCGTATAGTTGGCTTAGCGGCAGACAGTGCTCAAAGAAAGTCGGATTAATGAAGTCCTCAAGATTCAGATAACCACTGTCAATCACAGCGATTACAGGCTCAAGACGGTTATCGGCACCCAGGACAGCAGTTCCGTTGCCGTCTTCAAAATTTATCACATATAACAGATTCCCAAAATCGGAGTTCTCATCAGATTTGGTTTCAGGTCCCATGATGTCATCATATGTGACAGTTATAATTTCTGAGATATTGGAAGTGCTTTTTGCTGCAAGTGTTTTTGTTTCTGTGTAAAGAATACCTAAAGTTGTATTCAACTCTGATAGAGCAGAGTTCAGAGACACGCCGTGGCTGTCTACAGTTGTCCTCATATCGTGAGATTTCTCGTCTAAAGAGCAGGATGTAAAAGGCAGCAGGGTTACAAGACAATAAAGTATCAGATTGATTCTTTGTATTTTCATGGATGTTATGTCAAAAAATTTGTATACGTAAATGTAAATAAGAATCCTGATAAAAACAAATTTACAGAGGTTAATTCCAGACACTTATGGTGCTTGGATGGCATATTCTGTCTGTTAATGGCATTTATGACAGCATATAAGATGGTTCAGCAGTTGAAAGATGTCGGAAATATCTGTATCTTTATATTTTGGAATCAAAATGAAAATGCTGGATATGGACTGGATGAGGGGCTGGAAGGAGCTGGGAGATATGGTGTGGCCGAGGAAGTGCGGGGTGTGCGGGGACTTTCTGGAGACGGATGAGCGGTATGTCTGCGCGGAGTGTCTGGCGGATATGCCGTTGACTTATTTCTGGAGCTGGAGGGAGAACCCGGCTGAGCGTATGCTCTGGGGACGGACTTATCTGCAGGGAGTGGTGTCCTTGTTCTATTATTCATATGACAATGACTATAAGGAGCTTCTCCATGAAGTCAAGTATGGCGGCAATCTCAGGATGGGGCGTTGGCTGGGCGGTATGCTGGGCCGGTATATGCGCGAGGGTTATCCGTATCCGGACATAGTGATGCCGGTGCCGCTGCATTGGCGGCGGAAGTGGAAACGGGGTTACAATCAGGCCGAAGTCATAGCCCGCGGTCTGGCCGAGGGTATGGGCGGCAGGCCCGTGGAGACCGGGCTGCTCCGGCGCAGTCAGTACGCAGCATCACAGACGCAGATGCACGTCGGCAACAAATGGGAGAATGTCTCCGCGGCGTTCTCGCTCAATCCGAAGGCCAATCTGGAGGCTTTCCGTGGCCGCCACATCCTGCTCGTGGACGATGTGCTGACTACAGGTGCCACTGCGGAGGCCTGCTGGGATGCACTCAGCGTGATTCCTGATATAAAAATATCCTATGCCAGTATCGCTTTTGTCCAGCGTCCGGGCATAGGATAATGGTGTCTGTGTCAGTCTGCTTACAGACTGAATTCCTTGCGTATCAGGTCTACAGAGTCCAGAAGCTCCCAGCCGAAGAACTGAATATCCTTTTCAATCTTCCGGCCCTCACGTATCAGCTCCACCTTGCGCCTGAAAGGGTCGCGTCCGAAGTGTCCGTAGGAGGCTGTCGGCAGGTAGATGGGGTTCTTGAGGCCGAAACGCTCTATGATGGCTGCAGGACGCAGGTCGAAGAGAGTACGTATCCTGGCGGCAATCTCTCCGTCGGTAAGTTCGGTTCTGGATGTTCCGTAGGTATTGACGAAGATGCTGACCGGCTCGGCGATGCCTATCGCATAGGCCAGCTGGATGAGTATCTCGTCGGCAACTCCGGCTGCCACCATGTTCTTGGCGATGTAGCGGGCGGCGTATGCGGCCGAGCGGTCCACCTTGCTGGGATCCTTGCCCGAGAAGGCTCCGCCTCCGTGTGCTCCCTTACCGCCGTAGGTGTCTACGATGATCTTGCGGCCAGTGAGTCCGGTGTCTCCGTGCGGGCCTCCGATGACGAACTTGCCGGTGGGATTGACGTGCAGGACGATGTTGCCGTCAAAGAGCCGGCGGGTCCTCTCCGGCAGCCTGGCGATGACGCGGGGCAGGAGTATCCGCTCGATGTCGTCCTTGATGCGGGCCTGTACGGCTGCGTCGTTCTCCGGAGTACCTGGCACCATGCCGGGAGCGGCGGGGAAGTCGTCATGCTGGGTGGAGACCACTATGGTATGTACTCTGAGAGGCTTGTGGTCGTCGCTGTACTCTATGGTGTACTGGGACTTGGCGTCCGGACGGAGATATGGCATCAGCTGCGGCTCCTCACGGCGTATCCTGGCCAGTTCTATCAGGGTTATGTGTGCGAGCGTAAGAGGCAGAGGCATGTACTCCTCGGTGTCGTTGCAGGCGTAGCCGAACATCATGCCCTGGTCTCCGGCCCCCTGTTCCTCCTTGACCTCATTGACAACACCTCTGTTGATGTCGGGAGACTGCTCGTGCAGTGCAGAGAGTATTCCGCATGACTTGGAGTCGAACATGTAGTCGGCCTTGGTATAGCCGATGCGGTCTATGACTCCTCTGGTCACGTGCTGTATGTCCACGTATGCGTTCTCGGAGCGGACCTCGCCGCAGATGACGACGAGTCCGGTGCTGACAAAGGTCTCGCAGGCCACCTTGGCCTCGGGATCCTGACGAAGGAAGTCATCGAGAATGGCGTCCGATATCTGGTCGGCCACTTTGTCAGGATGGCCCTCCGAAACTGATTCTGAAGTGAAAAAGTATGACATGGCTTCTCAAGTGTTATAATAAAAAATAAATCTCATCCGTGTGAGTCTACGGAGAGATTTGACAAAACACTAACTGTATGAAAGAATCATTTTAGCATTTTTTATTGTGGTTGCAAGCAGTCAAATCTGTCCACAAACTCTGCTTTCTTTCCGAAAGCGGGCGCAAAGATGAGCATAATTTTTCAAATCTCCAAATTTTCTTACATCGCAGTCTCGAATTCGCGGAGGAAGCGGATATCGTTTTCAAAGTAGAGGCGGAGATCCTTGACCTGCCATTTGAGCATGGCGATACGCTCTACGCCCATTCCGAAGGCGAAACCGGTGTACTCCTTGGGGTCGATGCCGCAGGCTTCCAGGACGTTGGGATCCACCATGCCGGCACCCATGATCTCCAGCCAGCCGGTGCCCTTGCAGATGTTGCAGCCCTTGCCGCCGCAGATGTTGCAGCTGATGTCCACTTCGGTGCTGGGCTCGGTAAAGGGGAAGTAGGAGGGGCGCATACGGATCTTGGTGTCCGGTCCGAACATCTCGCGCACGAAGATCAGGATGGTCTGCTTGAGGTCGGCGAACGATACGTTCCTGTCCACGTAAAGGCCTTCCACCTGATGGAAGATGCAGTGGGCGCGGGCGGATATGGCCTCGTTGCGGAACACCCTGCCCGGGCAGATGACCCTGATGGGCGGCTTGCGGGTCTCCATAGTCCTTACCTGTACGGAACTGGTGTGGGTGCGGAGCAGTATCGGATTGACTCCGGAGGAGATGAAGAAGGTGTCCTGCATGTCCCTGGCCGGATGGTCCGGAGGGAAGTTGAGGGCCTCGAAGACGTGATGATCGTCCTCTATCTCGGGGCCTTCCGCCAGGGCATAGCCCTGCTTGCGGAAGATGGAGATTATTTCCTCGCGGGTGATGGAGATAGGGTGACGGGTTCCCAGCTCGAAATGGTCTCCGGGCATGGTCATGTCGAATGAGGGGGCGGAGCCTTCCGTGGACTCGCCCGCCTTTGCCCGAAGTTCCTCAATCTTGGCTGTCGCCATGTTCTTGAGGTTGTTCAGCTTCTGTCCGAACTCCCTCTTGCGGTCGGCCGAGATGGTCCTGAACTCGTCGAAAAGTTGGGTGATCTCGCCCTTCTTTCCCAGAAGATGGATTCTTAACTCTTCTATTTCCTTTTCACTCTTGGCTTTGGCATCCTGAATTTCTTTCAGGATGCTTTCAATCTTCTCGTTGAGCATCGTTTATCGTATATGACTGTGAGTTATGTGTTATTCCCATTTTACCGCTTTGCGTGACAGAGGCATGGTCATGCAGCGGGCTCCGCCGCCTCCACGGGGCAGTTCCGAGCCTTCTATGGTGATGACGCATCTCTTGTCGCCTTCCACAGAGGCCTTGCCATCGATGAAATCCCATGCCGGGATGATTTCGAAGCCGTGCTTAGCCAGCTCGTCAAGGGTGTGGGTATTACGCGCGTAGGATATGACCTTGCCGGGTGCGAATGCGAAGAAGTTCGCTCCGCTGTGCCACTGCTCTCTCTCCTGATCCCATTCGTCGGCCTCACCGCCGCAGATGATCGGCTCCAGATCCATGCCTAGCCTGCGCAGGACGGAGAGGATGTTGGATACGCTGTTGATCTTGACCACCTTGCCGTTCTCCATGGTGATGTGGACTGTCTGATACTGGTTGTCTCCCAGGATGAGAGGCTCGAACACCATGCATTTGTCCCTGTCGAGCAGGGTGAATACCATGTCGAGATGGATAAACGACTCAGGGGAGTGAGGAAGCTGCTGCACGATGATATGTCGCCGTCCTTCGGGTGCGAGTGCTCCCAGTCTTGACGCCAGCATGTCTATGCCCTGAGTGCTGGTCCTCATGCCGTTGCCTATCAGCAGGATGTCTTCCCTGGCGATGAGTATGTCACCGCCTTCCATATATAGATTGGTGTTGCCCGGCTGGTGGTCGTATGCGTTGATGATGCCGCACTCAAACTCACCGCTGCCCTTGTAGATGGCCTCCATAATCAGGGACTCGCGCATTCTCACCTTGTTGGCCATCTTGCAGATGAGGGCGTTGTCGCCTATTGTCACAGCCGCGTCGCGGGTGAAATAGAAGTTGTATAGGGGGAATAGGGCGTAGTAGTCCTCGTTGAGGAATGATGTCAGGGTGTTGATCTTGGCCGGAAGTCCCTCGATGAGTACCTTTGCCAGTCTGGTTGAGGACATCTCCATGAGCATGTCGAAGTAGTCGGTGACCTGCTCCATGACGCAGATCTTGCCGACAAGCGCCTGTCTCTCAACTTCGTTGTCAAGCACTTTTACAAGCAGGTCGTGGACGCTGTAGACTTTCGCGAGCCGGGACAGCACACCGCTGAGCTGCTTGTATTCTTCCTGTGCAATCGAGAGGTTGAGAATGTCGCTGTAAAGGGCTCTCTGGGCCATTTTGGGAGTCATGTTCTCAACTTCCGCTCCTGGTGTATGGAGCAACACGGCCTCAAGATCTCCTATCTCGGACTGGATGTTTATTTTCAATGGTTTTTTGTCTGTCATATGGTTTTCCTTTGATTTTACATGAATTTCGATTTCTCATTGACGGCCAGGTCCGTGATTACCTCCTTGAACTTGGCTCCGTCTCTGGGGCATATCATCAGAACATCATCGGTGTTGATGATGAGATAGTCCTTCATGCCTTTGACTACCACCAGCTTGTCTTTCTCATGCGAGATGATGACGCTGCCTGATGTCGAGTCTATCAGACTGTCTCCGCATTTGATCAGATTGCCGTTGCTGTCCTTTCCGGCGTGGAGGTACAGGGACTCCCATGTGCCCAGGTCGGACCATCCGAACGAGGCCTGGAACACCCAGGCGCGGCTGGTCTTCTCCATCACTCCGTAGTCTATCGAGATGGCGGGGCAGTCTTCGTATATCCTCGTTATGAAATCCTGCTCTTTCGGGGTGTTGTAGTAGGCGTCTCCGTCCTTGAACAGGGAGTACACTTCGGGAAGCCATTTCTCCAGAGCAGAGCAGATGGCCGATACGTTCCATACGAATATGCCGGAGTTCCAGAGAAACTCTCCGCTCTCGACGAAGACCTTTGCCAGATCTTCGTTGGGCTTCTCGGTGAAAGTCTTTACCTTGTATGCTATGTTGCCGTCAATGGTCTTGGACTGCTTCATGTTGCACTGGATGTATCCGTAGCCGGTCTCGGGACGGGTAGGGTCGATCCCCAGGGTAAAGAGTTCGTCCTTGCCGGAGGCATATTTCATAGCCGTCGAGATGGTGTCAATGAAAAGCGAGTCATTGGATATGAAATGATCCGAGGGAGCCACGACCATCGTGGCATTCGGGTTCTGGTGACGTATCTTCGTGGCCGCATAGGCTATGCACGGGGCAGTGTTGCGCCTGTAGGGCTCCGCCAGGATGTTCTCGGACGGAAGGTCGGGCAGATGCTGCTGTACCAGGTCGGCGTAGGCGGCTGAGGTCACCACTATGATATTCTCTTTAGGGACAATCTTTGTGAAACGGTCGTATGTGAGCTGTAGAAAACTCTTTCCTATTCCCAGAATGTCGAGGAACTGTTTGGGTAATGCGTTTCTGCTTATAGGCCAGAAACGGCTTCCGACCCCTCCGGCCATAATCACGCAATAGAAGTTCTTGTCCATATCAGGTTCTTTTATATAGTTATGCTCTGTCTCTCATTCTCAATTGGAAAGAATGCGTCCTTGATGAAACTTATACGGCGGATACTGCGCTCTCTGTCAAGTATGACGGATACGATGTCGAAGTGGATGTCTGCCTGCATCTTCCGTGCCCGGAGGTAGGCTCCTGCCGCAGCTTTCAGGTTGCGCTGTTTTCTGTAGTTCACAGCCCGCTCAGGCTCCAGGCATGTCGGTCCGGTCCTCGTTTTCACCTCGACGATATGGATGCCGTCTTCATGCCCGACTATCAGGTCAACTTCCTTATGCCTGCAATGCCAGTTTCTTTCAAGCAACTTATATCCGTTCTGCAAAAGGTATTCCAAAGCCGCGTTCTCGCCTGCTCTTCCTATGCCGACATTGCTGCTTGCGGTCTTGTCATCTTCCTGTGTGCAGTCACCGGCATTGTCTACGCGCTTTGCCTCTCTCTTCATGTGCCCGCACCTTGTATCACCTCGTCCGGCTCTGCCGTCATGCGGCGTTCCGGCTCTACGCCCGGATTTCCTTTCCCGTCCTGTCCCGCCTATGTTGACGGGCCTCTGCATTCTGTTCCTACGCCTCATCCTCTCCTTATTTTATATAAAATCGCACAAAGATAACCAAAATAATGATTATCCGCAAAGATACCTCATACAGCCTTCACGTTGCTTTTTAGTTGAGTTGCATACGCTTGAATATAAACGCTTTATCTGTCAGCCGATATTTTAAGTGGGGCGGATTCCTCTCAGAATGTGCCTTTTTCCGTCACTTAACTTTTTACGCAAAATGCAATGCCCGGTCAATCAGATGGTTACGATACAACTAAAAAGCAACGTGAGGATGCCGGAAGGAGTGGATCGGAAGAATGGGGCTGAGAGATGGGCCGGGCGGTTGTACTTGGCTGCTGGATACCTGGAGCAGTATGTTGCGCCGGCGGGATTGCGCCCTGATCATTGACCGTAAGCATCCAGCAGCTCTCAACCTGACCCATAAGGCACCGGCATCAATCATAACCGGCTGCCAATCAGCAACTATTGAATATGACGGTTGCCTTATGGTCTGTTTTTTCAGGCCATAGGGCATCTGTGCTAAAGAGATGTATCTGGGAATCAGAGTCTTAATGGATCGGGCGGTGCTTCATGGGTGATCCTCCTCGCCGTGCTGAATGTTGCGGAGGGCAGCGACAGGCATCGGTGCCTCAAAAACAACGATCCGGCCCGGGCTTGTCTTAGACGGCGAGAGAGCCTGCACCAATCAGGGGGCTTTGCGGATAGTCATTCCAAAATACTTCTATCCGCAGCCCGATTGCCAAAATTTTAAAAATGTTGTCAAAAAGTTTGGAAATAAAAAATTAATGCCTATCTTTGCCGTCCCAATCGCGGAAATAGCTCAGTTGGTAGAGCACGACCTTGCCAAGGTCGGGGTCGCGAGTTCGAGTCTCGTTTTCCGCTCAAAAGGTCAGTTTTCCACTGACCTTTTTTTATGCCCTGACCATTGCGCTTTTCCTCGGACTCGCGGCCCCGTTCTCCCTCCTTTGGAGGGCCGGGGAGGATGTAAAAAAGGCGCGTGTCCACGTCGCAGACGTGGGTTCGAGTCTCGTTTTCCGCTCTAAAGGTCAGTTTCCCGCTGACCTTTTTTCATTCCCGGTATAATTGCCAAAAATGGTTGGCGAAGTTGTTATAAGTTGCTAAAATAGTGTAATATATCGAAATTAGATGAAATGCGTTTCATCTAATGAGTGATAATCAAAAAATAAGGAGGCGCTAGCGCTGTCTGGAGTGCGGGAACGGTAAGTAGAAGAGCACCCTGCAAATGCAATGCGTTGAATATGTGATAGTTGTGAATTGGGTGCGAGATTTTGGACGATATTTAAGGGGCGGCAGGAACACTATGTTTTTGTAAGTCTATGATTATTAGCTGTTTGCAAAATAGCTCTGCGCTTATGGTTACCGTTGTGCCTGCTTTTCTAAGGGATATGTCGTCATAGCCTTTTGATAGAACATGCTTTTGTGGGTGCTCAGATATCAAAGTTCGAGTTTCGTTTTCAACTGACCTTTTTTAGTGCCGGTACTTTAATCGCAATAAATTGGGGTTGTTTTTGTGGGGAATATGAGTTAATTTTGACGATTGAATTTTAAAAAGCCACAGCAAAATGTTCGCAAAAGAAGTTTATATCAACCGGAGGAATGTCCTGAAGACCAAGGTCGGCTCCGGTATTCTTTTATTCCTGGGCACAGGCGAGGCGGCCGTAAACTATGCCGGCAATGCCTACCGCTACCGTCAGGACAGTACCTTTAATTATTATTTCGGCCTGACGGATCCTGATCTGGCCGCCATTATCGACCTGGAGTCCGGAGAGGAGATTATTTTCGGCAACGATGTCGATATCGACGATATCATCTGGATGGGACCTCAGCCGCTGATCAGCGACAAGGCTGCGTCGGTGGGTGTCTCCAAGTCATTCCCGTTCGCGGAACTGGAGAAATATGTCTCCAGGGCGAAGGCTCAGGGCCGCAGGGTGCATTTCCTGCCCCCGTACCGTTACCGCAATATGATCCTGCTCAACCAGATGCTCGGAGTGCCTTTCGACAGGATGCGTGCAGAGGCTTCGGAGGAGTTCATCAAGGCGGTGGTGTCCATGAGGCTCATCAAAGAGCAGCGCGAGATAGAGGAGATAGACAAGGCCTGCAACATCGGCTATGCGATGCACTTTACGGCCATGAAGATGGCCAGGCTGGGCATGGTGGAGCAGCAGCTGGTCGGTGTGATGGAGGGCATCGCTGTCTCCGAGGGACTTATGCCGTCTTTCCCGACGATTCTCTCGCAGCACGGCGAGACCCTGCACAACCACAAGCACGACGGTGTCCTGACAGACGGGAAACTGATAGTCATAGACGCGGGCGCGGAGTCCAATACCAACTACTGCTCGGATTTTACCAGGACGATACCGTCTTCAGGCAAGTTCACCACGAAGCAGAAGGAGATATACGACATAGTGTCGGCAGCCAACAATCTGGTGCAGAGCGTGGCGCGGCCCGGCATCACCTACATTGAGGTACATCAGGCAGTGTCCCGTCTGATGGCTCAGGGGCTGATCAATCTCGGTATTCTCAAGGGCGATCCGGACGAGATAGTGGCGGCCGGAGCGCATTCGGTGTTCATGCCTCACGGTCTGGGCCACAATATGGGTATGGACGTACACGATATGGAGGATCTCGGGGAGGATTACGTAGGATATGACGATACTTACAGGCGCAGCAAGCAGTTCGGTCTCGGTTCGCTCCGCATGGGCAAGATGCTCGAGCCCGGTCATGTGGTTACAGACGAGCCGGGTATCTACTTCATACCTGCCCTGATTGAGAAATGGAAGAAAGAGGGTATCAACACTCAGTATATCAACTTCCCTTTGCTGGAGAAAGAGTATTACGATTTCGGCGGTATCCGTCTGGAGGACGATATCCTCATCACCGAGAAGGGCTGCCGTCTGCTCGGCTCCAAGCGCCTTCCCATCACCACCGAGGATGTGGAGCGCGAGATGGCCGACAATTCTCTGTAACAGCGGATCTCACGCAGAAATGAAACAGCCGGGCTGTCGTCACGACACTCCGGCTGTTTTCATTTTCCATCGAGCCATCTCTGCCCGCGTTTGGTCCTTAACCAGGCATAGAAGATGATTGCTATTCCAAGAGCAACAATCATCGCTGTTAACAAAAGATCCATAATATCAGTATTTCATTATGTAGTAACTAATTGAGGCCAGTATGCAAGTCAGGCAGAATCCAATTATCACAAGCAGTCCTTGATTGTGAAGGCGCGTGTCTGTTATAAGTGAGATTACACCGGCAAGAAATACTGTTCCGAATGTCAGTTTTGTCAAGTCAAAAAAGAACTTGCCAAACATCTCGCGGCTGACCCTCCGCCTCTCTTTGTCGTCCCTCCTGCGTTCCTGCTCTTCTTCCCACTTACTCATGCCCGTCATCGATTCTGTTCTGCACAAAAGTAGGGATTATTCATCGGACATCCAATAAAAACTGCCTGTCAGACAGAAAGTTTTTACGAAAGTGGTAAAACAGGTAAAGTGCGGTAAATCTTGTTTATTGGCCTAAATGTGATATTATTTACATGATGTACATGAAAATCGTTGATTTTTGTATATTTGCAGAAAATAAAGGGATAATAATAATGTAGGAAGAAAAAAGACATAGATAGACATATAAAAAGTATTTACTGTTGATAGTGCAACCTTAAACTACCACATTAGGAAACACCGCATCGGCAATAAGTAAGTACTCATGCGTTAAGTGTGGGTATTTTTGGATGCGGTGTAGGCTGTGGTAGGCCTTAGGTTGCAGCAAAGGTAGCCACACTTTTTTTATGCCTTTCGGAAAGACATAAATAATAACCATTAATAATATCTACTATGTTAAACAAATTGTCATTTAAATTATCGTGGCGGGCATTGTGCCTGTCTATTGCGGTGGGGACGCTCTTATTCACCGGCTGCTCGATGTATAAGGCCGGGATGGAGAACGCTGAGTATGATCCGATTCCCAATAAACTCCCGAATCTCGAATATAACTATGGAGGTCTGTATGACCAGCTGGTAAATAATGTCGTGAAGGACGAACTTTATAAGAATGTCATTGAGGTTGACGGGAAACCGTTGGGAAATATTCAGGTTCGGTGTGAGAAACTGGATGCAAAAGTGAATTTTCTGTTTCCTTTTTTGTCAGGTTTTACACTTTTTATGGGGAACATACTCGGTATGCCTTATGTGGCAGGCAGCATTGATATGGAGTTGGAATTCTTGATAGAGGATATCAATGGAGATGTTGTAAAAAGGTACAACTATTCGGATCTTGACAAATACACTTTGGGCTTTTACTATGGAGAAGATGCCAGGGTGAAGGAGATAGAGATGTGCAAGAGTATTATGGATGAGTTCAAGAAAGATGTTACCAGAGATTTCGGTTTGATATCTGAGGCGTTGAATACTCCTGCGAATGGCATTGGTAAGGATTTGAATTACGATATGCTGGCAGATGCCGTGGCTCAGAAAATAGAGATTGGTGGAACAGTAGGTAATGCCGGAGAAAAGGCTGGAGGAAGTGCTCCTGTGAAGAGTTCGGATGTGGATGTGAATATTCCTGTGACAACCCGGCAGTCTGAAAATACTTTCGTGCTGATTATAGCCAATGAGAATTATTCGTTTGTGGACAATGTCCCATATGCTCTGCATGACGGGGAAATATTCAGGGAATATTGCATTAAGACTCTCGGAGTACCGGAGAGACAGGTGTGGCTGTATAAGGATGCCACAGCTGGAATCATATCCGGAGGAGTGGACAAGATGGTGCAGGCCATGAGTATTTTTGATAATGCGCGGGCGATAGTGTACTATTGTGGCCACGGTATACCGGATGAGCACACCGGAGACGCATTCATAGTTCCTACAGACGGTAAGGGTACGAATACAGAGACGTGCTATAGCCTGAACCGTCTTTACAAGACGCTGGCGGAATCAAAGGCGGAGAATGTCACATATTTCCTGGATGCATGTTTCAGCGGGGCCAATAAGGAGGGGTCGATGCTTGTGGCGGCACGCGGTATCGCTGTCAGACCGAAGGAGTCTATAATAAAAGGTAATTCGGTGGTATTCTCCGCAGCGTCAGGGGATGAGACAGCGATGACTTTTGAGGATAAGTCACATGGTCTTTTTACGTATTTCCTTTTGAAGAAGCTTCAGGAAACAAAAGGGGATGTAAGTTACGGAGAACTGTCCGACTATATTAAGAAGAACGTGCAGAAAGAAGCTTTCCTGACGAATGAGAAACCGCAGACGCCGGTGACGGCCACCAGTATGGACCTTCAGTCAACTTGGCGTTCCATGACCTTGAAATAAATATTGGGATATTGTTTAAGCAGGAGCAGCCGGGCTGTCGTGGTGACGGTCCGGCTGCTTTCATTTTCCATCGAAAAAGTGTAGCAATATAGGTAGTATTCGCTTGAAAAAATGTAGCAACTATTGTTTATTCGCTTGAAAAAATGTAGTTTTGCTGTCGGAAGAACGGAATAAGCCTATGCTTAAGAGAAAAATAGAAACGTATCTGGCCGAGTGGAAGAAGTCGGAGACTAGAAAGCCACTTGTGATAAAAGGTATGCGCCAATGCGGAAAGACATACATTGTACGGAAATTCGCAAATGAGAATTACGAGAATGTGGTGTATGTGAATTTTATTCTGGAGCCGGACAAGAAATCCGCTTTTACAGGCAATATAGATGTTGATACCATCATTCTCAACCTTTCCGCTATGATTAAAGGCAGTCGCTTTATAGAGGAAAAGACCTGTATCATACTTGATGAGATTCAGGAATGCAGGGAGGCGAGGACGGCATTGAAGTCATTTCAGATAGACGGTCGTTTCGACATCATAGCCACAGGCTCGCTTTTAGGAGTGAAAGGCTATGGTAAAAGCAGGAAGAAAAAGGATGAGAGTGAAGGGCAGGACTCTGTTCCGGTGGGATATGAGACTGTGATAGACATGTATCCACTGGATTTCGAGGAGTTTCTATGGGCAAACGGAATCAGTGATGCGGTCATTGATGCCGTCAGGTCATGCTTTGAGAGTGAGAAAGCAGTCCCGGACGGTATTCACAAAGTGATGATGGATCTGTTGTACAGATATATCATTGTCGGAGGACTGCCGGAAGTGGTGAACTGTTTCCTTGAAAACAGGAACATTGAGCTGATATACAAGCTCCAACGTAGTCTTATAACTGAATACGAGGAGGATATGGTAAAATATGCGGATGAGGCCGATAAACCTCATATCCGGGAATGTTTTGAGTCTATCCCGAAGCAGTTGGCGAAGGAGAACAAGAAATTTCAGTATTCGGTGGTCAGGAAAGGAGGAAGGGCCTTGCAGTATGCCGGCAGTATTCAATGGCTGGAGGATGCAGGGATAGTCCGCAGATGCTATAATACGCAGATTACGGAACTTCCGTTAGACGGCAATGCCGTTGAGGATTGCTTTAAAGTGTACGTCACGGATATCGGTATCCTTGTAGCCATGCTTGACTATGGCACTCAGGCGGATATTCTGAAAGGCAATCTTCTTGGATACAAAGGGGCTGTATTTGAGAATCTTATGGCTGATTTCCTGTGCAAGTCCGGGCAGAAACTGTATTATTTTCATAAGGACAGCGGTCTTGAACTGGACTTTCTGGTGAGACTCAACGGTGAATGTGTTGTTCTTGAGGTCAAGGCCAGGACAGGCAGGTCAAAAAGCATGGCGACAGTTCTCAGGAACAAGGATGTCTATCATGTCAACAGCGCAATCAAGTTGGGTCAATACAATGTAGGACGAGATGGAGAGGTGCTCACAGTTCCGCTTTACATGGGATTCCTTGTCAAGGATAAACTTGCGGATGTCATTATCCCGGATATTGATTTAAGTCTGTTGGTATGAAACAGGAGCAGCCGGGCTGTCGTCACGACACTCCGGCTGCTTTGACTAATCATTAACCCTGTTCAATATATCTACTTCATGTTTCAGACATCAATTATTGCAGAGCAGGGTGATATGTGACACGGATTTTATATAAATCTTATATCGAAAGGATGTGCGAGATGTCGTACCACTTGGTGTTGATCTCGTTGTGGCGGCTGCATGCCTCGGCAAAGGGTGTGAATACGGTCTCGTTCTGCATCTGGCCGACCATGACGGCTGTGCGTCCCTCGAGCAGGGCCTTTACGGCCTCGCATCCCAGGACGCTGGCCAGAACGCGGTCGTTGCAGGTCGGCGAGCCGCCCCTCTGGATATGTCCGAGAGTCGTGACGCGGGTCTCGTAGTCAGGTATGCGCTCCTTGACCTTGGCGGCTATGTCCATCGCGCTGCCCAGGTCGCCTCCCTCGGCTACGATGATGATGCCGGAGGTCTTGTTCTTGCGCCTCTCGAACTGGAGGTATTCGCACAGGCTCTCGATGGTGGTGGGTATCTCCGGTATCAGAGTGGCCTCTGCGCCGGTCGCGATGGCCGTGTTGAGGGCAATGAAGCCGGCGTCACGTCCCATTACCTCCACGAAAAAGGCCAGGTTGTGGCTGTCGGCCGTGTCGCGCAACTTGTCTATGGCTTGTACGGCAGTGTTTATCGCCGTGTCGAAACCGATGGTGAAGTCGGTTCCGTAGATGTCGTTGTCTATGGTGCCGGGAACTCCGACTATGGGGAGTCCGTACTCCTTATATAATAAATCTGCGCCGCGGAACGAACCGTCGCCTCCGATGACTACCAGTCCGTCGATGCCCAGTTCCCTGAGATTCTTGTAGGCCTTTTCCCTTACGAGTCTGTCCTTGAACTCGGGGAAACGGGAGGATTTGAGTATCGTGCCTCCCTGTGATATGATCTTGGATACGGAGTGGGACTGCATGGGCACGAAGTTCTTGTTTACTATGCCCTCATATCCCTGATAGAATCCGTAGATTTCCTTTCCGTTGAAAATGGCCGTTCTTACTACCGCTCTGATGGCTGCGTTCATACCCGGTGCGTCTCCTCCTGATGTCAGGACACCGATTCGGTTGATTTTACTCTTGATTGCCATATTTATATTTCCTCAAAATTTTAAATTCGGCGCAAAGATATGGTTTTCTGTAATTATTTTTACTTTTGCCCCTGCTTTTTAGGTTACAATAAGATTACAGGATGAAGATAGGAGACCTTGATCTCGGGGACAGGCCCCTGCTGCTGGCACCCATGGAGGACGTGACCGATCTTTCTTTCAGATATGTCTGCAAGAAGTTCGGAGCGGATATGATGTACACGGAGTTCATATCCTCGGACGGACTGATACGCGATGTGCCGGGGTCGCTGTATAAGCTGAGGATATTTGACTATGAGCGTCCGATCGGTATGCAGATATACGGTCACATACCAGAGGCGATGGTGGAGTCGGCCCTGAGGGTGGAGGCTGCCCGTCCTGATGTGATAGACATCAATTTCGGCTGTCCGGTCAACAAGATAGCCCGTCGCGGCGCAGGTTCCGGCATGATGCGCGAGCCGGACAAGATGGTGGAGATTACCCGCAGGGTGGTGGATGCGGTCAAGCTGCCTGTTACGGTCAAGACCCGTCTGGGCTGGGATGAGGACAGTAAGATCATCGTGGAGCTGGCGGAGCGGCTTCAGGACGTAGGCATCAAGGCTATAACGATACACGGCCGGACCCGCTGCCAGATGTACAAAGGCGAGGCGGACTGGACTCTGATAGGGGAGGTCAAGCGCAATCCGAGGATGAGGATACCGGTCATCGGCAACGGTGACATCAAGACTCCTCAGGATGCGGCCAATGCTTTTGAACGGTATGGGGTGGACGGTGTGATGGTGGGACGCGCCAGCTTCGGGCATCCGTGGATCTTCCGGGAGATGAGGCACTATCTGGATACAGGGGAGGAACTTCCGCCCATGAGTGTAGGCGAGCGGGTAGCCCTGGCAAAGGAACATTTTGCCAAATCACTGGAGTTCAAGGGCGAGCGGACGGGAGTGCTGGAGATGCGCAGGCATCTGTCCTGCTATTTCAAGGGACTTCCGGACTTCAAGGAGACAAGACTGCGTCTGGTGACCGAGAACGATCCGGCCAGAGTGCTGGAGATACTTGACTATATAGGTGAGCGCTGGGGCGGAGCGGACGGGCCTACTCAATCTTCTCCCCTGTCCACGACTCTATAAGGGCCTTGCAGGCGACGGCTCCTACGGGAACGGCTATTACCAGGCTGCTGAAGATGCGCAGGAAGTCGGAGTTCATGTGCAGCCACTCGCGGCATATGTATGAGATCAGAATGTATGTCACTACTGCGAGTGCGATGCAGATAGCCACTGCGGCTATTTTTCTTTGCAGAGAGATTTCGATTTTCTTCATAACGGATACAAGGTTAATAGGTTTTGTGCCTCAAATATAGCGATTTTTTCTCCACGGTACAATCTTCTAATTTTGCAACGTTGGAAATTTTGTATATCTTTGCACCCCCTTATAATAGGGGGATTGCAACAAATTTTAATGTATTAACTTAAAAATCAACACAGTGGACACATTAAGCTACAAAACAGTGTCGGCTAACCCGAACATGATCGAGAAGAAATGGGTAGTGGTTGATGCAACAGACCAGATCGTGGGTCGCCTTGCTTCCAAAGTGGCTATCATGCTGCGCGGCAAGAACAAGGTGTACTACACCCCGAACATGGACTGCGGCGATTATGTTATCATAATCAACGCCGAGAAAGTCCGTTTCACCGGGAAGAAGCTCACAGATAAGGTCTATGTACGTCACACCGGCTATCCTGGAGGTCAGCGTTTCGCTACTCCCAAGGAACTTCTCGCACGCAAGCCGGAAGCCGTAGTGAGGGAGGCCATCCGCAAGATGCTCCCCAAGACCCGCCTGGGTGCCAAGATGTACAGGAACCTTCATGTATACGCAGGTCCCGAGCATCCTCATCAGGCTCAATCACCAGTATTAATCAACATTAACGAACAAAAGTAAACAGAGCATGGAAGTAATCAACGCCCTTGGAAGACGTAAATCTGCTGTCGCTCGCGTTTATGTGACTACAGGCAAAGGCAACATCACCATCAACGGCCGTACCCTTGAGGAGTACTTCAAGGAGGAGACTCTCCGTTATATCGTGAGACAGCCTCTGAATGTGACTGAGACTCTGGCCGATTTCGACATCAAAGTCAATCTTGACGGCGGTGGCATCAAAGGCCAGGCCGAGGCACTCCGCCTTGCCATATCCCGCGCACTCTGCGAGATCAACAAGGAGGCCTATCGTCCGGTTCTGAAGTCCAACGGTTTCCTCACCCGCGATGCCCGCGAGGTCGAGAGGAAGAAACCCGGACAGCCCGGTGCACGTAGACGCTTCCAGTTCAGCAAACGTTAGTATTTACGTAGAACTTACAGAATGCACAGTCAGGATTCAAAACGGACAGACCCCTTTGAAGGTTACTGCGCGTTTGTCCTGCTGCGGAAAATTTCGAAGACCGGCTCCGGCTGCATGAGCCGACCGCTACTTCAAAATTAACAAAGAGAACTCTTGTATAACACAGAGACAAAATTAACAAAACAATGCCCAGAACAAATTTCCAAGATTTACTTGATGCAGGTGTTCACTTCGGTCACCTGAAGAGAAAATGGAATCCCAAAATGGCTCCTTACATTTTCATGGAGAAAAACGGAATCCATATCATAGACCTGCATAAGACTGTTGTCAAGATAGACGAGGCCGCGAACGTAATGAAGCAGCTCGCCCGTGCGGGCCGCCGTATCCTCTTCGTGGCTACCAAGAAACAGGCAAAGGACATCGTCGCAGAATATGCGCAGGGTGTCGGTATGCCTTATGTGACAGAGAGATGGCCCGGTGGAATGCTCACCAACTTCCCCACCATCCGTAAAGCTGTCAAGAAGATGCACACCATCGATGAGATGATGACCAACGGTACCTTTGAGACCCTTGCAAAGCGTGAGCGTCTCCAGATTACCCGTCAGAGAGCCAAGCTTGAGAAGAACCTCGGTTCCATAGCTGACCTCAACCGTCTTCCTGCAGCCCTTTTCGTAGTGGACGTACAGAAAGAGATGAACGCCGTAAAGGAGGCCAACCGTCTCAACATCCCGGTTATCGCAGTTGTTGATACATGTTGCGATCCCACACCTATTGATTATGTGATTCCCGGTAACGACGACGCCGCCAAGTCCGTATCAGTGATCCTCGATGCTCTTTGCGGAGCCATCAAGGAGGGACTGGAAGAGAGAAAGCTCGAGAAGGACAAAGAGGAGGAGGCCCGCGAGGCTGACAATGCCGCTTCCGGCAAGAAGATGCGTCCCCGCAAGGGTGCCGCTCCCAAGGCAGAGGTCGCACCTGCAGCTGAGCCCGTGGCAGAAGAGGCTCCCGCAGCTCCCGCTGAGCCCGCAGAAGTAAAGGAGTAATTTAAAATAAGGTAACCATGGAAATTAAAGCAATAGACGTTCAGAAGCTCCGCAAGATGACCGGAGCCGGAATGATGGACTGCAAGAAGGCTCTCGTAGAGGCCAACGGTGACTATGAGAGAGCAAAGGAGATCATCCGTGAGAAAGGCAAGCTCGTGGCTGCCAAGAGGGCTGACCGCGAGACTTCCGAGGGTGCTGTCGTAGCCAAGGTGGACGGCAGCAAGGGTATTCTCCTGTGCCTTGGCTGCGAGACTGACTTCGTGGCCAAGAACGAGGAGTTCCAGGCTCTTGCAAATGCCATCGCCGATGCAGCCATCAAGGCTATGCCCGCCGATATGGAAGCCCTCAAGGCCTGCACCATCGCTGACGGCCGCACAGTAGAGGCTGCCATCACAGAGCAGATCGGCAAGACCGGTGAGAAGCACTCCCTCGTAGCTTACGAGAAAGTCGAGGCTCCCTATATCATCTCCTACATCCACACTATTAACGGTAAGCTCGGCGCAATCGTCGGCTTCAACAAGGAAGTGCCCGTAGAGCTCGCCAAGGGCGTAGCCATGCAGGTAGCATCCATGAATCCCGTCGCAGTCAACAAAGAGGCCGTGCCTCAGAGTGTTGTTGACGAGGAGCTTAAGGTGGCTGTGGAGAAGACCAAGGAGGAACTCGTAAAGAAGGCTGTGGACGCCGCTCTCAGCAAGGCCGGTATCAATCCCGCCCACGTGGACAGCGAGGACCACATCCAGTCCAACACCGCCAAAGGCTGGCTCACTCCCGAGCAGGCTGACCAGGCCCGTGAGATTATCAAGACCGTCTCAGCTGAGAAGGCCGCTAATCTCCAGGAGGCTATGGTCAACAACATCGCCAACGGCCGTCTGAACAAGTTCTTCAAGGAGAACACCCTCGAGGAGCAGGAGTACCAGATGGGCGACGGCAAGACCTCCGTCAAGGCCGCCATAGCAGCCGTAGACAAAGAGGCCAAAGTGACCGTCTTCAAGCGCATCTCCCTCGTAGACTAATCCCCCGCCCTTAAAGGGCAATCACATAGAAAAGGCCGGAAGGACATTGCATCCCCTCCGGCCTTTTTGTTTATCCCTCCACCGTACAGTCTTTCCCTCCGGGAAAGTGAACCGCATCCACGCAGTGTTACTTCAGGGGGGCGAGCATCAGGATGTTGTTGCTCTCGGGGGTGAGGCCGTCGAGGATTTCCTGGATTCGGGCCTTGTTCTCCTCGGAGAGGTTGCCTTCTTTAAGAGCGTTCTCCGCAACTTCGGTAAAGGTCTCCGGGTCAAGGACAGTGTACCAGTAGCCGCCGGTGAAGGATACGTAGTCGGTTTCTTTGGCCAGGTAGTCGTTGTAGAATGTGGTTTTTATGCTCTCTCCCGTGCGCCGGTCGGTGATGACGTATTCGGGCTTGCCGGTGCTGAATCCCCATTCGGTCTGTACGGGGTAGCTTACACTGGTGATGAAGTGTCCGGGCAGCATGATATAGGAGTGGATGGGGGCATCCTCGTTGACGTTGAGGTTGTAGTCCTCGGATTCCACCTCCTTGGTGTGGAAGTCTATAGTGTAGACCGGATTGACGGCACCCTCATTGATTACGTACAGTGAGTCCTGTCCGCCGCCCCAGGTTATGAGCGACAGGTCAAAGACTTCTTCCACGTTGCCGCTACTCTCTATCTCATTACTGAATTCGGGTGTCATGGTCAGGTGGCCGGCCGGTATCTCCCAGAGTACATTGCCCTGCATGTCCTGCTGCCATGCAATCACCGGCACCATATCCCTGAACGGCAGGGCGGCGACGGTTACTGTGCCGGCCTTCGAGTCTACCTGGAACTGTCCTTTGGGCACGCCGTATTTCAGAGGAACCTCCTTTTTGAACTTGCCGGTAGCGATGTCGAAGCCCAGCAGAGTCTTGGTCTGCCAGGGCAGGAGCCATATCGTGCCGTCCTCCTCGTCTATCCTGGGAGAACCGTAGGTGTTGAGGTATTCGCCCGGGCCGCGTCCGATGGCCCCTACGTCACGGAGGAATTTGCCGGTCGCGCGGTCGTAGAGCTTGGCCGGGCCGCGCATGGATGCGCCGATGCAGATGTAGTGGTCGCTGAATGCGTAAGTGTAGCCGGTGGCGAATGCCTCGACCCTGCTGTCCAGGGCTATGAACTCAGGCTCTCCTGCCAGTTCGGAGATATTCATTGCCGGGGCCTGGCTGACCCGGTTGAAATTGACGCTGATGAGTTCTCCGTCATTTTTCTGTCCACATGCGGTTGCGATGACGGCGGCCGCTCCTGCGGCAATGGCTTTCAGTAAGTGCGATTTTGTTCTCATGGTACTTGAAGTTAGTGTTTTGCGCTGTCAAAGATATGAAAAAATCGATATAACCAAAAAAAATAGTTGTATTTTCCCCGCATTCTAGATGCTTTCTTTCCTGCATTTCGCTACATCGCGAGAGTGTACCACAGATGCTTGATAGTAGTACACTCTTCGAGGGATTTTGCGGTATTTGCCCCAAATAGGAATGTTTTTACTAGGAGTGTGTACTATTTTTCAGAAAAGAAGGTACACTCTCCGAACTGAAACTTCGTAGAGCAAATAAATTTGTTCTCCTCTCGGCTTCTTAGTATATTTGCAAAGACTTTCATTAAATGATTACAAGGAGGAGAGAGACATGGGCAGGAGATTGTATCATATCTGTTTTACCTCTCACAATGAGGTACTTTGCCGAAGTTATAAGGATTACTGCATGATGTTCAACTGCATTGCACAGGCTGTGATCAAGACTGGCAGCAGTCTGTTGGCTCATGCCATAATGTCTACGCACGTACACATGATTGCCGTATGTGCTGATCCGTCCAATCTGGTAATGCGGATAAGAACTTCGTATACACAGATGTTCAATCACCGTTACAAGCGCAAGGGAGCATTGGGGGACAAGGCTTTCTTCTGCAGTAAGCTTGAGGGACGGCGTCATATCGCAGCCGCGATAAGTTATGTCATACGCAATCCCTACCATCACGAAGTGTGCGCAAACCTTTACTCCTATCCGTTCTCTTCCGTCAATCAGTATTTTAAGAATAAAATACAATCTTTTTCTCCCGTAACGGAAGCTGTGTTTCGAAGGAAAAAGTCGGATATTATCCGGATAAAAAATCATCTGCCCGATGACGTTGATGTTTTGAGGTCAACCGGCATGATCTCATATGACGATGTGGTAGACAGTGTTTTGGTAGAGGGTTATTTCGGATCGTACCGCGCTTTTCTGTTCGGTCTTAGCCGTAATGACTATGAGCGATGGATGCGGGAGCAGGAGGAAGATGACGATGGTCTGCCGCCGGTTACGCTCGGAACTGTAGAGGCTTTTCTGCCGGATAGGGAGGTGCAGCTGATTTTGAAGCAGAATCAGCATTGGGTCAACGAGAAACGTGTTTCGGATATTGAGTTGTGCGATATTATAGACCATCAGTGTGTACCGCGTTATGGGAAAGTCAGTTATGTACAGCTTTTCCATTCCGAGGTGGATGATGTGCGTCAGAGCCTTGCAGATGCGTTACGGGTATCGCAGGGGCAGTTGGAGAGGTGTTTGCCATATTCTTAGTTTTGTTTTGTGGAGACTGATGATGCGGGAGTGTACCATTTCACCGAGATATCGGTACACCCTCGTAGAGGCTATCCTGTCTCGTCGCCTCCGCAACCCATTCTCGTCGGCATTTACATTTCCCCTTTCCACGAGAGTGTACCACTAGGGTGGGAAAAGGGTACACTCTCATTTGGGAAATGGATGCTGTGCCGTTTGTAGTGGCTTGTGGATGGCTGGCAAGATGGAGAGTGTACGTGAAGCATGGGAAAATGGTACACTCTCGTGGGGGAGGAGTAGGGTATGCCCGTCGAGAAGTGCTTATGAGTGTGGTGCGTATAGAATCTATGGGCGAGGGTGTACGGATAATGTGGAGTCATGGTACACTCTCCGATGGCAGAAGGGATGGGGGATGAAGGCTAGGGAGGAAATTGGGCGGGAATCAGATGAGGGACGGAAAATAGGAAGAAAACGGGAACGGAAACCTAATGTAGGGTAAATGAAAAAGACCGGGTCCGGGAAAGGACGCGGTCTTTTGTGGTTTTGTGTGTTGTGGAGCGGGCCGGGCTTATTTCAGGACGCCGAGCTCCTTGCCGATCTTGGTGAAGGCTGCGACGCATCTGTCGAGATGCTCCTTCTTGTGGCCGGCGGATACCTGTACGCGGATACGGGCCTGGTCTTTAGGCACTACAGGGTAGTAGAATCCGGTTACGAAGATGCCTTCGTCCTGCAGGCGGGCGGCCATCTCCTGAGACAGCTTGGCATCGTAAAGCATGACGGCGCAGATAGCTGACTCGGTGGGCTTGATGTCGAAGCCGGCAGCCTTCATCTTGCTGATGAAGTAGTCGGTGTTCTCGTGCAGACGGTCCTGAAGCTCGTTGGACTCCTTCATCATGTCGAACATGCGGATACCTGCGGCCGCGATCATGGGAGGTATGGAGTTGGAGAACAGATAAGGCCTTGACCTCTGGCGCAGCATGGCGATGATCTCCTTCTTACCGGTGGTGAATCCGCCGACGGAGCCGCCGAATGCCTTTCCGAGGGTGCCTGTGATGATCTCGATCTGGCCGCGGAGGTTGTAACGCTCGGTCACGCCGCGTCCGGTCTTTCCTACGACACCTGCGGAGTGCGACTCATCGACCATGACCATGGCGTTGTACTTCTCGGCGAGGGCGTGGATCTTGTCCAGAGGACATACGTTGCCGTCCATTGAGAATACACCGTCGGTGACGATGATGCGGTGACGCTGGGCCTGAGCCTCCTGGAGGCATTTCTCCAGCTCGGCCATGTCGGCGTTGGCGTAGCGGTATCTCTTGGCCTTGCACAGACGCACTCCGTCGATGATGGATGCGTGGTTGAGGGAATCGGATATGATGGCGTCCTGCTCGTTCAGAAGGGGCTCGAACACACCACCGTTGGCGTCGAAGCATGCAGCGTAGAGGATGGTGTCCTCAGTGCCGAAGAACTCTGCGATCTTGGCCTCGAGGGTCTTCTGCAGGTCGCCGGTACCGCAGATGAAACGTACGCTGGCCATACCGTAGCCGTGGGTGTCCATGGCATCCTTGGCGGCCTTTACGAGTTCCTTGCTGTCGGCAAGTCCGAGGTAGTTGTTGGCGCAGAAGTTGAGGGCTTTTGTGCCGTCCTGGAGTGTAATCTCAGGACCCTGGGGAGACACGATTACGCGCTCTTCCTTGTACAGTCCTGCTTCCTTGATGCTGTTCAGCTCGTTCTGAAGATAGGCTTGAAAATCTTTGTACATAATGCTGTGTATTTAGTTTGGACGCAAAGTTAGTAAATAAGCCGTTCAGTTGTGATAAAAATTTGGAAACTGCGGAAGTTTTTTTAGTTTTGCAACCTGATTATGACGAACAGGGAGCAAATACTGAGAAATACCTCCGCGCTTTTTCTGGAGCGTGGGTGCAAGTCGCTGACAATGGATGATGTGGCTTCGGCCAACGGTATGTCCAAGCGCACGCTGTACGAGATGTTTCACGACAAGGCAGGTCTGTTGAGGAAATGTATCCTTCTGATGCACAAGGACAATATGACCCGGTCGGAAGAGGAACTCGCAAAATCAGGCAATGTTCTTGAATGGTTCATGCGCTCGCTGGAGAACAAGGACGAGAGGCGCATGAGTTTCTATTATGACTTCTTTACGGAGGTCAAGCGGTATTATCCGGAGGTGTTCATGAATGTGGTGCAGGATGTGAACAGATGGCACTGCGAGCTGCTGGAGAGAGTAATCAGGCAGGGACAGAAGGAAGGTCTGTTCATAACGGATATCCTGGACGCGCATCAGTTGTCCCTGCAGCTCTTCGAGCTTTCCGTGGCGGTTACGGACAGGGCGGTGCGCAATTATCTGGAGATCAAGCATAACCGTGGCTCGGACTGCCTGATGCTTTTCCTTATAAGAGGTATTGCGACGGAGAAGGGCCGGGAGTATATTGACGAATATCTGAAAAATAATAAATCACTGTTACGATAATGAGAACACGATTGAAAACAACGGCAGTTGTGTGCTGCGTCTATGTTTTCGGGATGATTGCCGGCGCAGGGTCATTCAAGGCCGCCGCTCAACAGCCGTCAGTTCAGGATGCGGATACATCTTCTGTGATGTGTTTCACACTGGACGAGGCCATGAGCTACGCGCTGGAGCATAACTGGGACCTGCAGAACTCCTCGCTGGCCGTGCGTCAGGCGGAGGCTGACCGCTGGGGAGCGATTGCGACCATGCTTCCGCAAGTTAATGGAACATTGGACTATTCCAACTACATGGGATATGAGATGGAGTTCGGTGAGACCGGGTTGGCCATAGCCATGCCGCCTTACGGCTCCATAGGAGTCAATGCGGCCATGTCGGTGAGCGGTGCGCAGATTATCAGTGCACTCATCGGCAAGTTGTCTATAGAAATGGCGGATGTCTCGCACCGTCAGTCACAGCAGGAGGTGGCCGAGCAGGTGCGTCTGCTGTATTTTTCCGCACTGGTCAGTACGCAGACGGTGGAACTGCTTCGGCGCAACCTCGGCACAGTGCGCAAACTGCACGAATTTTCCCAGAAATCGGTGGACGCCGGTGTTGCCGAGCAGGTGGACGCGGATCAGATACTGGTGCAGGTGGCGACTCTCGAGAGCTCCATCAACGAGGCCGAGCGCGGACTTGAGATGATCTACAACTCCATGCGCCTGCAGATGAACGTCGGTTTCGACAAGGAGATAGTCCTGACCCAGACTCTGGACGAGCTGATGGACGTGGAGCATTCGCTGGACTTGCTGTACGATGATTTTATCCTTGAGAACAATTTCTCCTATCAGCTGGCCCTGCAGAGCACCGAGCTGTACAAGAAGCAGAAAAACCTTGCGGGATGGGCCTACGGACCTACCCTGAGCGCATTCTACCAGTACACGGGCAGGAAGTATTTCTCCGATGAGATGACCATGAACATGACCCCTCCGAACATGGTAGGCCTGACTCTGTCTATCCCCATATTCTCCTCGGGCCGCAACTATACTTCTTTCCAGAAGGCCAAACTGGATTATCAGAAGCAGCTCAACACCTTGGAGAATACCAAGATGGCCCTGAACATCCAGCACCGTCAGCTCAAGTACAACCTCTCCTCCGCATACGAGCGTTATCAGACGCAGGTGAAGAACGTGGAGGTCTCCCAGGCCGTATTTGACAACATCGGCAAGAAATACGAGTTCGGTCACGCTTCCAGCCTGGACGTGACCAACGCCGCCACAACCCTCATCACGGCCCAGAGCACATACGTGCAGGCGGCCCTGGACTACGTGACGGCCCAGATCGAGCTGGAGAAGCTCCTCAACAAGAATACTTACGGACAATCAACACAGGAACAGAAATAAATTATGGATATGAAAATAAAGGCAATCGCAATTATCACGGCCGCCGCGCTGCTGAGCGGCTGCGGAGCCAACACGGAGGAAGTCTCCCAGGACAGGGTGGAGCAGGTGCGGACCACTCCGCTGGCTTATCAGGAGGTGTCGCGGCAGATAGAACTTTCGACGACCCTTCAGGGTTACGAGGAGATGAACATCTCGCCCTCGCTTACGGGTATTATCGAGAAAATATACGTGGAGGTGGGCGACAGGGTCCGTAAGGGCGACACTCTGGTGCGGATGGACCGGAACCAGCTCAATACCACCCGTCTGGCATACGCCAATCTGCAGATAGAGATGAACCGCGTCCGGATGCTGCTGGAAAGCGAGGCCATCTCGCAGCAGACCTACGACCAGACCAAATTGAGCTTCGACCAGACCGCCGAGTCCCTGCGCTTTCTGGAGGAGAACACATTTGTGCTGGCCCAGTACGACGGAGTCATCTCGTCCAAGAGCTATGAGGACGGAGAGCTTTACGCCGGGGCACAGCCTATCCTGCGCCTGACTCAGATCAGCGAGCTTAAGGCCTACGTCAATGTCCCCGAGACTTATTTCCCTAAGGTGAAGGAAGGCATGAAGGTCAATGTGTATTCGGATATTTATCCCGACAAGGTGTTCCCGGCCACGATAGAGATAGTCTATCCGACCGTCGACCCGGCCTCGCATACATTTACCCTCAAGCTGAGGATTCCCAACCGCAGCGAGCTGATACGTCCTGGTATGTATGTGAGTACGGTGCTCGACCTGGGCCGTACGGAGGCCCTCGTGGTGCCCTATCAGTCGGTGCTCAGACTTATAGGCTCCAACAACCGGTACGTATTTGTGGACGACGGCGGAGTCGCCAAGAGGGTCTTCGTGGAGATCGGCGAGCGTCACGACCAGACCATAGAGATATCCAGCGACAGCCTTAAAGTGGGCGACCCGATAGTCACCACCGGTCAGGCCAAGCTCGTGGACGGAGTCAGACTGAATGTTGTAAAATAATCCCCGCCTGCGATGAGTATCTACAAATCAGCGATCAACCGTCCGGTGACGACCCTTCTGGTGTTCGTCGCCGTGATAGTGATAGGCATATTCTCATTTCTGAGACTGCCTATCGACCAGTTCCCGGAGATGGATCCGCCTTACATCTCCGTGCTTACTGTCTATCCGGGAGCCAGCGCGTCCGAGATAGAGACCAATGTCACCAAGATCATAGAGAACAACCTCAACTCCGTAGACTACCTGAAGGAGATAACCTCCACTACCAAGGACAATATCTCCGTGGTGCTGCTCGAGCTGGAGTGGGGCACGGACCTGGACGAGATCATCAACGATGTCCGGTCCTATATAGACATGGTGAAGGACGAGCTGCCCGACGGCTGTACCAATCCCTTCATCTTCAAGTTCAGTACCAGCTCCATGCCTATCCTCCAGTATTCGATTACTGCGGACGAGAGCTATCCCGGTCTGGACAAGCTGCTCAACGATGAGATTATCCCTCAGCTGAGCATGGTGAACGGTATCGGAAACCTTACCCTTTCCGGCTCCCCGGAGCGTTATGTGTACGTGGACATCGACCAGCAGAAGCTGGATGCCTACGGTCTTCCCCTGGAGACTGTCGGCAGCGCGATAGCCGCCAACAATCTGAACCTCTCCTCCGGTACCGTCAAGATGAACAAGGAGCAGTATCAGCTGGAGGTGCGCAGCGAGTATGTCGAGAGCTCCGAGATCAACGACATCGTGGTGACGGTGACTCCCGAGGGCCGGCAGGTCTTCGTGCGGGATCTTGCCACAGTGCGCGACACGATCAAGGACCTGAGCCTGGACGAGAAGACCAACGGCCGTGAGAGTGTCCGCCTGATGGTGACCAAGCAGACCGGAGCCAATACCGTGCAGATATGCGAGGACCTGGAGGAGGAGATGGCCCGTATCGAGCGGACTCTGCCCAACGATATCAAGATAGAGGTAATCTACGATTCGTCGGAGGACATCGTCAACTCCATCAACTCCCTGGAGGAGTCGATTCTGTACGCTCTGCTCTTCGTGGTGCTCGTGGTGCTCTTCTTCCTGGGAGAGTGGCGTTCGACCCTGATTATTTCCCTGACGATCCCCATATCCCTGATAGTGGCCTTCATCTACCTGATGCTGGCGGACAGCTCGCTGAACATCATATCGCTCAGCTCCCTGACCGTGGCCATCGGTATGGTGGTGGACGATGCCATCGTGGTGCTGGAGAACATCACCAAGCATATAGAAAGGGGCTCAAGCCCGAGGGAGGCGGCCATCTACGCGACCAACGAGGTGTGGGTGTCGGTCATCGCCACGACCCTTGTGATAGTGGTGGTGTTTGTCCCTCTGACCATGCTTACCGGTATGGCCGGCATCATGTTCAAGGAACTCGGCTGGCTGGTGACCATCATGGTATGTACCTCTACCGTAGTGGCTATTTCCCTGACGCCTATGCTCTGTTCCAGACTGCTCAAGGCCCGTCCCGTGCGTGTCAACGAGCGTGGAGTAATCGAGAACATTCCCCCCAGGCGCAACTGGTATCAGAGATATGTCATCCCCTTGCTGGACCGTCTGGACAGGGCGTATGCCAGGTTGCTGCGTTTCTGTCTGAGGCATAAGGCGTGGACGCTGGTGGCCATAACCCTGTTCTTTTTCGCATCCATAACGCCTTTCATTATGGGCAAGGTGGGTACGGACTTTATCCAGGAGACCGACAACGGCCGTCTGACAGTGGATATAGAGCTGGCTACCGGCTACCGCATCGAGGAGACCGCCAAGATGGCCCGCTATATAGAGAGCCGCTTCTACGAGCTGGTGCCCGAGATAGAGCTGATATCGACCTCGGCCGGTACCACGGACGACGACGGTGTATCGGCCATGTTCTCCACCACCATGAACAACACCATGTCCATGACCGTAGTCTGCAGCAAGAAGAACGAGCGTGACCGCTCCATCTTCGAGATAGCCGAGGTGCTGCGTCAGGAACTGGCCTCCTATCCGGAGATTATCGACTATCAGTGCGGCGTATCCAGTTTCATGGGCGGAGCCTCGTCCACTGTCGATGTCGAGATCTACGGCTACAGTTTCGATGAGACCAACGCCTTTGCCCAGGAGGTGAGGGCTGCCATCCGCGACAACGTCTACGGGGCCCGCGACATTGACATAAGCCGCGAGAAGGACCGTCCCGAGATCAAGATCAATCTTGACAAGGAGAAACTGGCCTACCACGGCCTCAACTCCTCGACCGTCTCCACATACGTGCGCAACCGCGTCAACGGCATGGCTTCCGGCTATCTTAAGGAAGACGGTGACGAGTACGACATAGTAGTCCGCCTTCAGGAGGAGGACCGCAACTCCATATCGGATATCGAGAACATGACGATACCTACCGCCACCGGAGCGATGATAAAGATAAAGGAGCTGGGTAAGATAGAGGAGTATTTCGCCCCGCCTACCATCGAGCGGAAGAGCCGTCAGAGAGTTGTGACCGTATCCGTGACTCCATATGAGACCTCTCTTGGAGAATTGGCTGCCGGCATTCAGCGTACCATAGACCAGATGGGAGTACCGAGCGGCATTACCGTCAGACTGGCCGGTAACTATGAGGACCAGCAGGATACATTCCAGGACTTGCTCCTGCTGCTGGCATTGATAGTTCTGCTGATATACATAGTGCTTGCCTCCCAGTTCGAGTCTTTCGTCAAGCCGGTGATGATCATGACGGCGGTACCTTTCGCCCTCTCGGGAGTGGTGCTTGCCCTCTGGATTACGGGCACGACCCTCGACATGATAGGCTCGCTTGGATTCATCATGCTGGTAGGTATTGCCACCAAGAACGCCATCGTGCTGGTGGACTATACCAACCTGATGCGTGACCGCGGCTATGAGCTCAACGAGGCGATTGCGCTGTCAGGAGCTTCCCGTCTGCGTCCCGTGCTGATGACTGCCATCACTACCTTCCTCGGTATGCTGCCTATGGCCATGAGCAACGGAGAGGGTGCCGAGATGTGGAAGCCCATGGGAATCGTGGTCATCGGAGGTCTGCTGGTGTCCACCGTCGTGACCCTCGTGGTGGTGCCTGTATTCTACGCCCTGCTTTCCCGCCATGGAGAAAGAGACAAGGAGAAAAAGAACCGGGCTCAGTTTATATTCATGCAGCTCTCGCCTAATCCTGAGGGAGAGGATCCCGAGGTGCGCCGGAGCAGGGAACTTAACCAGTAAAAAAGGAGGAACGAAGTATGAAATGTGTGTTTATCGTATACAATCAGGCCAATACTGAGAGGGTGGAGTACATGCTCGATGAGCTGGGCATCCGCGGCTTCACTTTCTTCGAGCAGTTGCAGGGACGCGGCAGCAGGGACGGTGAGCCCAGACGCGGTACTCATACCTGGCCTGAGATGAACTCAGGCATGATGACCGTCGTGGACGACGATAAAGTAGAGGAACTGCTACAGACTGTCCGCAAGCTTGACAACCGCAACCGTGAGGTCGGCGTGCGGGCATTCGTCTGGAATATTGAGCAGACAGTCTGATTTTTTCAATACAATTTTTGATTTTGTATATCTTTGTGCTCATATTTGAGTTACTGCAGGTATTGCAATGGAGAGCATTAAGGAGATATACAAGATAGGCAAGGGACCCTCGAGCAGTCATACGATGGGCCCCAAGAAAGCAGCGGAGATGTTCAGGGGTCTGTGCCCGGGGGCATCTTCGTTTGTTGTTACCTTGTACGGCAGTCTGGCCGCCACGGGCAAGGGGCACTTGACCGACGTGGCATTGAAGGAGGCCCTGACAGACGGCACAGGAGCGGGTGTGGATATTGTATGGAAGCCCAAGGAGTTCCTGCCCCAGCATCCAAACGGTATGAATTTCAAGGCTTACAATGGGCAGGGCGAAATGCTGTGCGAGAAGACGTATTTCAGCATAGGAGGCGGAGATATCAGCGAGACCGGCAAGCGGGATGAGCGTAAGGATGTCTATCCGTTCAGCAGGATGAAGGACATACTTGGCTGGTGTAATGAAAACAATTCCTATTTCTGGGAGTATGTGGCCAAGTATGAGGATCCGGATATCTGGGACTATCTGGCAGAGCGCTGGGAGGTTATGAAAGCCTCCATCTCCCGTGGTCTGGACCATGAGGGCGTATTGCCGGGAGGCCTGAACGTGCGCCGTAAGGCATATGCCTATTATCAGCATGCCAAGAGCTACAACAGTTCCATGCAGCGTCGCGGTCTGTTGTTTGCATATGCGCTGGCTGTTTCGGAGGAGAATGCCGCAGGCGGTACGATAGTGACTGCGCCTACATGCGGTTCATGCGGAGTCCTGCCGGCGGTGCTGTATCTCTTCCATACCTCGTATGGAGTGACGGAGAACAAGATAGTCAATGCGATGGCGACGGCAGGACTGGTCGGGGCCCTCATCAAGGAGAATGCATCGATATCGGGTGCGGAAGTGGGTTGTCAGGGAGAGGTCGGCACGGCCTGCGCAATGGCATGTGCGGCGGCAACGAGGATACTCGGAGGTACGCCGCCCCAGATTGAGTGCGCGGCGTCAATGGGTATGGAGCATTGTCTGGGACTGACCTGTGATCCTGTCTGCGGACTGGTGCAGATACCTTGCATAGAGCGCAATGCGATAGCTGCAGCCAGGGCTATGGATGCGGCGCAGTATGCACTTATGTCTGATGGAAGTCACATTGTGCCGTTTGATGCAGTAATAGAGGCGATGAAGCAGACCGGCCATGACCTGCCAAGCCTGTACAAGGAGACTTCAGAGGGCGGACTGGCCAATTTGATACACAATAAACGATAAATTTAGTATCTTCGCAGAATGAAACGTTTTGCAGAAATATTATCCGCAGCAGTTCTAATGCTGGCAGTCGCATGTGTCGTACCGGTATCGGCGCAGGACGGTAAGGAAGACGGCAGTAAGGACAAGTCCTATGCCTCGTCTTTCTTCAAGGTCGGCATTAAGGGCGGTATAGACTTCATATCCATGAGCCGTTTCGAACTGGGCTATATATCCGAGTCGGTGAGCAACTACACTGGCTTTACTGCCGGTGTGGCTTTCAGTTTCGACATGCCGCTGAGAGGTATGACGATACAGCCGGAGCTCAACTATGTCTCAAAAGGTACGATGTACAGAGGTGAGATATCTGAGGGAAATTCTCAGAATGTGCGTTTCAGGACAGACTATATAGAATTACCGGTCAATTTCCAATTCGGTCTGGATTTGATACTTTTCCGTCCTTATCTGATGGTGTCTCCTTATATCGGATATGCCGTGTATAAAGAGCCTGGAACAGTATCCTGGAACAACACCAACCGCTTCGAGTACGGTATAGGCATCGGAGGCGGTGTGGATTTCTGGAAATTTCAGCTGCAGGTCAAGTACAATTGGAACATAGGTCAATTGGCACGCAATGTCTCCGAGAATAGTATAGTGCCGGGTGAATCCGGTAAGCCTTCCGGTCCGGTGCGTATGGGCAACTACCGCGGTCTGGAGGTTAATCTGGTATTTTTCTTCTAAGGATATTCAACAGTATATAAACAATAAAAACTCACGATTATGTTAGCAATTAATGATTCTAATTTTGAAGAGCTTGTAGTGAACTCTCAGGTTCCCGTACTTCTGGATTTCTGGGCAACATGGTGCGGCCCCTGCCGTATGATATCTCCCATCGTGGAAGAGCTTGCAAATGAGTATGAGGGCAAATGGCTCATCGCAAAGTGCAATGTGGACGAGGCTACCGATGTTCCCATGAAGTTCGGTATCCGCAACATCCCGACCCTGCTTTTCTTCAAGGGTGGTGAGATGAAGGCCAAGCTTGTAGGTTCTACCACGAAGGCCGCTATTGTTGCCAAGATGAATGAGGTAGAGAATATGTAACATAAAAAAGTAAAGTTATGAAAAAGATTTTTGCAGTTCTATCAATGGCCTTTGTTGTGGCCTTGATGCCGGTAAAGGCCCAGCCGGGAGAGGATTTTTTCAATCTCGGAGTAAGAGGCGGTCTCAATTTCTCCAATATGAGCGGCATTAAGGATATGGGTCAGGACGGCTTCCTGAAGACATATACCGGATTCAATGCCGGTCTGGTGTTCAATTTCAACCTGCCTCTCGGTTTTGAACTCAACCCTGAGTTGCTTTATGTGCAGTCAGGTGTTAAGAAAGACGGTGTCCCCGCATCTCTTAAGACAGGTTCGCTCAGGCTTCCTGTCAATATACAGTGGGGCATCCGCTTATTAGGGGTAGTTAAACCGTATGTGGTGTTCTCTCCTTATATCGGAGGTGTTCTGTTCAGTGAAGGAACAGGGATGCTCGATATAGAAGAGAAGTTTATCAACCGCCTTCAGTACGGAGTCGGTATAGGAGCGGGAGTCTATATCTGGCGTTTCCAGGTGTCATTCAAGTGGAACTGGGATCTCAATACTGTCATCAAGGAGAACAGTGAGATGGATCTTCCTCATTTCGGTGATTTGAAAGACAAGAAGTTCAACGGAGGTGAGCTTTCACTTGCATTCTTCTTTTAGCAGATGACATTGACCGAAGAACTCAGAAGTGCGGTAGCCACGGAATGGGAAGGATTCGAGAGGCTTATGGCCGACTCGCTCACCTCCCGCAGTGACCTCTTGAACCGTATCAACGGCTATCTGCTCGGGGCTTCGGGCAAGAAACTCAGACCGCTGCTGGCCCTCGTAACCGCGAAGGCCTGCAGCGGTTCCATTAATCCGAAAGCCGTGGCCTGTGCGGCTGTATCCGAACTGATACACACGGCGACTCTTCTGCACGACGATGTGGTGGACGGCAGTGACCACCGCAGAGGGCAGCTGACGGTCAGGAAACTCTTTTCTTCCGGGGCGTCTCTGCTTATGGGGGATTACTGGCTGACCAGGGCCATTCATCTGCTTATCGCATACGGCTGTCCTTATGAAGTGCTGAGTATCTATTCCAAGTCCCTGGAGGAGCTCTCCGAAGGCGAGATCATCCAGATGGAGCTGGCTGACAGTCTGAAGACGACGGAGGACGATTATATTCAGGTTATCCGGCGCAAGACAGCGTCCTTGTTCATCGCCTCTGTCAAGGGACCGGCCATAGTGTCCGGGGCCTCTGACGAGGTTGTGTCTGCCATGGAGCAGTACGCCTACTGGTTGGGATGCAGTTTCCAGATAAGGGACGATATCCTTGATTACCGTCCTACGTCCGAGACCGGCAAGGACAGCGACTGCGATATTATGGAGCGCAAGATCACCATGCCTTTGCTCTGCGCCATGCGCAACGCTCCGGAAGAGGAGGAGCGTATCCGCCGCCGTATGGGCGACATTACCTGCGATCCGTCCAAAGTGGAGCAGGACAGGGAAGTCGCCGCAGAGATACGCAGTTTTGTCCTCTCTCACGGCGGACTTGACTCGGCCCGTGGAGTACTGCGTGACTATGCGCTCAGGGCTCAGGAATATCTGAAAGTGCTTCAGCCCTCCCAGTGCAGGGACGGCCTCATGTCCATAGCAGCTTACGTCGGCGGCCTATAATTTCCATCTTACATATGTGATCGGCTTGCCTTCGGCAAGGAACATCGACTCGTAGAATGTCTTGATGGACAGCAGCGGCTCTTTCTCGGCCAGGCCGGAGCCGTAGATGTCATTGTCGGCTTCCAGCAGGATGTGACCGCCCTCTTTTATGACTTCCAGAGTGGATTCGTGCAGGAGCTGGCTGTCGGTCTTAAGGTGCATTATGCCGTCCTTTTTAAGGAAATGAGAGTACCGCTCCAGGAATATGGGACTGGAAAGTCTCTTGTTGGGTTTCTTGGGCTGGGGGTCCGAGAAGGTCAGCCATATCTCCGATACCTCGTCCGGCCCGAAAAGCGAGTCGATGAAGTCTATCCGTGTACGGAGAAACGCCACGTTGGGCATATTGTGCTCGTGGGCGTATTTCGCTCCTTTCCAGAGCCGGGCACCCTTGATGTCCACACCGATGAAGTTCTTCTCCGGGAACCGCTCCGCCAGGGCGATGGTGTACTCTCCCTTGCCGCAGCCCAGCTCCAGCACTATCGGATTGCCGTTGTGAAATACCTCTTTGTCCCAGTTGCCTTTCAGCGGATGCTCCTTGCCCAGCACCTCGTCCATCGGGGGCTGGATGAGACATCTGAAAGTCTCGTTTTCCTTGAATTTGCGTATTTTGTCCTTGCCCATAAGATTTTATTGTCCTGCCAGCGGTGTCTTATTGATGATGATTCCTATTCCGATGATTCCGGTGCCGGCTTCCGGAACAGCGGATACAGTCATTGTCCATTCTCCATATTCCTGAGGCCGGATATTGCTGCGGTACAGCCAGCTGATGTCGTAATATCCCGGTGTGGAGGCGGCTTGTATCCTGCCGTCCTCAGGGCTGTTCTTGATATAGTCCTTGACAGTGCGGTAGTCAGAGGGAAGTGTGACCCTCTCCGAACCTGACTGTCCTGACGGAGATGTCAGGCTGACGGTGAATGTCACATCGCTGCATTCTGCGTCTTTTTTGAATCGGGAGATCAGGCTGATGCCGTATATGCACGTGGTGTCGCTAAGGTCGATGTCAAAGGAGACCCGCTCTTCCCCGCCGGTCTTCAGGGTAGTGAAATGGAAATCCTGGTCAGCGCTGCGTCCCTTGCCGGAGCATGAGACCACTATCATGCAGGCCGTGACTGTCAGAAGTGCCGTTACGGTACGCAGACTCATTTCCGCTCAGGTTTTTTATTGCCGTTGGACTTTTCCTTGTCACCGGTGTTGCGGGCCGGTCTTTTCTTCTTTTTCTTTTTCTTCTTTTTGTCGAAGCGGTCGATGCTGTCGTCTCCTATGGAGGATACAAAGTCGATGGACTCACTGTCATCCTGGTCTTTCAGCATTGTCGCCGGCTTGTTGCCTTTCTGATTGGCGGCCTTGATCCGGCGCACCTCTTCAACTGTCAGAGGGGTGACCTTTGAGGCATTGCCCTGCTCGTATGAGAACCACATGATACCTTTCAGCACATCGGTCTTGACCAGCCATGCCTGTCCGTCCATGAATTCCAGCGGAGCGTTGACCTGCGGTATGCGGTTGTGAGCGTCCACGTATACAGGCACCTCGTAATTGATGCAGCACTTGAGCTTGCCGCACTGGCCGGCTAGCTTCTGCGGATTGAGTGACAGATCCTGGCAGCGGGCGGCCTGAGTGGATATGGACTGGAAGTTGGTGATGAACTTGGCGCAGCACAGTGCCCTCCCGCAGACTCCCAGACCGCCTATGAGGCCGGCCTCCTGACGGGCACCTATCTGCTTCATCTCAATCCTGATGCGGAACTCCTCGGCGAATACCTTGATGAGCTGGCGGAAATCCACCCTTTCATCAGCGATATAGTAGAAGATAGCCTTTGTCCCGTCTCCCTGAAACTCCACGTCGCCTATCTTCATGTCCAGTCCGAGGTCGGCGGCGATCTGTCTCGCCCTTATCATGGTGCTGTTCTCCCGGGCTATGGCTTCCTGCCATTTCTCCAGATCCAGCGGGCGGGCCTTCCGGTATATCTTCTTGAGTTCCTTGGTCTCCATGTCAAAATGGTTCCGGGCCATCTGTCTGCCGACAACGGGGCCGCTCAGGGTTATGATACCCACGTCATGTCCGGTAGCAGCCTCTACTACGACAAGATCACCGGCTTTTAGAAGCAGGTGGGATGTGTTCTCATAGAATCCCTTTCGGGTATTCTTGAAACGTACTTCGTATATGTTGCTGAATTTCGGGTCGGAGATGCTCTCCAGCCAGTCAAAGTCGGCCAGCTTGCAGCAGCCCCGGCTGTAATTGCAGATAAGTTCCCCGTTTTCGGCTCTTTCTGTGATACATCCCCTGGAACAGTCGTATGTTGTGCTTTTTTCTTCCATATTGTAGATAAATTACAAAGATAATTATTTATCTTTGAATCTGGATATGCAATTTAAAGAAGTATTAGGAAACGGAGAACTTAAGTCCCG
>CALVDG010000007.1 GCA_944326255.1 uncultured Bacteroidales bacterium
AACTCCCGCAAGTCCAACGCCGTCAAGACCGACGCCAACCGTACCCTCAAGTCCCTTTCGGACAGCCTTAAAGGAAAACAGGGACGTTTCCGTCAGAACCTGCTCGGTAAACGTGTGGACTACTCGGCCCGTTCGGTTATCGTCGTAGGCCCCGAGCTCCACATGCACGAGTGCGGACTTCCCAAACTGATGGCGGCCGAGCTGTACAAGCCTTTCATCATCAGAAAACTGATCGAGAGAGGTATCGTCAAGACCGTCCGTTCGGCCAAGAAGATAGTGGACAAGAAAGAGCCCGTCATCTGGGATATCCTGGAGAACGTGATGAAAGGCCATCCCGTCCTCCTGAACCGTGCCCCTACCCTGCACCGTCTGGGTATCCAGGCATTCCAGCCCAAGCTCATCGAGGGCAAGGCCATACAGCTGCATCCTCTGGCATGTACGGCGTTCAACGCTGACTTCGACGGAGACCAGATGGCCGTGCATCTCCCTCTGGGCAATGCCGCCATCCTCGAGGCACAGCTCCTCATGCTCGGCTCGCACAACATCCTGAACCCGGCCAACGGAGCACCTATCACCGTGCCTTCACAGGACATGGTCCTCGGTCTGTACTACATCACCAAGCCTAGGGCAGGAGCCAAGGGCGAAGGCATGAAATTCTACGGGCCGGAAGAGGTCATCATCGCCTACAACGAGGGACGTGTGGATCTTCATGCCAGGATATCCATCCGTCTGCCCAAGGACATGACAGACCTGAGCAAGGGTTACCGCATCTTTGACAACACCACCGTCGGAAGGGTCATCTTCAACCAGGTGGTACCTCCCGAGGTGGGCTATATCAACGAGCTGCTGACCAAGAAGTCCCTCAGGGACATCATCGGCAAGGTAGTGAAAGTATGCGGAGTAGCCCGCACGGCCCAGTTCCTGGACGACATCAAGTCCATAGGCTATACCATGGCCTACAGAGGAGGTCTGTCCTTCAATCTGGCCGACGTACTCATCCCGAAGGAGAAAACCGAGCTCGTTGAAGCCGGCTACAACCAGGTGGAGGAGATACAGCAGAGCTTCAACATGGGTCTTATCACCAACAACGAGCGGTACAACCAGATCATCGATATCTGGACCACCACCAACTCGCGTCTGACCAACATGGTGACCAAGAACATCGAGGCCGACCAGCAGGGATTCAATCCTATCTTCATGATGCTTGACTCCGGAGCCCGTGGTTCCAAGGAGCAGATCCGTCAGCTCTGCGGTATGCGTGGTCTGATGGCCAAGCCCCAGAAGTCAGGTTCGACAGGAGCGGAGATCATCGAGAACCCTATCCTCTCCAACTTCAAGGAGGGCCTCTCGGTGCTCGAGTACTTCATCTCCACACACGGTGCCCGTAAGGGTCTGGCCGATACCGCGCTGAAGACAGCCGACGCCGGTTATCTGACCCGTAGGCTCGTGGACGTGTCCCACGACGTGATCATCAACGAGGAGGACTGCAAGACCCTCCGCGGCATCGTGGCCACGGCCATCAAGAACAAGGACGAGATCGTCGAGTCCCTCTACGACCGTATCCTGGGCCGTACTTCGGTACACGACATATACAACCCTCTGACCGGAGAGCTCATCCTCCCGGCCAACGAGGAGATTACAGAGGACATCGCCGCCAAGATATCCGCCCTGCCCATCGAGCAGGTCGAGATCCGCTCGGTGCTCACCTGCGAGTCCCGCAAGGGAGTCTGCGCCAAATGTTACGGACGTAACCTTGCCACAGGCCGTATGGTCGAGAAAGGCGAGGTGGTCGGTGTCATCGCCGCACAGTCCATCGGAGAGCCCGGTACACAGCTTACACTGCGTACATTCCACGTCGGAGGTACCGCATCCAGCATCGCATCCGAGTCCGAGATCATCGCCCGCTATGACGGCCGCCTGGAGTTCGAGGAGCTCCGTACCGTCACAAAGCACGAGGATGAGGGAGACTTCGAGGTAGTCATCGGACGTACTGCCGAGATGCGCATCGTCGATGTCAACACCGGCATCACCCTGTCGCAGCACAACATCCCCTACGGAGCCAAGCTCTTCCAGAAAGACGGATCCAACATCTCCAAGGGTGACAAGATATGCGAGTGGGATGCCTACAATGCCGTCACCATCACCGAGCTTTCAGGTACTGTCTCCTATGACAGCCTCATCGAGGGCGTGACCTTCAGGGAGGAGGCTACGGATGAATACTCACTCCACCGTGAGAAAGTGATCATAGAGTCCAGGGACAAATCCAAGAACCCTACGATCCACATCATGCAGAACGGGGTCGAAGTCAAACAGTACAACCTGCCTGTAGGCGCTCACCTTATGGTAGAGGACGGAGAGGAAGTCAAGGCCGGAGAGGTCATCGTCAAGATACCGCGCGCCATCGGTAAGTCAGGCGATATCACCGGAGGTCTTCCCCGCGTCACCGAGCTCTTCGAGGCCCGCAATCCTTCCAACCCCGCAATCGTCGCCGAGATCAACGGTGAGGTTCAGATGGGTAAGGTAAAACGCGGTAACAGGGAGATCATCATCCGCTCCAAGAGCGGTGACGAGAAACGTTACCTCGTGCCTCTGTCCAAGCAGATTCTCGTACAGGAGAACGACTACATCCGCGCAGGTATGCCCCTGTCCGACGGTGCCGTCTCTCCCGCCGATATCCTGGCCATCCAGGGTCCCATCAAGGTGCAGGAGTACATCGTCAACGAGATTCAGGAAGTCTACCGTATGCAGGGCGTGAAGATCAACGACAAGCATTTCGAGATCATCGTGCGCCAGATGATGCGCAAGGTTCAGATCGTGGATCCGGGCGACACCCGCTTCCTGCCTGAGCAGCTGGTGGACAAATGGGAGTTCAACGAGGAGAACGACTCCATGTTCGGCAAGAAAGTCGTACAGGATGCAGGAGACTCCAAGGAGCTCAGACCCGGTCAGATCGTTACGGCCCGCAGGCTCAGAGACGAGAACTCCGCTCTCAAGCGTCAGGATCTCAAGCTCGTACAGGCCCGCGACGCCATCCCCGCGACATCCAACCAGATACTCCAGGGTATTACCCGTGCCGCATTGAGGACCAACAGCTTCATGTCCGCCGCCTCCTTCCAGGAGACCACCAAGGTGCTCAGCGAGGCTGCCATCCGCGGCAAGATCGATACTCTTGAAGGTCTGAAGGAGAACGTCATCTGCGGTCACCTCATCCCCGCCGGCACAGGCCAGAGGGACTTCGACCGCATCATCGTAGCCTCCATGGACGACTACAACAAGATGGCCGCAGCAGCTCCCCGCCGCAAGGAAGAGTAATACTCACCCTATAACACCCAAGAGGATGACTGTGCTTATACAATAACCAGTCATCCTCTTTTTTCATTAACAAACATCAATATGAGAACCATCCTGAGACTTATCTTATGCACGGCCACGGCCCTGAGCGCATTGTGCTCTTACGCCACTCCCTCCTGGAGAGATTCACTGGTATCACAGTTGGGATACTACAGCCGTACCGGAAGACACGACTCCGTAATAGCCGTCTCCCATCAGGGAATACGGACTGCCCTGGAACGGGGAGACACACTTGCGGCCCTGTATTCCGAGATCTTCACAGCGCAGTCCTACCTGTTCATGGATCTGGCCGACTCGGTCAAATACTATGCGGACAGAGTTGCCCGTTACCGGGACTCCGGATACGATGATCCCAGACTCTGGCTCATATTCAACAATGTCATGGGAAGCTGGTCATTACGGGTCAGTATGGACTACTCTGAGGCATATCAATACTTCTCAGAGGGCGTCGTACTGGCCGAGGCCAGTTCAGACACGGCCAGTATGATATCCATGCTTCTCAACATCATGGACATATACTACTACCGAGGCAGCGCGGACGGTATGAGCTATGCGGAAAGAGCCTGGAGACTGGCGCAGAATACCGATACAGACAGCTTCGGCTACTACAGATGCGTTGCCGACATAGGCATGGCCAAGATGCTGCTGCTGTCCGGTAACACTGACTCTGCATCCGCATACCTGGACGAAGCCCTGAAAACAGCCGAGAGCAGCAACTCCGCATCGCAGTACGCGCAGATATATCTGCTGAAAGCCGGCATAAGTGTTCTGCGACAAGATGACACACGCGCTGAGGAATACTACAATAAGGCCATAAGTCACATTGCATTCTCCGACTACACCACTCACATTCAGCTGCTGCTGCACTACGGAGAGTTCCTGGAGCGGCACGGACGCAATGCCCAGGCGATGCAGATGTACATCTCGGCACTGGAAGTATCCGAAAGGAGCAAGAGCATTGAACTCAAACACCTCGTTCTGGGGAAAGCCGCAGACCTGGCCTACCGCCTTGGGAAGAAAAGCGAGGCCCTGGAATACTACCGCATGGCCCGGCTGCAGACAGACAGTCTGGTCGGACTCAGAAACAACGAGTTCAGCAAGCTGCTGTTCATGAATCAGGATATCCGGCATTCGCAGGATATGCTGGCAAAGGAGCTGGACAGACAGAAAGCTTATGAATACCTGAAGTTATCCACACTGACCGTCATCCTGGTCCTTGCCGTGGCAGCGATGCTTATAATCCTGTATATCCGGCAAAAGAGGATGTACAGGACTCTCGTGGAACAGCACCGCACCAATATGCAGCGGCTGGATATGAGACTGGAGGAAAGCGACAGCGGGACGGATGGAGACGACAGACACCTGTTCCGTCAGATAGAACAACTTATGAGAGAAGAGAAATTCTACCTCAACAAGGATATCTCCCTGGACTCTCTGGCCAGAAGACTCGGCACGAACCGGACTTACTGCTCCAATGCCATCAACACCTGCGCCGGCATGAACTTCTACCGCTACATCGATGTCTTCAGGATTGAGGAGGCCACCAGACGTCTCGTCCAGGGAGGGAAACGAGTCATGCTCAAGGAACTGGCCCAGGATCTGGGCTACAATTCCCTGACAGTGTTCTCAAAGGCATTCGTAAGGGAAGTCGGCTGCCCTCCCTCCGTTTACCGCAACAATGTCAGCACCCGTCCTACGGAACAGCTTGACATCAGGAGCGTCTAATCCGACACGCACAAACCGAACAAGGCAATCAGATCAGACTGGCTGCCGAAATTAACCTTGTTCTCCTTGACATATGCTTTAATCTCCTTTTTCTTATCCGGGAAAAGTCTGTTGAATGAGGATATTTTGACCGGATAAACCTTATCATCTACGTCCACAAGAACAAAGTCCCTCTCGTACTTGTAGATATAGTCTTTTTCTGTATCCAGGTTCCTGGAAGGATCCAGCCTCCGCACATTACTGGTCACCGCCGTCGATGTCGGAGGAAGCGAGGAATATCCCGCATCAGCATCCTTCTCATCAAGTTCCAGGCGCAAACGCTGGGCGAGCTGCCTGCCGTCATCATCCGAAAGCACCTTGACGACACTGTTGTTGACTATCCGGTAAACCGTATCATTGCATACAAGGTTACGGACCTGATTCGGATTGGAAAGCACCAGTGTGTCAGATGTCTTATCATCTATATAAAGGATAAAATTATCCAGAAGACGGATATTAAGGCACCCCACGGAGAATCTGCCGTTATTGTAGTTAAGCGTCGCATCGGCGAAATCCGAGAATACATAAACCACGTCCTTGGGCAGTTTATTGACTACGTTATCCCTTGCAGAAACTGTGATTGAGCCACTCTTTACCTGGGCTGAAAGCGGCATTGCCGATACCGCCAATAACATTACTAGAAAAAACCTTTTCATAACATACTCTGTCTTTACCTCAAAAGTACGGATTTTTTTGAAAAAAACACACTATTTCATAAAAAAAGAGGGCAACCCGCAGGTCACCCTCTGATTATCAATAACACTAGTAGTTATCTTACTCTACCACCCTGTCCTCCAGGAGAAAGAATACTTGCAATCGCGTAATATCCTTCCTCGTTAACATAGCCGGCGAAGAAACCTGATGTCGCGATAAATTCGTTGTCGTTCAGGAATACAAGTTCCACTGATGTGGCCCCGATAATATTAGTGCCATCATACTGGAAGATGTTCCACTCATAACCATCGGATGCAACATATGTATTCGCAGAATTGATAACCAGCCTGTTGATGAAGCGCTCAGCAGTGAATTCCTGAGGATTCTCTCCTGTGACACTGATACCATAAACAAGAGGATCTTCAGTAGTTGAAATTATAATTTGACCGTCGATAGCCACCATTCCCTGATCACCGGCATCATATTCCCCATATGTCTGGAAAATACCGTCCATACGGTACTGCTCCACAGACTTGAAAGTGTAGGTCATGGTCGTATTGTCCCCAAGGTTGTCACCGACCAGCCGCACCTCAATTGAAAGTTCGTCTATCGCACGGTAATCCGGAAGACGGACCTCAAAATAGGAGCAAGTGTCACTGTTTTCTCCTGAGTTGGGACCTACGTATATCTCCTTGCTGGTAAAGATCAGAGTAGAGTCATCCTTACATTCATAAGGATTGCCGTTGATGTCCGTACCGGTGCTGCTGAGCAGTTCAATACCTACCTTTGTCGCAGTATTGCTGCTTTCAATCTGATGAACAGGCAGATAGAAATAAGAATCCTCAATGGCGAATGTCTCGGCAGGAAGGAGTTCCACTTTTGTATTACCTGTCTCAGGCGTAAACTTGTCCTCCGTGCAGGAAGAAAGTACCACAAGAAGGGCCAGTGTCAATATTGAATATCTAATCTGTTTCATTTTCATTGATTTAACTGTTAATAACCAGGATTCTGAGCTCCGATATTGGGATTGGTGTCCATCTCGGCCTTGGGAATAGGCCAGGTGAATCTGGGGTTGCTTGCCGCGAAAGTCTCAGTCATAGAAGAATGGTCATACATGATAAGAGAATTCTGAGGCGAAGTCCTCACTACCGGATCCCCCCATCTCTTGAGGTCCCAGAGACGGAAGCCCTCGCCGATAAGCTCACGGACGCGCTCATTCTTGATCTCGGTCATGACATCCGTACCGCTGTAGCTATAGCCTGGTACACGGGCACTTCTGAGCGTCAGCAGATAGTTGACAGCATCTCCTTCACTGCCGCCCATGGCATAGGCCTCGGCAAGATTGAGATAAACCTCGGCTATACGGAAAGGCTTCGGCTTATGCAGATAATTCGAACGCGGCAGACTCATACCTGAAGGGAAGAGCGCGGGATTGCCGGGGAATTTCTCAAAGAGATATACCTGAGCACTGCCGGTAGGCTCATTGGCTGTTCTCTGCGCGAAGAACTGGTCAAAACGGAAGTCTCCCTCCAAGGCACTGCATGTGGCTATGGTACCGCTTGAAGGAATGAATCCGGGCTGATACTGCTTGACAGCCACATTGTACGATATGTACATAATGTCGTAAGATGACGGAAGTTCGTTGGACTTATTGGAGGCGTCACACATCATGATGCACTCCTGACCGGAGTCTGATGCCCACATACTTTTAAAATTGGCAGCTGTAGTCACCAAGGCATATTTGCCGCCGTCAACCAGAGGCTTCGCGTATTTTATAACGTTATCGTAATCCTTCATGTTGAGATATACCCTTGACCTGAATGCAGACACCGCATCAGCCGTGAGCCAAATGCATCCCACCTCACCAGGTGTGGTGATATACTCCTCCGCCAGATCCAGGTCGGCGTTGATGTGCTCGTATGTGGCGGCCAGAGTCCCTCTATTGGGATAAGTGCTCTTGTCCGCCGTAGGGTTGAACACTGTCACATAAGGTATGCCTGTATCGGGGTTGCCGGCAGTGCTTGCGTCATAAGCCGGGCAGAACCTGATGGCCAGCTCATAGTGGTAATAGGCGCGGAAGAAGTAGGCTTCGCCCAGGTATATCTTCAGGAGTTCAAGATCATCAGCTGAGAATGACTCCGAAGGATTCTCAAGCACCTCGAGAATATTCTCGATGAAGAAGTTCGCATTGGCGATGACACCGTAGCAACTGCCCCAGACACCTTCGACACCGCCCTCGCTGACGTTGAAGTCCCAACGGAAGAAGTAACCGTAGTTGTTGCCGTATCCGGATGTGGGCTGGAAAAGGTCGCTCTGAACTTCTGAATTGGACACAAAACCGCCGGCCACCGCCCCGCGGAAGTTGGCATACAGTCCTCTTCTTAGGTTCTGGGCATCCTGAATCGATGTCAGGGCGTCATCAGCATCAATGGCTCCGGGCTGACGGAGATCCATCGTACAGCTGAACAGTCCAGCTGCCGCTGACAGTATAAAGGCTGCTTTTAATATCTTTTTCATGTTCTTTCTGTATTAATTAAAATGTTAATTCCACTCCTATGCTGAATTCCCTTGTATTGGGATATACTCCCATCTGAATATTGGAGTCAACCTCAGGGTCATATCCGGAGTACTGAGTGATGGTGAACAGGTTTCTGGCTATAGCGTAGATTCTGGCGCCGGCGAGGAAGCCTGTCTTGTCCATCCAGTGCTGAGGGAAGCTGTAACCGATCTGGAGATTCTTCAGACGCAGGAACGAGGCGTTCTCCAGGTAACTGTCGTCAAACTGTCTGGTAGACTCCAGTGAAGGTATATCGGTCTGCTGTCCGGGATGTGTCCAGATGTTCAACATGTCGGTCGTCATATTGTAGAGCGGGAAGTCCACAGGGTTGGTGAGGAACCACTTGTCGTTGTTGAGAATCCAGTTGCCGGCCACCCATGTGAAGTCGGCTCCTACGTACAGTCCTTTCCACTGGAAGTTCAGCTGGATACCGCCGGCCCACGGAGCATATCTCTGCTTGCCGGTCATCACCTGATTTTCCTCCGAGTAGACCTTGGTCTTGTTTCCGTTCTTGTCATACCACATCTGCATACCGTCACGGGGATCGACTCCTGCCGAACGCACAAAGTAGTATTCGCCCCATGCGTGTCCTACTTCCATACGCAGACCGGTGTTGGCCAGAGTATAATAGTCTACACCGTCGAAGAGACTGGCAATCCTGTTCTGGTTGTAGTTGAAGTTGGCCTTGATGTTGAAGTAGATGTCCCTGGTCTGGATAACGTCAAAGCTCAGGTCTACGTCCACACCGCGGTTGTACATGTCAGCGATATTACCCGCACCGGATGCGTATCCTGTCGTATAGGAATACGGGATATCCATGAGCATGTCGCGGGTCATCTTGTTGTAGAACTCTACGCTTATTCCGAAGAAATTCCACAGACGTGCAGTGACACCGATGTTGAGAGTCTCGACAGTCTCCCATGTCAGGTCGGGATTAGGAGGAGTACCGACACCCCATGCCAGTCCGCCATTGTTGTATCGGGAACCGTAAGCACCGACTGTACCATAACTCAGGTAATTGCTGATTCCGGAGTTACCTGTGGTACCGTAGCTGGCCTTCAGACGCAGGTCCTGAATCCAGGACACTCCCTGCATCCACTCCTCGCGCTTGATGTCCCACATCGCACCTACTGAGTAGAAATTGGCGTACTTCTTATTCACTCCGAACAGGGAGGAGCCGTCCAGACGCCATGATGCATCGATGAAATACTTCGAATCATAGTCGTATGACACGCGGGCAAAATATGAGTTGTAGTTTACCTCGGATTTCCCCCAAGAAGGCATTATCGCCTCAGTACCATACTGAAGGTAAGGCTGACGAAGGTCGCTCTGTCCCTCAGAGGATGCTGAGAAACTCTCATCGTCCGTAATAATCGCCTCCTGTCCCAGGAGAACCGCGAAGTTGTTCCTTTCAGCCACTGTGAACCTGTACTCTGCCGTATTGGTGAAAGTCAGCCTGTAGTAACGTTCGAAAGCCTCAGAAGCACTGGGCAGAGAGCCTGTGAAAGGCCACTCGTCATCAGCGACAGGAAGAGCTTTCTGAGATGCACGCCAGTCATAGGCCTCAACACTCTGCTGAGCACGGAGAGTCAGTCCCTTGATGGGAGTAATCTGCTGATAAGTGCTGGCGTTAAGCCTTGCTATCGTATATGTAATGGGCTGAATATCGGAGACATGATATGCATTCCACTGCTGCACGGGATCAAAATACTTCAACTCATCACTATAGTCCACATAGGAATTGCCGGCATCATCCGTCTTAATGGCATAGGGTGACAGCCATGCAGGGAGGTTGTTGGATGCGAACATGATGTTACCGAAAGAGTTCGCTCCGTTTGAGCTGCCCATATAAGGAGTGGTCTGATACTCCTGATACGACAGACCGATGTTCATACCCATCCTCAGCCAGTCGCTGACTTTTGTGTTGACATTGGTACGGATGTTGTATCTGCTCAGGTTGGAGTCAAAAGCGATACCTTCCTGGTCGAATACCCCGAGGGAGATATAGTAGTCAGTCCTCTCAGATGCTCCGGACACAGATGCGTCCAGGCTCCAGATAGGAGCAGCCTCCTTAAAGAAGTAGTCAACCCAATTGGTGTTTATACCCAGATTCTGGGACATAGCCTGATACTCAGTCATCTGGAAATCGGGATTTATCATGGTCTGGAACTCAAACCACTGATCCGCATTCATCAGGTTCATTCTGTGATTGGTCATCTGCGACACACCGTACTGGGCCCTGAGGGACACCACGGGCTTCTCTCCTACAGCACCTTTCTTGGTGGTGATGTAGATGACACCGTTGGCGGCACGGGAACCGTAGATGGCAGTTGAGGAAGCGTCCTTCATGACCACGATGCTCTCGATATCGTTGCTGTTCAAAGACGAGAATACATCGGCGGATACAGGAGAACCGTCCAGAATGAACAGAGGTGTCGTGCTGGCGTTTATGGAACTTACACCGCGCAGACGCATGGTCGCTGTCTCCGAAGGCTCACCTGATGATGTGAACACCTGAAGTCCGGACACCTGACCCTGAAGGGCATCCGCCGCGTTGGCCGTAGGCCTGTTGGCTATCACCTTCTTGTTCACGGTCGAGGCGGAACCCACGACTGAGGAAATCTTCCTGGCGGAACCGTAGCCCACGACGATAACGTCATCGAGCATCTCGGCCTCGATCTCCATTGAAACGTCCACCGTAGTTCTGCCGTTAACGGGTATCTCCTGGGTGGTGTAGCCCATGAAGCGTACTTCGAGAACTCCGTCTGACGGTACCTGGATGGAATACACACCCATCGCGTCAGTCATGACCCAGCGGGTAGCATCGCCCTGCACCAGGATGGTCGCACCGGCTATGCCCTCACCTGTCGAAGCATCAGTAACAGTACCCGTCACCGTGATGTCCTGCGCGAAAACCGCAGTCGTTGCCACGAGTAACGTAGCAGGCGTATTGATTATACACCGATAACGTTTTTAATTATTCCCTTTATCTCGTCTTCGTTGCTTTGACACAAGTACCGTTTAAATGACTCCTCGCTGGAATGTCCGCTGATACTGCGTATCTGTCCGGTACTCAGCTTGCCTCCCAGGTAAAGATTAGTGATGAAGCTCCGGCGCGCCGTGTGGGAGGATACCAGCTCGTATTTCGGCTTCGATACTTTTATCTTCACGCCTCCTTTCCTACAGTACACCGTCGTAAGAGCATCTATCCCCGCCATGCGGCACAACTGCTTGATCTTCGAATTCATCACAGAAACAGACACTTTTGGAGTCCGTCCGCCCCAATGTTCAATAATCTCAAGAAGCCGCTTGTCCAGAACCGGGACGATAACGGTACGGTCCGTCTTCTTCTGTATCATCCGCAATGCCTTATACGCAATCCCGTCTATTGTTATCTCCTCCATCTCGTCCATTGAGATGCCGGAATAATCCGAGAACCGCTGCCCTGTCCAGCACCCTATCAGAAACACGTCCCTGACTTTCTGCAAAGAAGACGGTGACTCTGTCAGATCAAGAGCGGCCAGCCCCGATATCTCATCCTCCGCCAGATATACCTTTTTGAATACAGACGAAGCTCTGTGAGTCACAAACCCCTTGCTGTTCTGAATATTATTGTCCGAGACGCCCTCTTCCAGCGCACTGTTCATGACAGCCTTGATCAACGTCATATATTGGTATTTTGTACTGTCCATATAACGGCGCGAATCGCAGAACTCCATAAAGCGTGAATATGTCTCCATCGAGATCTCCGAAATTCTGATGCCGTCACACCCTATAAACTCCTCAAAATCCGGCCAGAGCCGCAATATCTTTTTATAATTGGCAATACTGTTGTGCGCATAGGCATTACCTTTATATAAATAAGCACTGCACTCCATGTCTGCTATTTTTTTTCTGATATACGCAATAAATATGTCACTGGCTTTCTTATGCCTGCTGTATGACATGGAAAATCTGATTGAAACTCCGAGAATGTTTTTACAAAATCTAAACATATTTTAAAAATTTAGGGTTAAAGTTTACATCATCTATTGCTTTTTACAAAAAAAAAAATCACTTTTGCAGTTTAGATAACTGACCTTTGAAATGCTTATAGGCAACATAAATATCGAAAACAAGCCGACAACAACATACGTTTTCCTAATTGTAGGAGGTCCTTGCGCTGAGCACAAGGGCTTTCCGGTAGCTGATACAATATTTACAAACTAATTTGAATTAATAAATTTAAGTAACATTTAACTATTATTAACTTTAAAAAATTATCTACATGAAAAAGATCAGACTATTTTTAACAGGTCTGTTACTCGTGGTAACTGCCGCGGCGTACGCGCAGGACATCACAGTTACAGGTACTGTTACTGATGCTTCGACAGGTGAGGGCATAGCCGGTGCGACCATCCTTCTCCAGGGTGACGCCACCCGTTGGGTTATGACCGACGCGATGGGTGCATACACCATCTCAGTACCGTCAGACGGAGTCCTTGAGGTGCGCTTCATGGGCTACACCACCCAGGAGATACCCGTTAACGGCAGAAGCACGGTGGACGTTTCAATGGAGATCGAGGCCGAGATGCTCGATGACGTAGTCGTCGTGGGTTATGGTTCCGCCAGAAAAATCTCCTCAGTCGTGGGTTCCGCCTCGACCGTGAACAAGAAGGTGATAGCCAACAGGCCGGCTGCGAATGCAGGAGACGCCCTTCAGGGTCAGGTGTCCGGACTTCAGGTGTTCACCTCATCCGGTGAGCCTTCGGAGAATGTATCCATGCGTCTGCGTGGCGTGAACTCTATCAACGCTGGTACTGAACCACTGATAGTGTTGGATGGAGCTCCGGTATCTTCTTCAGTCTTCAATGCTCTTAACAGTAACGATATCGAGAGTATCGTGGTCATGAAGGACGCCTCATCGACAGCCATCTACGGTTCCCGTGCCGCCAACGGTGTCATCTACATCACCACCAAGAAGGGAACAAAAGGTGAGAAGCCTGTAGTAAACCTCAGGGGACAGTACGGATTCTCCACTATGATGGAACATAAGGTAGACCTTATGGACTCCAATGAGTGGTTCACATTCCGGAAAATGATGGATCCCAACTTTACTCTTACGCCGGAGATGGAACTGGCTCAGACCCTGGGCATCAACACCAACTGGAGAGAATATTTCTTCAGGGAGACTGCTCCCGTATGGAGCGCCGACCTGTCGGTGTCCGGTGCATCCGACAAGACAGACTATTACTTCTCTCTCGGAGTATTCGATCAGGAGGGAACGCTGCCGAAGTCAAGTCTGGCACGTTATACCTTCCGTTCAAACGTAAACACACGCGTTACTGATTGGCTTAAGATGGGTGCCAACATAGGTGTTTCGTACCAGGATTATATAACTAACGGATTTGCAAGTCAGAGCACCAACTACGAATACAATCCCATACATGCGTCAAACTACTACCTGCCTTGGCAGACTCCGTATGAGATCAAAACAGATGAGCAGGGCAATTCTTATGTTGACTATAGTTCGGAGAGAAACTATTTCCCTGAAATGAATCTATACAATATCTATTATCTGATGGACATTCAGCCGGCATCTTACACGACGGCCCGTCTGAACGGAAGCACCTATCTGGAGCTTACTCCTATAAAGGGATTAACTATCAGGGCTCAACAGAACTTGGAAGCCTTTGATTACCGTATGAAGGCCTATGCCAAACCCGAAGATCCGTTCATCGATCAGGGAACGCACGCCGAAAGTTTCCAGAGATATTATCAGATGACTTTCACCAATACCGCCGAGTACCGCTTCAATGTGGCTGAGAAGAACGAGTTTATCATTCTGGCCGGTCAGGAGGCCATCCTGAACAAGAGCGACCAGTTCGGAGCAACCGCTAATGGTCTGACAGACTGGAGAAACAATCTGCTTACCCAAGGTGACCCCGCTTTGACCACACTTTCCAACAGTATCTCTGAGGCTACGTTCAATTCCTACTTTGCCCGTCTGTCGTACAATTATGATTCTAAGTACTACATCGACGCGTCATGGCGTATTGACGGTTCGTCCCGTTTCGGAACAGACAGCCGCTACGCCAACTTCTATTCAGTAGGTGCCATGTGGGACATCAAGCGCGAGGAGTGGATGCAGGGAGTGTCCTGGATCCAGGACCTGCGCCTGAAGGCCAGCTACGGTACCACAGGTAATGCCAGCATCGGCAACTACGAGTGGATCGGAACGATTGACCAGTACGGTCTGTACAACAGTGCCATGGCATGGGGACTCGGCACTCCTGAGAACCTCAACCTGACATGGGAGACCGTCGAGGCCCTCAACATAGGAGTCAGTGCCCGTCTGTGGAACTTCATGGATGTAAACGTCGAGTTCTACAACAAGATGACTCACGACCTTCTCATGGGTATCCCGTATTCCTATACGACAGGACATGGATCGGGAGCCGGTAATGCGGGCAGCATGCTCAACCGCGGTGTGGACGTAGACCTAAGCTTTGACGTTATCCAGACCAGGGACATCTACTTCAACATCAAGGCCAACTTCAACTACAACTACAACGAGATTACAGAGCTCTTCGGAGGACGCAGTGAATTCACGGTTCCCGGTACCGGTGTTTCCTACCAGACCGGTTATCCCTACGGTGAGTTCTTTGCAGTACGTTCGGCAGGTGTAGACCCCCGCGACGGTATGCAGATGTGGTACGACAAGGACGGCAACATCACTAAGAATTTCTCCAGCGACTATGCAGTGATGACCGGCAAGCAGATGTTCGCCCCGTGGTCCGGAGGTATCCAGCTGAACTTCCAGTACAAGGGACTGTACGTAGGAGCCGATTTCTCCTGGGTAGCGGACAAGTGGATGATCAACAATGACCGTTTCTTCCTCACCAACCCCACATTCCTTAATACATGGAACGGTTCAGCCGAGATGCTGAATATGTGGATGACACCTGGTCAGATTACAAATATACCGTGCAAGGACTCTCCCAGAGCGGAAGGTGTGAACGAGACCATATTGGAGGATGCTTCCTTCCTGCGTCTGAAGAACCTGCAGATATCCTACGAGTTCCCCAAGAAGTGGATGGACCGTACCGGTTTCATCGCCGGATTCAGAGTATACGCCATCGCGCGTAACCTATTTACCATAACCAAGTACTCAGGCTACGACCCGGAGGTGGACGGCAACCTGCAGCTGGGTGTCTACCCCAACTCCAGACAGTTCACCATAGGTGCTGAGTTCACATTCTAAAATACAACGAGATGAAAAAGATACTGATAATATCAAGTGTTTTGGCGGCGCTTGCCTGCGCGGTAAGCTGCAATATGGAACTTCGTCCCGCAGGTACTGTTGAGCCTGGAAATGCGCTCCAGACCATAACTGACGCGGAGAAACTCCGTGATGGACTCTACGTGGCATTCAGAAGCAGGGTAGGCGGCACGTATGCGTCGCTTGACGAGATAAGAAGCGACCTCTTCCATGCCTCTACCGGCTTCGGCAACGTAGGAGGCAGTCTGTACGGCTGGTATATGGCTGCTGATCTAGCTGAGATAGAATCTCTCTGGGGAGCTTCCTACAATACCATTGCCAACGCCAACTTCTTCATAGAGAAGGCTGATGCTGTCAACACCTCCGAGTGGAGCGAGGAGGATATAGCCAATCTGGAAGTATGGAAAGGCGAGGCTTATTTCCTCCGCGCATACTACCATCTGGAACTTGCCGAGATGTTCTGCAAGACCTATGTAGGCAATGAGCAGTCCTACGGCATCCCTTACGTTACATCCTATACTCCTACGTCAGATCAGACCAGATATCCTGACCGCGGAACCCTTGAGCATACCTTCGAGATGATTGTCTCCGACCTTGCGACAGCCCAGGAACTCATCACTACTCCGGGACAGAAAGGCAGTGACCGTATCACAAAGGATGCCGTTACGGCACTTCAGGCCAGAGTTGCCCTTGAAATGGGAAATTATGACCTGGCCGTGGAGAAGTCCAGCGAACTCATCAACAGCGGAACCTATCCTCTCGTCAACTCTGAGACCGCGTTCCAGAGCATGTGGGTCAATGACTCCGGAGACGAATGCATACTTCAGCTGTTTGCCAGCTATCCCAATGAGCTGGGAGCCTCAAACGACTACGGATACATAGGATACGATGCCAATAAGGGCATATACCAGCCTTACTATTATCCTGAACAGTGGGTAGTGGATCTGTTCGAGCAGATTCCCGACGACTGGCGTATGAGCAACCATCTCAGATGGACTACTGTGACTGTGAAGAATATTGGGAACTTTGACATGTATATACTCTACAAGTTCCAGGGCAATCCCGCTCTCAGGCAGAATGACATTTCTTGGAACTACCAGAACAAGCCCAAGGTCTTCCGCATCGCCGAGATGTACCTGATCCGCGCAGAGGCTCTTGCAAAAGGCGGAGCACCGCAGGCCGGAGCAAGTGATCCGTGGGCAGACCTCTACACTCTGAGATCGGCCCGTGCCACAAACTATCAGCCGAACCAGAATGGAGAGAGTATTGAGGACGCAATCCTCAACGAGCGCGTACGCGAGCTTATAGGAGAGGGCTTCCGCATCCAGGACCTCAAGCGCTTCGGACGCGGTTTCACCAGGACTGACGCGCAGGTACGCAATGCGATCTATCAGCCTGACACCTATACGGACTTCGAGGTATCTCCGGAAAACGGCAGGTTTATTTTCCCCATTCCTCAGGCCGAGATAGACGCCAATCCCAATATCGCGGGTCAACAGAATCCAGAATACTAATAATAAACTGCAAAAGAATATGAGACATATTAAGATATTGTTAATGGCCGCTGCAGCCGGAGTGCTGTTGACTTCCTGCTACAAAAGGCAGTTCGAGCCCACGTTCGGCAATACCACAGTGGAGTTTGTCAATTCCAGTCAGGAGATGACGTTCACGGGTGAGTACATCAATATCCCCATCCGTATGACCGAGCAGTCATCTACCGGAGCACAGGCCGTGGTGAGCTTCACGGGCGGAACGGTAACCATGCTTGACGGGACATCGCATGACGTGCTTCCGATTACCAATGATCAGGAAGGCTACGACAATGCCAACAACGGAAAGGGAGACATTATCGTCACCTCCTATACTGTGAATATCGGTGCTTATGACGAGGAAGTGGACGGAGAAGGTCTTCCGACCAACAACCTCGAGGTAAGAGTTCCGAACTACAGAAACATGCAGACTCTTACCATGAGCTTTGAGATTGTGAGTGGCAATGCTTCCGGCAATACCGCAACAACAGTTGTAGCCTCTAAGGGTGAGGGCATTATAATCGTGGGATCATACAACTTGACTCCTACATTTGAATATCAGCCTGGGCAGACCATCCCTCCTTACACCTTCAGTATTGAGCAGGATGAGAACGATCCTTCCAAGTACTGGTTTATTAATCTTGAAGGCATAGGTCTGACAACCAGGTCTCTGTATGGAACTCTGGATGCAGACGGAACTACTCTCACAATACCTTCCAGCCAGCAGAATCAGGAGCCGCAGTTAGCGGGTACAATTATCGGTACTATTCCGGGTGGCCAGCTCAATATGGGAGATCCTGTGCTCAGGTTCAACGAGAGCGGTGTTGAATTCACCAATGGTTTCTGGGGCGGAACAGTAGAGGGCCAGAGCGTGTCCGCATACACCTTTGTCAACGAAGGCGATATTGCTACAAGAAATTAGCAATTAAGTACTTATAAAGTTATGGGGTCGCCAGCACTGCTGACGGCCCCATATTTTAATTAAAAGTGAAATTCTCTATAAATTCACTACATTCTGGATCCTGTAGTACCGTTCTCCTGGACATATGTATCTCCAAAGTAGATGTAACTTTGAGGATTATCAGGATTCGGGAAACCGATAAACATTCCGTTTGTCAGAGTTACAGATGCTCCGTCCTCCCCGAATGACCATACGCAGTTCTCATTGGGCCACAGATAGAATGTACCGTCTCCTGCTGTTTCTTCATGATAAGCAAACATACCCAATGTTACAACACCATATTCTGCTCCTGTGTCAAGTTGAGGTCCGGTAGTATTAATCGTAAGATTATTACCGGAACGACTTCCGGTAAACGGATCTTCAGCAAGCTCGGTGTAAATATAATATCCTGTTCCTGTCTCGTCAAGAGTAATCTGATACTGACCACCGCCAATGTTCCACATACCGGTGAAATCAACCTCTGTAGGTGCTGTAGCGGTGTAGGTCAGTGTAGCGTTGCTGCCCAGATTGTCAGCCTTGAGCTCAAAGTTCAGTGTCATGCTCTCAAAAGTGAGATAGTCCGGAACCAGTATCTCAAAACTGTTGGTAGGAAGACCATCTTCTCCGTCCTCATCTTCATCGTAGGGACCGATATAGAGGTCATAGGAAGTGATGAGGATGTCTCCTCCGTTCTCATAACCGGTCTGGTCATTGGTGAACTCGACCACTTTTCTGGTGGAGCCGTCGCTCTTCATGGTAACAGTTCCGCCTGTGAATACAAGGGTGGCCTTGGCACCGGTGCCCGACTGCTCGGTCATGTGGACAGGAATGCGTATGGTGGAGCTGTTGAGAGTCGTATCGATAGTGGATGATACGAATTCTACAGGAGTACTGCCTAATGTAGGAGTAAACTGTCTCTCATAGCAGGAGGTGAACAGTACACCCGCTGCCGCAACTGTCAGTAATATTTTTAGATTTCTCATGTTCTGTATGATTATTTATTAGTATCCGGGGTTCTGTTCACCAGCGATGTTGGGATTGGCATCTGTCTCGGACTTGGGTATAGGCCACAAGAACCTGGTATCATCAGATACGGTGCCGGTCAGGGCCGAGTGGTTGACCATGATCTCGGGTGCCTGAGCAGCAGACCTTACTACGGGGTCTCCCCATCTCTTGAGGTCCCACAGACGGAATCCCTCACCGATAAGCTCGCGTACGCGCTCATCCTTAATCTCGTCCATCACGGCTGCCTGGTTGTATTCAGGAGAGTATCCGCTTATCCTGGCAGATCTCAGAGTGTTGAGGATGTTGCTGGCAAGAGTGTTCTGGTTGGATGAAGCGTAGGCCTCGGCAAGATTGAGGTATACCTCGGCGATCCGGAACGGCTTGTTCTTATGCAGGTAGTTGGACTGACCGTCCGACATACCTTCTGAGAAGAGTGCGGGGTTGCCGGGGAATTTGTTGAGCATATACACTGTGGCATTTCCATAAGGCTCAGAGACTTCTCTCTGCATCAGGAACTGATTTGCCCTGAAGTCGCCGTCAAACTCCTGCAGGATATCAACTACGCCCTGTGTAGGCAGGTATCCGGGCTGGTACTGGGACGTACTGGGCTGATATGAGATATACATCACGTCATAAGAAGTGGGCTGGTTGTTGCTCTCGTTGGAGGCATCCAGCATCATGATGCACTCGTTGCCGGAGTCATTGACCCACATTGCGCTGAAGTCAGAGCTTGTCTGAACCAGAGGGTAGCGGTTGCTGGATACAAGAGGCTCCGCGTACTCAATGACTTTGCTGTAATCACCCATATTGAGGTACACCCTTGATCTGAATGCATCAACTGCATCCTGCGTAAGCCACATGCTGCCCACGCTGCCGGTTGTAGTGATGTAGCTCTCTGCTATATCCAGATCCTCGTTGATGTGCTCGTATGTGGCGGCCAGAGTACCTCTTGAGGGATAATTGTCCCTCTCGGCCGTAGGATGGTAGACTGTCACGTACGGGATACCGAAGTCAGTCTCGGGACTGGTCGTGGCCGCTCCGTATGGCTTGCAGAATCTTACTGCTAGTTCATAGTGGAAGTAAGCACGGAAGAAATAGGCCTCTCCAAGATAGAGTCTCAGTTCAGCAAGCTCATCTTCGGTAAAGTCCGAGGGATTGTTCAGTATGTTCTCAGCGTTCTCAATGAAGAAGTTCGCGTTGGCGATGACAGAGTAGCAACTGCTCCATACACCCGGTTCCTCGCTTGGATTGAATGTCCAACGGAAGAATGAGCCGTAGTTGTTTCCATATCCGGATGTAGCCTGGAGAAGGTCGCTCTGTACCTCTGAGTAAGAGATGAATCCACCGGCCGCCGCTCCGCGGAAGTTGGCGTACAGTCCCCTTCTGAGATTCTGTGCATCCTGAATAGAGGACATTGCATTCTCGGTGTCGATGGCTCCGGGCTGACGGAGGTCCATCGAACAGCTGCTGAGCAGACCTGCAAATGCAGACAGTATAAAGACTGTTTTAACTATTTTTCTCATTTTCTTTCTGTATTAAAATGTTAATTCCACACCAAAACTGAACTCCCTTGTGTTGGGATATGCACCTAACTGGAGATTGGAGTCAATTTCAGGATCATATCCTGTGTACTCCGTAATGGTGAAGAGGTTTCTGGCGATAGCGTAGATTCTGGCACCCGCGAGGAATCCGGTCCTGTCCATCCAATGCTGAGGGAAGCTGTAGGATATCTGGAGGTTCTTCAGACGCATGAACGATGCGTTCTCAAGCAGAGTGTCATCCGACTGCCGGGTCGAGTTAATACCGGGGATATTGGTGACATCTCCGGGCTTGGTCCAGATATTAAGCATGTCTCTGGTCATATTGAAAGTCGGGAATTCTGTAGGATTGGTGAGGAACCATCTGTCGTTGTTCCACATGTACTTTCCTGCGACCCATGTAAAGTCAGCACCTACGTACAGACCCTTGTACTGGAAGTTCAGCTGGATACCTCCTGACCAAGGAGCGAACCACTGCTTTCCGGTCATTACGGCATTTCCCTCTGAATAGGTCTTGGTTATGTTGCCGTCCTTGTCGTACCACATCTGCATACCGTCACGGGGATCGACTCCGGCCGAGCGGACATAGTAGTACTCACCGTAGGGGTAACCTACTTCCAGCCTGAGTCCTGTATTTTCGATTGTGTAATAGTCAACACCGTCGAACAGGCTGAGAATCTCGTTGTAGTTGTAGTTGAAGTTGGTGGTGATGTTGAAGTAGATGTCCCTGGTCTGGATAATGTCAAAGCTCAGGTCTACATCCACACCTCTGTTGAGCATATCGGCGATATTGCCCCAGCCTGAAGAATATCCTGTGGTATAGGAGTAAGGAATCTCCATAAGCATGTCACGGCTGACCTTGTTGTAGAACTCAAGACCTACTCCGAGGAAGTTCCACATACGGGCAGTGACACCGATGTTGAGGCTCTCTACAGTCTCCCATGTCAGGTCGGGATTCGGGGGAGTGCTGACACCCCATGCAGTACCTCCGTATACTGAGCCGTATGCACCAACTGTACCGTATGACATGTAGTTGTAGGGGATACCTGAGTTACCTGTGGTACCGTAGCTGGCCTTCAGACGCAGGTCCTGAATCCAGGACACTCCCTGCAGCCACTCCTCACGCTTGATGTCCCACATCGCACCTACTGAATAGAAATTGGCATATCTCTTGTTCTCTCCGAACAGGGACGAGCCGTCTATACGCCAGGATGCATCAAGGTAATATTTCTCGTCAAAATTATAGGTGGCGCGGGCAAAATAAGAGTTGTAGGTAATCTTGGAATTGCTCCATGAAGGTATATCCGCCTGTGTACCGTAATTGATATAGGGCTGGCGCAGGTCACTCTGTCCGTTGGATGAGGCACCGAAACTCTCGTCATTTGAAAGAATGGCCTCCTGACCGATCAGGACAGAGAAGTGGTTCTTATCGGCTACATCAAACCGATACTCTGCGGTATTGGTGAAAGTCAGCTGATAGTATCTTTCAAAAGCTTCCGAAGCACCTGGAGTGTCTGAACTGAATGGCCAGTCCTCAACAGGAAGGGCCTTTGAGGAACCACGGTAGTCATAGCCCTCTACGCTCTGCTGAGCCTTGAGGGTCAGCCCCTTGATAGGAGTAATCTCCTGGTATGCACTGGCATTGACCCTGGCGATAGTACGTACTGAAGGCTGAATCTCAGACAGATATGTGGGGTCATATATGGCACTGCCGACAGCACTCCAGTCGTTGAGTTTCTCATTGTAGTCTACATACGGATTGCCGCTCTCGTCTGTCTTCAAGGCGTAGGGCGAGAACCATCGCGGAAGGTTGTTGATGGCGAACATTACGTTTCCGAATGAGTTCTGTCCGCTTGTCATATAGGGAGTTGTCTGGTATTCCTGATAGGTCATACCGATATTCATACCCATCTTCAGCCAGTCATTGACCTTGGTGTTGATATTTGTACGGATATTGTACCTGCTCAGGTTGGAGTTGAAAGCGATACCTTCCTGGTCAAACGCACCGAGAGATATGTAGTAATCTGTCTTGTCCGTGGCTCCGGATACAGACGCATCCAGGCTCCATACTGGAGCGGCCTCGTTTAGGAAATAGCTCTGCCAGTCCGTATCGATTCCAAGCTTGCGGGCCATTGCCTGATATTCAGTCATCTGGTATGAATCTCCATAGACCTTCTCCTGGAACAGAAACCATTCTTCACCGTTCATCAGGTCCATCTTATGGCGGGCCATCTGTGACACACCGTACTGGGCCCTGAGGGATACCACGGGCTTGTCTCCGCGTGTTCCCTTCTTGGTGGTGATGTAGATGACACCGTTGGCGGCACGGGAACCGTAGATGGAGGTCGCAGATGCGTCCTTCATGACCACGATGTTCTCGATGTCGTTGCTGTTCAATGTTGTGAACACATCGGAAGACACAGGAGCTCCGTCAAGAATGAACAGAGGAGTACTGCTGGAACTGATGGAGTTCACACCGCGCAGACGCATGGATACGCTGGATGAAGGCTCTCCTGAAGAGGAGTACACCTGAAGTCCGGATACCTGACCCTGGAGAGCGTCTCCGGCGTTGGCTGTAGGCCTGTTGGCTATCACCTTCTTGTTCACGGTCGAGGCTGAACCCACGACTGAGGAGATCTTTGTAGCGGAACCGTAACCCACGACGATAACGTCATCGAGCATCTCGGCCTCGATCTCCATTGAAACGTCCACCGTGCTTCTGCCGTTAACGGGTATCTCCTGGGTGGTGTAGCCCATGAAGCGCACCTCAAGGACTCCGTCTGACGGTACTGAGATGGTGTATGCACCCATCGCGTCGGTCATAACCCAACGGGTGGCGTCACCCTGGAGAAGGATGGTCGCACCGGCTATGCCCTCACCTGTCGAAGCATCAGTAACAGTACCTGTAACTGTGATGTCCTGCGCGTACGCCGCGGCAGTCACCACGAGTAATAAAAAAGGACTTACCGTAAACCGGTAAATCCTCATTAAAGACTATTGCTGACAATTATAAAATCTACAGAATGCTGAATACGACGTTAAGTCCTGCCGTCACTATGGAGACCATGCTCATAAGCTTGATGAGGATATTGAGCGAAGGGCCGGAAGTATCCTTGAAGGGGTCGCCTACTGTATCTCCTACCACTGTGGCCTTGTGGGCATCGGAGCCCTTGCCGCCCAGGTTGCCCTCCTCAACGTACTTCTTGGCATTGTCCCAGGCACCGCCGGAGTTGGCCATGAAGATGGCGAGCACGAAACCGGAGCCCAGAGAGCCGACCAGCAGGCCGACAGTACCGGCCACTCCGAAGAACAGGCCTATGAGTATCGGCACTATGATGGCCAGCAGCGAGGGGAAGAGCATCTCCTGCTGCGCACCCTTTGTGGATATGGCCACGCAGCGGGCATAGTCGGGTGTGGCCTGACCGGTCAGTATGCCCTTTATCTCACGGAACTGACGGCGCACCTCGGCCACCATCTTCTGCGCGGCGCGTCCCACGGCGTTCATGGTCAGACCGCAGAAGAGGAAGGACATCATAGCACCGATAAATACTCCGGCCAGCACTGAAGGATTCATCAGGTTGATCCTGAAATACTCCATGAAGTCGGGGATGGTTGCGGACGCTACCTCCACTGTCCGCCCTGCCACGTCTATGGTGGTCTCCCCTATCCTCTGCAGACCTATCTTTATCTCCTCCAGATACGAGGCCAGCAGGGCCAGGGCCGTAAGAGCTGCCGAGCCGATGGCGAATCCCTTGCCGGTAGCGGCAGTGGTATTGCCGAGAGCGTCCAGGATGTCGGTACGCTCACGTACCTGAGGCTCCAGGTTGCTCATCTGGGCATTTCCGCCGGCGTTGTCGGCTATAGGGCCGTATGCGTCGGTTGCCAGGGTGATGCCCAGGGTGGACAGCATACCTACGGCTGCGATACCTATGCCGTAAAGTCCGAGACTCAGGTTCTGGGCAGTGAGCATATTGGTCACATCAAAGCCTATGGCGCATAGATAGGCCAGTATGATGGCGGCAACGATGGTTATCACAGGTATGGCCGTGGATATCATTCCAAGGCCCACTCCGGAGATAATCACTGTAGCCGGACCGGTGGACGAGCTCTCGGCCAGTTTCTTGGTCGGCTTGTAGGAATGGGACGTGTAGTACTCGGTAGACTGGCCGATGATGATACCGGCGACAAGACCTACGATCACCGAGCAGGCTATCCAGGCCCAGTTGGGAATACCCAGTATATAAAGTATGCCGAAAGTGGCGGCGGCTATCAGGACTGAGGAGACATTGGTACCTACACTGAGTGAGTGCAGGAGCTGCTTCATGCCGGCGCCCTCCTTGGTTCTGACCAGATAGATGCCTATGATGGAGAGGATGATGCCGACAGCGGCTATCAGCATCGGAGCAAATACGGCCTTGAGCTGTACCGATGCATCGGCGTAGGAGTAAAATGCGGATGCGCCCAGAGCGGCGGTCGCCAGTATGGAGCCGCAGTAGGACTCGTACAGGTCCGCGCCCATACCGGCCACGTCACCTACGTTGTCACCTACATTGTCCGCGATAGTAGCCGGATTGCGGGGATCATCCTCGGGTATACCGGCCTCTACCTTACCGACCAGATCCGCACCCACGTCAGCGGCCTTGGTGTAGATACCTCCGCCGACACGTGCGAAGAGTGCCTGAGTGGACGCGCCCATACCGAAAGTCAGCATCGTAGTGGTCACCACCACCAGTTTCTGAGGGCCCTCCGCCCCTATAAAGTGATCCAGAATAAGATACCAAAGCGAGATATCCAGAAGTCCCAGACCCACTACTGTCAGTCCCATGACGGCTCCGGAGCGGAACGCCAGTTTAAGACCCGAGTTCAATGAACGGCGGGCGGCGTTGGCAGTCCTGCCCGAAGCGTATGTAGCTGTCTTCATGCCGATAAATCCGGCCAGTCCCGAGAAAAAGCCTCCGGTCAGGAAGGCAAACGGCACCCAGTGGTTCTGCACATCGAAACCATAGGCCAGGACGGCGAAGAAAGCGGCAAGGATGATGAATACGATAGTCACTACCTTGTACTGTTGTTTGAGATAAGCCATCGCACCCTTGCGTACATAGGCAGCTATCTCCTTCATAGTCGGAGTGCCCTCGTCCTCTTTGAGCATCCTCTTGTAAAAATAGAACGCAAATCCCAGTGCGATGAGAGAGGAAACAGGCACCAGCCAGAATAATAAATCTACAGACATAGTTGGAATTAGAATTAAGAAATCGGTTAATTATATGTTTATCTGATGAAAATCACAGTCTTTCAGAGTCGGATCAATGGACATGGCCGTCCTGCGCAGCACCTGCATGTCTCCGGTGGAATAAAACTCCCTGATCCGGAGGCCGGAGGAGGTGTCGCGGATTCCGTCCACGACTCTCCGCGTCTGCGCAGCCACAGCCGGCGCAGGGTTGATGATACGGACTGACGGGCCCGCTGCGGCGGCTATCTGCTCCTGCAGGAAGGGGAAATGCGTGCAGCCCAGCACTATCACGTCCGCCCCCTCTTCTTTCATGGCAGCCACGTATTCCCGGATAAGATCATACGGCACCACACCCCTCTCCACCGCCTCCACAAGTCCGCGGCCCACCTTCTCCACGATCCGGACATCCGAGGCGTACTTCATGACCGTGTCCCTGTAGAGACTGCCTTTAAAGGTATTGGCCGTTGCCAACACCCCTACGACTCCAGTCCTGGATGCCAGGGCAGCCGGCTTGACCGCCGGTTCCATCCCTACAAAAGGGATATCAAAAGTCCGCCTCAGATACGAGATGGCGGCGGCCGTAGCCGTATTGCAGGCCACAACCACCGCCTTGGTTCCACGGGACAGCAGAAATCTGACGACTCTGTCCGCCCGTTCGATTATGTAATCCGAAGATTTCTCTCCATAGGGACAGTGAGCGGAATCCGCGACATAGGCATAGTCTCTCTCCGGCATAAGGGCGTTGAGCTCTTTCCATACCGACAGGCCCCCTATTCCCGAATCGTAGACTCCGATCATCGCAGGTTATTTCAGATACTCATCCAGCAAGGTCTCTATATCCTCCTCGGCGACCTTACGGCCTATGATATTGCCTTCTGCATCCACAAATACGTTCTGAGGGATAAATGACACATTGTAGAGCTGTCCGACTTCACTCTGCCAGAACTTGAGATCCGAGACCTGAGTCCATGTCAGACCGTCCTCCTTGATACCCTCAATCCAAGAGTCCTTGTCCCGGTCAAGAGATACACCGATGATATCGAATCCCAGCTTGTGATACTTCTTGTATATCTTCACGAGCGTGGGGTTGAAATTGCGGCAGGGACCGCACCAGCTGGCCCAGAAGTCCAGCATAGTCACCTTGTTGCCCTTATAGAACTCCGAGAAGGTCACGGGCTCTCCATCCGGATTGTTCAGGGTAAAGTCCGGAGCCTTGTTGCCGACGGACAGGCTGAGCTCTTTCTGCAGATACTCATCAAGTTCCGCCACGTACTTGTTCTCGGCGAACGCAGGATCGGCCTTATACGCATCCATCAAGCCGGAAAGAGAGTCCGTCTCAAGATACATATACTCCTGCGAGAGAAGATACAGAGCGAAATGGGAAACAGGAGCCTCAGCCACAAGAGCATTCTTCATATTCTCCACATCTTCCTGATACCGATTATAGGTCTCCATTGCCTCCTCGCGCTCGGCTTCGGTAGCCTCGGAGCTGCGCAGCACATCCACAGCGGACATTACGTCATACCTGTCGGCTATCTCTTCCGCTCCGGCACTGTATCTGTTCATCATCGTCTGCGCCTGGCCTCCTGTCACCACTGACTCAGAAAATGCCGTATCACTGCCATTGACAGTAAATACTTCGTTCTCCAGAAATACTGAAAGCATTCCCGGCACGCCGTCTATCGATATGATATAAGGTTCCGGTGTCACAACGGTTCCCTTGAACTCAAACTTTCCATTAATGACATCCACTGTGTCCCTGAACGGGTTCTCCCTGTCCTGATTGAACAGATATGCCTTTCCGTTGACCAAAGCCTCGCTGTCTCCGGTAATGGTTCCTCTTACGGTATACTTGCTACCGTTGTTGCAGGCAGCCGCAAGCACGAGGGCAGCCGCCAAGATTAGCAATTTCTTCATGACTGTAAGTATTAATTAGTTATTTGTTCTCATCCATAAACCACTCCTTGTACATCATATAGCCCTGGGCATTACGGTGAGCCGAATCCCTGACCGCATCAGTACCGTCCTTCACCTTCTTGGCCGGCACTCCGGCATAGACTCCCGGCTCCAGCTTTGAATTGCTGAGTACAACAGCCCCGGCGGCGATTATGGAACCGTCGGCAACCTCCACTCCGTCAAGCAGGACAGCTCCCATACCCACCAGCACGTCATTGCCGACCTTCGCCCCGTGAATCACTGCGTTGTGTCCGACCGACACATCGTCACCTATCTCCACCACGGATTTCTTATATAAAGTATGCAGCACCGCACCGTCCTGGATATTGACCCTGTTGCCCAGCCTTATCGGGTTCACATCCCCCCTGAGCACCGCACCGTACCATATACTGCAGTCATCTCCTATCTCCACGTCCCCGATAATCGCTGCATTCTCAGCGATAAAACAGTTCCGGCCTATCTTCGGTGTGATCCCGTTCAGCGGTCTTATAATAGCCATATCCTATATCGTTAAAAAATGACCTACAAATATATAAAAATAATAAACACGCCCTACATAAAAAAGAGACCGCATCCCTATCGGATACGGTCTCTTAATCGTAGCGATCCGCCCGCTATGACAAGCCGGAATTAGATGATTCCCTGCTCGAGCATAGCCTGAGCCACCTTCATGAAGCCGGCGATGTTGGCACCCTTGACATAGTCAACATGACCGTCTGCCTGTGTACCGAACTTAACGCAAGCCTCGTGGATGCTCTGCATGATGAAGTGCAGCTTGTCGTCAACTTCCTGTGCGGACCAGCTGATGTGTGAGGCGTTCTGAGTCATCTCGAGACCTGAAGTAGCCACACCACCGGCGTTGACTGCCTTACCGGGAGCGAAGAGGATACCCTTGCTCTGGAACTCGTGGATAGCCTCAGGGGTGCAACCCATGTTGGACACCTCGCAGCAGCACCATGTACCGTTGGCGATCAGCTCCTTGGCATCGTCACCGTTCAGCTCGTTCTGGAATGCGCAAGGCAGAGCGATGTCGCACTTAACGCTCCATGACTTCTTGCCGGCTGTGAACTTGGTAGCCTGAGGGAACTTGTCGTTCATATCCTGAACTTTGTTCCTGTTGGAAGCACGCATAACGAGCATGTAGTCGATCATCTCGTCGGTGATACCGCCGGGAATCTCGCAGACTCCGTCAGGACCGGAGATGGCGATAACCTTTGCACCGAGCTGTTTGGCCTTTGTAGCGGCACCCCAAGCCACGTTACCGAAGCCGGAGAGAGCGACTGTCTTGCCCTCGATGCTCTTGCCTGCGTGATGGAGAAGGTGCTGTGTGAAGTACAGAGCGCCGAATCCTGTAGCCTCAGGACGGAGGATAGAACCACCCCATGTGCCGCCCTTGCCGGTGAGGACTCCTGTGTTGTACTCGCGGGCCAGCTTCTTGTACATTCCGTACAGATAGCCGATCTCACGTCCGCCGACACCTACGTCACCTGCAGGAATGTCGGTATCGGGGCCGATGCATCTCCAGAGCTCATACATGAAGGCCTGGCAGAATCTCATGATCTCAGCGTCAGACTTGCCGACGGGATCGAAGTCAGAACCACCCTTTGCACCGCCCATAGGCAGAGTTGTCAGAGCGTTCTTGAATGTCTGCTCGAAACCGAGGAACTTCAGCATGGAAGGAGTAACTGCCTTATGGAAGCGGAGACCTCCCTTGTAGGGGCCGATGGCTGAGTTGAACTGAACCCTGTAACCGAGGTTGGTCTGAACCTCTCCCTTGTCGTCAACCCAGGTAACCCTGAATGTGAAGATACGGTCAGGCTCTACGATTCTCTCGACGATCTTAGCCTTCTCGAACTCGGGATGCTGGTTGTAAACCTCTTCGATGGACTCAAGCACCTCGCGGACAGCCTGGAGGTACTCTTTCTCGTTACCATACTTGGCCTCAAGTTTGGCCATGATTTCTGAAACTTTCATATTTCTTGTGTTTTAGTTATGTAAATGAAACTGTTTTCTTACTTATTTTACTTCCCACGTGGAGCCGCTGTGCAGCAGTTCATCCATGTTGTGAATAGTTGATTTGGCCTTTACCTCCTCGAGCTGGTCCCTGACATTGTCGTCGTAAGTCTTGTCAGGCACGTCCCTGATAACTCCGAGGGCAACCGGGAACTCGGGCCATTTCATGTCGATGAGCATACTGTGCATACCCATGTCCTGAGTGTGGGCATCATGCACCAGTATGTCATCCTCGGTGAAACCGCCCTCGCCGATGGTCACCACCTTGAGCTTCTTGTTCTCAAGGATCAGACCCTTGTCCCTGTTCTTACCGAAAATCATCTTCTCACCATGTCTGAGAACTATCGTCCTGTCAGCCTTCACCTCCTTATCGGAGATCTCGCGGTGAGAGCCGTCATTGTATATCACGCAGTTGACAAGCATCTCGGTCACAGAGCATCCGTCATGCTTGGCGGAAGCCACGAATATCTCCTGATTGAGCTTCAGCTCCGAGTCTATGCTTCGTGCAAAGAATGTGCCGCGCGCACCCATTACCAGAGCACCGGGGTTGAAAGGATGCTCAACCGTGCCGTAAGGCGACGTCTTGGTAATCTTGCCCAGAGGGGATGTCGGGGAATACTGACCTTTTGTCAGTCCATAGATACGGTTGTTGAAAAGGACGATATTGATGTCGATATTGCGCCTGATGGCGTGTATGAAGTGGTTTCCGCCGATGGCCAGGGCATCACCGTCACCGGTGGCCTGCCAAATAGACAGTGTCGGATTGGCGACTTTCATACCGGTGGATATCGCGGTGGCACGTCCGTGGATGCCGTGGAATCCGTAAGTGTTCATATAGTACGGCAGACGCGACGAGCATCCGATACCTGAGACGAATACGAAACGCTCCATCGAGTATCCGAGATCCTCCGCTACCTGGGGAAGAGCCCTCTGAAGAGAGGCCAACACCGAGTGGTCACCGCATCCGGGGCACCATCTTACTTCCTGATTGCTTTTGAAATCCTGTGCTGTATATTTCATGGCTGTATCCTCCTATAATAATTCATTGACTGCATCCACGACATCCTTTACGATGAAAGGCTGTCCCTGCACCTTGTTCAGCTGATAGTAATGGAACTTCTGGTGCTTTGCACGCAGATAATCGGCGAACTGACCGGAGTTGAGCTCGCAGACGATGATCTTCTTGAACTTCGAGAAGACCTCCTCGGTGTTGAGGGGAAGGGGATTGATATAGTCAAAATGAGCCAGGGACACGCTCTTGCCCTGCTTGTGGAACTCCTTGACAGCCGTATAGAGATGGCCGAATGTTCCGCCCCAGCCGACGATAAGCACCTCGCCGCTCTCGTCTCCGACAACCTTCAGCGGCGGAATGTCGCGGGCCACCAGTGCCACTTTCCTGGCCCTGGTGTCCACCATCATCTGGTGATTCTGAGGATCGGAGGAGATGACGCCTGCGGGGTTCTTCTCCAGACCGCCTACCCTGTGCTCCAGGCCGGGAATACCGGGACGGGCCCATCTGCGGACGAGGGTCTCGGGATCCCTCTCAAAGGGAGCGAACTTGCCGCCGCACTCGGAAGCGTCATTGATGAAAGGAGGATGTATCTCGGGAAGATCCTTCATGGAAGGTATCCTCCAGGGCTCGGAACCGTTGCCGAGGAATCCCTCGGTGAGCAGGATGACGGGCATCATGTGCTCCATGGCGAACTTACCGGCGTAGAATGCCTTCTCAAAGCAGTCCGAAGGAGAATGAGCGGCCATCACCATAATGGGACACTCTCCGTTGCGGCCGTAAAGGGCCTGATGCAGGTCGGTCTGCTCGGTCTTGGTAGGTATACCTGTGGACGGGCCGCTGCGCTGAACATCCACGAGCACCAGAGGCAGTTCCGTAATCATGGCCAGTCCGAGAGCCTCCGACTTCAGGGAAAGACCGGGACCGGAGGTGGTGGTCACTGCAAAATTGCCGGCGTATGCCGCTCCGATGGCGGTGCAGATGCCGGCTATCTCATCCTCGCACTGGAGGGTCTTGGCCTTGAGTTCCTTATGGATGGCCAGTTCCTCGAGAATAGCAGTGGCGGGTGTGATGGGATATGAACCGCAGAAAAGGGGCACTCCGGACTTTTCGGAGGCTGCGAGCAGACCCCATGCCGTGGCCTGGTTGCCGTTGATATTGCGGTATGTGCCTTTCTCCTGCTTGGCAGGCTGCACATAGTAGGTGTTTGCTATAGCGTGAATATTGGAGGCGTAGTTGAAACCGTCCTTGAGGACTTTCTTGTTGGTGTCGATAAGAGCCGGCTTCTTCTTGAACTTGCGTTCCAGATACTCGAATGTATGGTCAAGTTCCTTATTGAACATGAAGAAGCACATGCCGAGGGTAAACATGTTCTTGCACCTTACGATGGCTTTCATGTCCAGGCCGCTGTCCTTCAGGCTTTCCTTCGTCAGAGTGGTTATAGGAGACACGATGATGTTCCTGTCACCTATGCCCAACTCCTCAATGGGATTCATGGTCTTGAATCCGGCCTTCTGGATACCTTTCTCGTCGAAGGCATCCTCATCGAGGATGATGGCCGCCGTAGGTTTCGCCCACTTGGCATTGGCCATAAGCGCCGCGGGATTCATGGCGACAAGCACATCGCAGAAATCTCCGGGAGTGTTGATCTCAACAGAACCTATGTGTACCTGAAAACCGGACACACCTGAAACAGTACCCTGAGGAGCCCGGATCTCCGCCGGGTAGTCAGGAAATGTAGAGATCTCGTTACCGAAAAGCGCGGAAGAATCGGCGAACAGCGTACCTGTCAGCTGCATACCGTCTCCGGAGTCGCCGGCGAACCGGATAACGACATCTTCTATATCAATAACTTTGTGTTGCATTATTGTGTTGATTATAATTTCTTACAAATGTAAGGATATTTCCTAACAAAACGAATTATTTCAGAAGTATTTTATAAAAAGTGAAAGGACTGCCCCTGAAACAGGGAAAGTCCTTTTAACATATTGCAAAGTTATTGTTTTCAAACACTAACGCTGTGCCTGATTCTGAGGCAGCACCTTGTCCAGCGGTATATTGAGAGCCGTCTTGACCTGCTCGGTGACATCCATGCTCTGCGCTGCGTCAAAATAGGGAATGACACCCATAGATGTATCGAACACATATATAAGTCCGTTGGCCCTGCCTACCTTGGCCACGGCCTCATTGGCTTTCTGCTGTATGGGAGCCATAAGCTGCTGCTGAAGGTTGTTCATATCCATCTGAGCGTTCTGGTTGTACTGTGTGATACGGGCTTCAAGATCCTGTATTTCCTGCTGCTTGGTAGCCAGCACCGAAGGTGTCCAGTTGGCGCTCATCTGCTGATAAGTCGTAATCTTGGTGTTGTACTCCTCTATCATCGCGTTGTAGGTCTCCTGCATACTTGCGCTGAACTTCTCCATTTCCACACGGGCAGAATCCATCTCGTCCATCAGGAAAATCACTTCCTGCATATTTACATGCCCGAATTTCATTCCCTGCGCCGAGGCCAGGGTCGCAACTGAGAAAACGCTCAATGCTATTACAATAATCCTTTTCATTTTAGTTGTTCTTTTCTTATTGACTGCAAAATTAATAAAATTTCATATCATTAGAACTGCTGTCCTATCACGAAGTGGAAATTCGAGCCGCCCCTGTCCATACCCTGAACCGGATCAAAGCCCCATCCCCAGTCAACTCCAAGCAGTCCGATCATAGGAAGCATAATCCTGACTCCGACTCCAGCCGAACGCTTGATCTGGAACGGATTGAATTCCCGGATATCCTCCCAGCAGTTGCCTCCTTCCAGGAAGGCCAGCACGTATATAGTAGACTGAGGCTGCAGGATTACCGGATACCTCAACTCTATAGTGAACTTATCGTACACATGGCCGACATAGATGCCGTCCTCATTGACAGGTGTCAGGGAATAGTTGGAGTATCCTCTCAATGCGATAATCTCCGAGCCGTAAGTATTGTAGCCGGACATACCGTCACCGCCGACCTGATACCCCTCGAAAGGAGAGTATCCCAGATTCTTGTTGTAATACCCCAGATATCCGAACTGCGCCCTGGTCATCAGCACCAGATCATCGAACAGACGTACATACAGAGCTCCCTTGAAAGTCCATTTGTGATATTCTATCCACCTGTACCTCTCCTGATCCGTCATAGAGGCATAATCGGTGTTCTTGTCCCTGAACAGGGAATAGGGAGGCGTCAGCTGCAATGACAGCTGGAAATCCGAACCTTCCCTCGGATAAATCATCTGGTCCGTAGAGTTTCTGGCCAGTGTGATCTTATAGCTTATGTTGTTTGAGCGGCCGGTCTCAAAGAGGAAATTGTACCGCCAGTTGTGCAGGTTGTACGTCTGCCAGCTGAGTTCGTGGTAAAGGACAAAATAGCTGTCAGGCCATTTCAGACGGCTTCCCAGCGAGGCTGCGATACCGTAGACCTCATAATACTCGTCTGTATTCTGATAAAAATAATAGGAGTTCGTCTGACGGGTATAATATCCGGCCAGATTGAACGAGGTCGGTTTCTTTCCGAAAAGCCAAGGCTCTATGAAATTGATTGAAGCTGCAGTATAGTATGTACCGTTGGTCTGGAAACGGATGGAGAGCGTCTGGGCATCACCCAAGGGTACAGGACGCCATGCGCCTCTCTTGAACATCCTCTTTATAGAGAAATTGTTGAAGCTTACACCGACTGTTCCCACGAACGAATATCCACCCCATCCTCCTGAGAGCTCGAACTGGGAGTTGGGCTTTTCCTGCAGATTGTAAGAGATATCCACAGTATTGTTCAGCTGATTGGGTATCACCGAATAGCCGCGCGTATGGTCCAAAGCCTGCTCAGGGTCAAAGTTACCCATCGACGCAATCTCCCTCAGGGAACGCTCCAGCATGGACTGACTGTACAGATACCCCGGCTTGGTGAACAGCTGGCGGCGCACTACCTTCTCATTGGTTATAGTATTGCCGCTGATGATTATCTTGTTGAAAGTGGCCGGCTTGCCCTCCACCATGCGGAGCTCGACATCCACCGAATCCCCCACTATATTGGTCTCGACCGGTATGATATTGAAAAATATGTACCCCTGGTCAGCGTACAGGGTATGAATGTCCATGAACTCTTTCTTAGGATCACCGAACAGTCTCTTCTCCAGGTTCACGACATCATAGACATCTCCTTTCTTAATCATAAGGACAGCGTCCAGCTGCTCTGATGTATACAGGGAATTACCGGTCCAGGTTATATTCCTGAAATAGTACTTCTTGCCTTCGTCTATGACAAACTTGATGCCCAGACGGTCCGGTTCTATATAATATATGGAGTCCTTGACTATGCGTGCATCCCTGTAACCGGCCTCATTGAAGACACTGAGCATGGACTGCTTGTCGTTCTCGTATTCCTTCTCGTTGAATTTCTTGGTCTTGAAGATATTACGGAAACGCATGTCCCTGGTCTTCGCCATGGCTCCGATCAGTTTGCCGTCAGGAACATGGTCATTGCCCTCAAATGTGATGGTCTTTATCTTGACCTTCGACTTGCGGTCCACGACAAAGGTGACGCGCACAGCGTTCTTTACCACGGTATCCCTGACCTGAATCACGTCCACGTCTGCATTGAGGAATCCTTTCTCCTTGAAATAGTCCTTGATGATTCCGACTGATGAGTTGAGCACATAATCCGACAGGGGCACATTGCGCCGGAGGCTAAGCCTGTCCTGCAGCTCCGTCTGCTCCGAATTCTTGATACCCTGGAAATTCCATCTTGAGACTCTGGGCCTCTCCTGCAGCCACAGTGCCAGATACACTGTATCCCCCATCGCTGAAAGCGAATCAATATTGAGAGACACGTCCGAAAAATGCTTCTGCGCCCATATACGGCTGACCACAGATGCGGTAACATCTCCCGGCACAGTTATCTCCATGCCCTCCTTCAAGCCGGTCAATGCCAGAATCTGCGACTCTCCAAGGTACTTGACACCTTTCACCTTGATGCCTCCCAGCACATATTTTTTAGGATGAAGATAATCTACGACAACGTCCGCGGAGCTCTGCTGCGCATACAACAGCCCCGCTGTCATCAGTGACAATACCAGGAAAAGCGTCCTTTTCAATGTCATCATTTGGAATCGCTAATTTCAATTTTTATCTGCTCGCCCGTCTTCCCGAACCGTCTTTCCCGGGATGCGTAGCTGTCAAGTGCTGTCCGGAACTCGTTTTTGCGAAAATCGGGCCAAAGGACATCCGTAAAATAAAATTCGGTATACGCACACTGCCAGAGCATGAAATTGCTTATCCTCTGCTCCCCGCTGGTCCTTATCAGAAGATCCGGGTCCGGTATTCCGGCTGTTGCCAGATAATCTCCGAAATGTCCCGCAGGAGCTCCTGCCGCCGCGAACTTCCGGGCAGCCTGCTCAATATCCCACTTGCCGCTGTAGCTCAGAAATACCACGAGCGTCAGCCCCGTATTGCCGGCTGTTTCCTCCATCGCCCCGTCTATATCCCTGTTAAGATCTTCCGGAAGGCGGCTCCTGTTGCCTATTACGATAAAGCGGATGTTATTCTTATGAAAAGTCGGTCTTTCATTGAGAATAGACACGGCCATAAGGCGCATCAGCTCTGAGACCTCCGCATCCGGGCGGTTCCAGTTCTCCTCCGAGAATGCGAAGAAACTCAGATACTCAATACCCGTTTCCACTGCGAACTCCGAGCAGGCTCTTACACTCTCCGTCCCCTCGTGATGCCCGAACACCCGTTCCTTGCCGCGCTGTCTGGCCCAACGCCCGTTCCCGTCCATTATTATCGCCACATGTCTTGGCAGCATACTCTTGTCCATATCTGTTTTCAATATTTTATTCTGTCATTCCTGCGGTCCTCCCCCCAAAGCAGCTTCTCATTCAAAGCCTCGAAAAAGCCGGCCTGCCCGAATGTCACACATGAAAGAGCGAAGTCCGCTTTCCGCACCGTCACCTTCCTGTCCTCGGCCACATCCATGAAACGGTTGTCCACCGAGAGCAGAGTACGTCTTCCCCCTGAACGTATAACGACCTCTATCTCCGATGTATCCGGCACTATCAACGGTCTCACGTTGAGATTGTGCGGGGCCATCGGAGTAATGATGAAGACCGAAGAGTCCGGCACCACGACCGGGCCTCCCACGCTGAGAGAATAAGCCGTAGAGCCGGTCGGGGTCGCTATGAGCAGCCCGTCCGCCCAGTAAGTAGGTATGCGCATCCCGTCGATAGACACCTCTATGCCTATCATATTGGGGCCGTAACGCTGCATGGTTATCTCATTGAGGGCATAGGGATAGATATCCGGAGTCAGTCCCCCGTAGGAAACTTCCAGCAGACTCCTTTTCCGCACACTGTAATCCCCCTCTATCATCCTGTCCACAATACCGCATCCTGCATCTCCGCTTCCCGCCGAAGTCAGAAAACCCAGCCGTCCGAAATTGATGCCGGCGACCGGTATTCCCCTCCTGCCCACCATCGTCAGAGAACTGAGAAAAGTCCCGTCACCTCCAAGGGACAGGAATATATCCACGTCCGCAGGCAGGTCCTCCCCGGATGCAAATACCTCTCCCGGCAAGGGCCGTACACCCGCACCGGCAAGACAGTCCGCCAGTTCCGAGAAAAACGAAAGCCTCACACCTTTTATAATAAGGTGCTCCAGCAATGCCGTCATTCTACTTGCGGTGTCAGGCCCCGGATTGCGGCCATATAGAGCAAAGTGCATGTTCTCTGTTTTTGCTATACAAATTGCAAATATTGCGAATTTATTTTGATAAAGCCCTATTTTTGCAAAAAAACTCATTTTTATTTACTTTTGTATTTTAAATGATTAATAACTCTACAATACGGAAATGAAGAAAGTCAATCTTATCCTCAACATCGTACTCGTGCTGGCTGTCGCCGCATTGTACGTACTGCATTTCACCGGCAACAGTAAAACCGAGCACACGGCTTCCGCAGAAGACAGCCGGATAACCGCAGGCAGCGGGGACATCGTCTATATCAACCTCGACACCCTGGTCAACCAGTACGATATGTACAACGACCTCCGCACGGAACTTGAAAGCAAGGTCAGCGCCATTGAGAATGACCTGAACAAGAAGGGAAGAGCCCTTGAGAACGACATGAAGAGTTTTCAAGAAAAAATGCAGAAAGGTCTACTGACACGGTCTCAGATGGAGACCATGCAGAACGACCTGATGGCACGCGACCAGGAGCTCCGCAACCTGTCCCAGCAGAAACAGATGGAGCTGGCCGAGGAAGAGAGCGTCATGTACAACAGGGTAATGGATGCCATAAGGACTTATGTTGACAATTACAACAAAGACAAGCAGTTCTCGCTGATACTTACCACCACGGCTGCTACGAACTCAATAATCAGCGGCGACCAGGGACTCAACATTACGACCGAAGTCATAAACGGCCTCAATCAGGAATACATCAGGAACCGAAATAAATAACTGCCTTGAAAATAGCCATACTATCGTGTTTCCCGCCTTTCCGCGGCGGAATCTCCCAGTTCAACACCTCCCTGTATCAGGAGTTGTCGAAGGAGCACACGGTACGGGCGTACAATTTCAAAAGACAGTATCCTGAGTTTCTTTTCCCGGGAAAGACCCAATACATAGAAGACGGATCGCGGCCTCCTTTCGAGGCCGTTCCGGTTCTGGATACAGCCAATCCATTTTCATATATCAGGACAGCCCGCGCCATCTCCGCGTGGAGACCGGACCTGCTGCTGATGCGGTACTGGATGCCCTACTTTGCTCCGTCACAGGGATATGTCGCAAGGCATATGCCGTCCGGGTGCAAGGTCATATCCATTCTGGACAATGTCATCCCGCACGAAAGACATTTCTGGGACGGACCGCTTACCCGCTACTATCTCGGCGGACATGACGGATTCGTAGTGCTTTGCAACGCAGTCAGGGACGACCTGCTGCATATCAGACCGAATGCCAGACATATCGTATCTCCGCATCCCATCTACTCCAACTTCGGAGACAGTATCCCGCAAGCCCAGGCCCGGGCCGAACTGGAGCTGGCTCAGGACAAAAAGACACTGCTGTTCTTCGGACTCATCCGGGAATACAAAGGGCTGGATATCCTTCTGGAAGCATTCTCTGCCCTGGACAGTTCATACCAGCTGCTGATAGGCGGAGAAGCCTACGGATCATTTGAACGTTATCAGAAATTGATAGACTGTTCTCCGAACCGGGAGCGGATCCACCTTTTCAACCGCTTTATCAGCGACAGTGAGGTAGCACGGTTCTTCTGCGCCTCAGACCTGTGCGTACTGCCCTACAGGTCAGCCACCCAGAGCGGCATCAGTTCCATCGCTTACCACTTCTGTCTGCCTATGGTTACTACTGCCGTCGGCGGATTGCGGGAGATGATCGGCGAACGGGGCACGGGACTTGTAACGGAAGAGGTAAGTGCGGAAGCAGTACGCGGGACTGTCGAGAGATATTTTTCCGACCCCGCCATACGCATCCGCTGCGTGGAAGCCATCGGAAGGGAAAAGGAACGGCTGTCATGGGGACGGTTCTGCTCCAATTTGATAGATTTTTACAACACATTATAAAACACTCGGTTATGAACGCTATTACACAGACAGACTTCAATTTCAGACATCAGACAGGAAAGTACGAAGGCAAGGTACGCGATGTCTACACCATAGACGACAACTTCATAGTCATGATAGCCACCGACAGGATATCGGCATTTGATGTGATCCTGCCCAAGGGCATAACCTACAAGGGACAGGTGCTGAACCAGATAGCCTCGATGTTCCTGGATGCCACAGCCGACATAGTCCAGAACTGGAAAATATCCGCTCCCGACCCCATGGTCACTGTCGGATACAAATGCCAGGGCCTGCCCATAGAGATGATCGTCAGAGGCTACCTTACCGGCAGCGCATGGAGGGCCTACAAGAACGGTGCCCGCGAGATCTGCGGAGTACCCATCCCGGACGGAATGAGGGAGCACCAGAAATTCGAGACCCCTATCATCACCCCCACCACCAAGGCCGAGATAGGCACGCACGACGAGGACATCTCCAAGGAAGAGATACTGCGCCGCGGCCTCGTGTCCCCCGAGGACTATGCCAGGATAGAGGACTACGCCCTCAGGCTGTTCCAGAGAGGCACAGAGATGGCCGCACAGAGAGGTCTCATACTCGTAGACACCAAATACGAGTTCGGCAAGAGAGACGGTGAGATATATCTGATAGACGAGATTCACACTCCCGACTCATCCAGATACTTCTACGCTGACGGCTATGAGGAAAGATTTGCCAAAGGTGAGCCCCAGAGACAGCTCTCCAAGGAATTTGTCCGCGAATGGCTGATGGAGAACGGATTCAGCGGTCAGGCCGGGCAGAAGATTCCCGAGATGACCGATGAGCGCGTCAAGATCATCTCAGACAGATATATCGAGCTGTTCGAGCACATCACAGGCAAGCGGTTCGAGCCGGCTGAGTACGGCGATGATCCCTATGCCCGTATCGAGAACAATATCAACAACACCCTTGCCCGACTTGTATGAGACTGCTGACAACCGCTCTCTGCCTCCTGCTGTTGGCCGCAGCCGCAGCTCCACACGCATCGGCCCAGGATTTTGTACCGGCTCCTGTGGAGATATCCAAGGATAAAGTCAACGTAAACGGAGAGATATTCTACCTGCACAAGGTACTGCCGAAACAGACCCTCTACTCCATCTCAAAAGCCTATGGGGTTCCGGCAGACGCCATTCAGAAAGTCAATCCGTCCCTGACAGAGGGGCTCAAGGCCGGTATGCTCCTGTACATACCGCAGGCAGCAACTGCACCGGCTGTGGACAACAGCAAGCAGCCGACCGTAGAGAAGACTTCCGAGAAGCCGAAAGCGGAGACAGAGAAGCCGCAGCGTACAGTCAAAAAGAAAAAATACAAGAAGTACAACGTCAAGTGGTACGAGACCCTTGACGATGTCGCGGAGAAGTTCAACGTAACAGTAGAGGCCATCATCGCTCTCAACGACATAGACACCGCTTCCAGCAAACGGATACGGGGGATTATGATTCCGGACAAGGAATTCATGAGCAGTATGCAGTCCGGCCCGTCCGTAAAGGAAGACAGCGAAGTCACTCCTGCGGCTCAGTCAGAGACACAAAGTATTGCTGTCATCCCCGTAGAACTGGAACGTTCCTCCGAAGTCTATGATGACGGCCCTTACGTAATCTCCGTTGTCTTACCGCTCAATGCCAGCCGGCTGACGGATAACCTGAATGCATATGCCGCTGACTTATACGCAGGTGTTCTTACCGCTGCCGGACAATTGAAAGAAGAAGGCCTGATGGATCATTTTATCATCAATACCGTAGATCTGAGCCAATACAGCAGCTCGTGGGAGATGATTGCAGACGGTGCGCTCAAAGGCAGCGAACTCATCATCGGTCCGATCTCGGAGAGAGACCTCCAGCCCGTGGCCGCTTTCGCCAAGATCCGGCATATCCCGGTGGTATCCCCGCTCGACCTCAACACCGCATCCCTGGCTGACGGCAATCCGTATTTCTATCTGTTCCCGCCGCAGTCCGACCTGGCCCTGGCACATCAGATAGACAAGATGTCCGGTAACAGCCTACAGGCCACCACCTCGTCCATAACCATTATCTACGAATCAGGTACGGACAGTACTGACCTGACTTTGGAGACTTTCGCAGAACTCAGGGACAACGGTCTGCAGTTCAACACATTCACATACGATTTTCTGAACGGTCGTGGTATAGACAGTCTTATGAGCCAGTCCCTGAATCCCCGCTGTCTCAATAAAGTCCTGATTCCTTCCATGAACGAGGCCTTCATAACGGATGCCCTGCGCAATCTCAACCTGATTAAAAGCTCGCGCAACTACAAGGTTGAAGTCTACGGTCTGAGCCGGTGGAAGAACTTCGAGACCATTGAGTCCAATTATCTCCACGCATTGGACCTGCGGCTGGCCATGTCCTACTATACCGACTACAATGACTCGCTTACGGTAGAGTTTATCAACAGATACCGGGAAGCATTCAATACCGAGCCTACATCCTTCTCTTATCAGGGATACGATATCCTCACATTCTTTGTCAAGGCCATGAACACATACGGCAAGGACTTCCCTGCCGCGATAATAAACGAAAGGAAGAGCCTGCTCCAATCGGATGTGCTCTTCCTTCCGGTCGCTCCCGGCTCCGGCTGTGAGAACCGGGCCTTCAGGGATATATGTTTCACCAAGGGCTGGACTGTCGTCACTGAGCGATAACGCCGCAACGGGCGTTGAATTCCTCTATCCAGGACCTCTCCGCTGAGTCAAGCATATCGAAATTGACCGGCGAGAGGTCTATCGGAAGGGCCGTCAGGGTCTCGAAGCTGTAGAAATCCCCGTATTCATGGCCCTCATGCTGTACGACAGTGATTACATTCTCGTGCCGGATACCGTACTCACCCTCGATATACGCAGCCGGCTCATTGGACATCACCATACCCTCCACCAGCGGCACCCTGTTCTCCTCCATGCGGATGCTCTGAGGACCTTCATGCACGCACAGATTGTGGCCTATACCGTGGCTGGTGCCGTGCAGGTACATCCTTCCGGCCTTCATGACAGGGCCACGCGCCAGGATATCCAGCAGACAGCCTCTCATTCCCTTACGGAACACAGCCATGCTCAGGTCTATCATGCCTTTCAGGACAGCGGTATAGTCATCTTTCTGCCTCTGAGTCAAGGGCCCGAGCGGTACAGTCCTGGTAGTGTCGGTTGTACCGTAGGTATACTGCGCTCCCGTGTCAATCAGCAGAAAGCCCTCTGGACGGATGACGGCACTTCCCTGCTCAGAAGGCATATAATGAGGCATGGCGGCGTTCGCGCCGAATGCAACTATCGCCGGGAAACTCTCTCCGAGATAGTCGGGACACTCGCTGCGGCACTCTATCAGCTTCATCGCCACATCATACTCAGTGATACCGCTGCTTACATTGGCCTTGACCCAGTCAATGACCTTTGCCATAGCCTTCGCATCCTCGATGAACGCCTTGCGGAAACCTTCCAGCTCCACCGCGTTCTTGACAGCCTTCATCATGGCAAGCGTTCCGCCAGGCACCGGATCAGGGACATAGGGACTGAACGGAGAGCGCTGATGCACATTATCCATAGCCGCAAAGAAGTATTTGGCGGTTATCTTGCCGGAAGAGAAAATCCTTACGCACGTCTTGGGAAGCGCCTTCAGGAACCGGCCGAACTCCTCATAGTCCTTCAGTATCACGCCCTGCCTGTGCAGAGCCGCAGCGGTCTCGTGCTCCAGCATCTCCTGACGCAGGAAGAGCGTTATACATTCCTCCGTCACCACCGCATAGGACAGGGCCAGGGGATTGTACTCGATGTCCGTACCTCGGATATTGCACAGCCAGGCGACCTCGTCCAGAGCCGTCACCACATAGGCGAAAGGTACGGGGCCCCGGAGTTTCTCCACCAGACGGCCGTGCTTTGAAGATACGGACTCTCCGCTGACAGTCTCGTCCACATAGCGCACAGGATTGAACTGCAGGGCAGGACGGTCTTTCCAGACTTTATCGAAAGGATCCTCGATCAAGGCCGGAGACAGGGGAGCCAGCGAATCCATCATCTCCATATACTCCGAATACGGGAACAGATCCTCGTCCATAGCCACTATGTCATCCGCCTCCAGACGGGCCTTGAGCCAGTCCGCAATCGACGGTGTTCCCTCCACCTTAAGTTTCATCATCTCTATCCCGCTGCCCTCCAGCTGGGCCGCTGCCTGTATGAAGAACCTGGAATCCACCCACAGCGCGGCTTCTTTCTGAGTAACGACCAAAGTCGCAGCCTCTCCGGTGAAACCGGACAGCCATTCCAGTACCTTATAGTGATCAGGGATATATTCCCCGAAATGCGGATCCGTCGAAGGGATAATCATAGCCGAGATATCGTCCCCGGCAAGGACCTTGCGGAGAAGGTCGAGACGTTCTTTTCTTTCCATTGACAGTATATATGAATGATTAATCGTTTCCTGCATTGCCCAAGAGATCGCGGGCATTCTGTACAGCTGCCGCCGTCAGCTCCGAGCCGCTCAGCATACGGGCCACCTCCATGACTCTCTCCTCCCCCTCTATACGGCGGATACCCGTGGCGGCCTTGCCGTCGGGACTGAACTCCTTGTACACAAGATAGTGAGAGCCTTTCTTCGAGGCTATCTGAGGCAGGTGCGTGATGGCGATTATCTGCATATCCCGCCCCATCCGGCCTATCATGTCGCCCATCCTGTCGGCAATCCTGCCTGACACTCCGGTGTCTATCTCGTCGAATATCATGGCCGGCATGGAAGTGTACCTTGCCAGAAGTCCCTTGAGTGCCAGCATGACCCTGGAGAGCTCTCCTCCGGACGCTACTTTGGAGATATCTCTGAGAGAATGTTCCCCGTTGGCCGAGAACATGAAATCCAGAGTATCAGCACCAGTGGCTGTCAGCCTGTCCTTGGCTGAGACCACAGCCTTGAATACGGCATGAGGCATCTCCAGAGACCTGACAGCCTCCTGCAAAGCCACGGAAAGAGCCTCGGACGCAGCCTGACGCTGCTCCGAAAGCCTGTGGGCCAAGACCTCCCGCTGCTTTCCCAGTTCCTGCTGTCTCTGTCTCAGAGCCGACAGCCTCTCCTGCATCTGTTCCGTACCTCCGAGCGCAGTTGCCAGAGAATCCCTCAGGGCTATAAGCGCATCCACGTCGGCACAGCCGTATTTTCTTTCCAAAGAATATATCAGGGACATCCTCTCCTCCACCTCTTCCAGTCTCCTGGGCGAGACCGTCACAGAAGAAGATATGTCCTCTATTTCTCTCTCTATGTCCGAGATCTCTATCTTGCAGGATTCCAGCCGGGCGGCCAGAGACTCAAGGCGGTCATCCCAGGCCGAGAATTTTGACAGACGGGCAGCGGCATCCTTAAGCAGCTGCGCGACGGACAAGCCCTGGGGATTAAGACCTGCATAGGCCGCATCCAGACCTGCACGGATGTCCTCCGCATGAGCAAGGGCCTTCTGCTCCTGCTCCAGGGCCTCCATCTCTCCCGGTACAAGGGCGGCTTCCCGCAGCTTATCCAACTGGAACTGACGGTACTCGGCATCCCTCTCCGCCTCGGCTATGGATTTCTCCAGCGAAGCCGCCGCCTCCTCCACAGCACTGTACCCGTCATACACCTTTCTATACTCATCCAGCAACGGAGCCGTACCTGCAAAATGGTCTATTACCCCGAGCCTGTAGTCGGGGTCGGTGAGCAGCAGATGCTGATGCTGGCCGTGTATGTCGATTATACGGCCCGATATGGCCGCAAGTTCCGCCAGCGACACCGGCTCGTCGTTGAGAAACGAGCGGGAACGTCCGGCAGGGGTGATTACCCTGCGGAGTATGTATTCCTGACCGGACTTGTCGTGGAACTCGGCCTCCACCACACAGTTGCGGGTATTGTCGCTGAAGACCGATGAGTCAGCCCTCTTGCCCAGAACAAGGGAAAGGGCTCCCAGAAGTATGGACTTGCCGGCACCGGTCTCTCCTGTGATTATCACCAGACCGTCCGGAAACGTGATGTCCAGAGAGTTTATAAGAGCGTAGTTGGATATGGACAGACGGCTCAGCATTGTCCCAGCAGTCTTTCAAGTCGGTCCACAAGTGCGGCGGCCACATCGGCCTTTGACTCCAGAGGCAGACTCTGACTGTCTCCGTTGCGGAAAAAGAACGTCACCTTGTTGGTATCCGTACCGAAACCGGCACCCGGATCTCTCAGGGAGTTCAGCACTATCATGTCCATGTTCTTGCGGCGGAGCTTGCTCAAGGCATTGTTCTCGGCATTGTCTGTCTCCAGAGCAAAGCCGGCCACCACTCCGTCCTGACGGCGGCGCAAGCCTATGGCAGCCGCAATATCCTCCGTGGGGACAAGCGTCAGCTCCATCCGCTCTCCGTCTTTCTTTATCTTGGACGTACTGGGTGAGGCGGGAGTAAAGTCCGCTACAGCCGCACAAAGCACAGTTATGTCGCTGCCTTTATCGTATTCTGCGACTGTGGCCTCGTACATCTGACGGGCTGAGACCACATCCACAATCCGTACGCCCGGCTCCGACGGTCTTACCGCAGCCGGTCCGGAAACCACCGTCACCTCCGCACCCCTGCGGGCCAGCTCATCCGCTATGGCCGAGGCCATCTTGCCGGAGGAATGATTGGAGATGAAACGCACAGGATCTATGGCCTCCCTAGTAGGTCCGGATGTGACCAGGGCCCTGCGGCCTCTGAGACTGCCGCTGCGGGAAAAGAACGACTTTATCCTCCTGACTATGACCTCGGGCTCCTCCATCCGGCCCTTGCCGTCCAGACCGCTGGCCAGCTCCCCGGATGCCGCCTCGATAATCTCCACTCCGCGTGCCCGGAGTATATCCATGGACTCCTGAGTGGCCGGATGCGCGTACATGTCCAGGTCCATGGCCGGAGCGGCCATCACCGGACATTTGGCGGACAGATATGTCGTCAGCAGCAGGTTGTCGGCTATGCCGTGCGCCATCTTGGACAGGGTATTGGCCGAGGCCGGAGCTATCAGGTACAGGTCTGCCCAGAGACCCAGCGAGACATGACTGTTCCACTGTCCGTTCTCCGGGTCAAAGAACTCGGTGAGAATAGGATTGCGGGACAGGGTGGCCAATGTCAGCGGGGTTATGAAATGCTTGGCGGCGGCGGTCATCACCACCTTCACCTCCGCTCCCTCCCTGACAAGCAGACGTACAATATAAGCCGCCTTGTAAGCGGCTATACTGCCTGTAATACCCAGAAGTACGTGCTTTCCTCTCAGCATCGGAAGAGACTATTGCTGTTCGTCCACCTTGCGGTAATAAATCTCACCGTCGCGGAACTCCTCAATGGCTACAAGCGTCGGCTTGGGAAGTCTCTCGTAGTGCTTCGAGATCTCTATCTGCTCGCGGTTCTCGAAGGTCTCCTCAAGAGTGTCGGCATAGTTGGAGAACTCCTCCAGCTTCTGGCTGAGCTCCTGCTTTACATTGGCAGAGATCTGATTGGCCCTCTTGGCGATGATCATCACTGTCTCGTAGATGTTGCCGGTAGGCTTTGCCAGCTCCGAGAGATTCCTGGTAATAGTGTTTGTAGGTACCTGTTTGATTTCCATCTTATTTCTTATTTAAAATATTCTGAACCTTAGCCGCGAGTCCGTCCAGTTCCTTACGGTACTTGGAATCGGGGAACTCGCTCACAAATGTGAAATAGTCATCCGTAAATGTCACATATCTGTCCCTCTGCCTGTCCGCCACACTGTTGAAGGCATACTTGTAGGCTGACATCACGGTATAGTACATGATGTCCTCACGGTAGACATTGTCCGCGTCCTCCTTCAGCACCAGCTTGAGCGCATAATGGGCAGCCTTGTAATCCTCAATGGTATAATACAGCTTGGCAGACTCATATTCTTTACGGTCCAGCCTCTCCTCCAGTCTGTCTATCATGGCATGGCACTGTGCCGCATACTCACTGTCAGGATAATCTATCAGATAATTGGCAATCGCCGCGAGGGCCTTGTAAGTAGGAGTCTGGTCCAGCTCATATCTGTACGTGCTGCTGTACAGGCAGTCCAGATACATGAAACGGGCCTTGTCTGCAAACGGACTCCGAGGATACACATTGATAAAAGACTCAAAAGCCTGCTCCGCCGCAGCCATATCCCCATAGCAGTAATGGGAATACGCAGTGTAGTACTGAACGGTATCGTCCTGAGCCGTACCTCCCACCGCTATCTTAAGGCTCTCGAACATACCGGCTGCCTTCGCATACTTGCCGGCATCGAAAAGGTCAAAGGCCATCTTGTACTTGGCCGGCACGTCATGACTCTCCAGCATCAGCTCATACTGGCTCTTACATGACTGAAAAGCCAGCAGCATGACTGCCGAAAGCACTGCTGCGACAACCGACCTGAACGGGACATTCTTCATATTATCCATCTTTCCGAACTTACAAAGATACATATTTATTCTTAATATACGCCTCCAATCTGTATCCCCACACCAAAATTATCGCCATAGCCCATCTTGCCAAAAGCAGCACCCACCACGCAGCACCTATGGACGCAAGCAGGAACAAATCCTCCAAGTTGCTGTGACTGATGCCGATATGTAGATTGAGGCCATTTATGTCCGTCTTCCGCAGCTTGTCATTTCCGGCCTCCTCTATCATAGCCGCAGCCCCATAGGCAAGGCCGAGCGTATTGGCTATAATCCACAGCACCGAACATCTGGCCGAAAGTCCGAAGACCCTCATCACCGGTCTCAGCATCCGGGATATCAGCCTGATTATCCCGAACTCGGCCAGCAGGGCCTGCAGAATATTCAGGGCAAATATGATAACCAGCATCTTGGGGACCAGCACACACACGTCCATGAGCCAACCCAGCACCGCGTCCCGGAACTCGGGTCTTCCGGCCACGGCATCCACGACCGCAGCCTCGGATACAGTCTCCGGAAGCAACAGATTCAGAATGTATGCAAGAATTATTCCTGAAAGAGTACGCACCAGCACCATCAGCAGCGCAGGGCTTCCCGTCTTCTTCTGCACGGCCGTCTCCACTATCATATTGTGCGAGCACAGCACCATCACACCGAGTATCGTCACAGCCCTCGCGTCCAGATCCAGGGCGACCGCAGCCGTAACTGCCGAATACATATTGACGAAGTAGCCCGAGACATAGGCCAGGGCGGCCTCTCCCGGCAGTCCGAAATGCACGAACAGAGGCGACAGGACAGCTGACAGCCAGTCAATGAATCCGAAATACCCCAGCAGCATAATGGCAAAGGACACCCCTACCGTGATCTTAATCATCCACAGCGCGGTCTTAAGTGTGGACGGCAGCACTTTCCTGACAGCTGAGGCACACCTTTGTCTGAATCCGGGGGCTTCCACTTTCGGGCTCTATTTCAGGTTCCAGTGACGGGTAACTTTCCGCTCTATCGGGCCGAATATCCACGGGCGGATAAGGGGAGCGAACAGCCAGCCTATCTTGTTAATCAAGCCCGGAATCCTGCCGGAACGGCCCCGGAACATCATATTCATGGCCTTGCGGGCAGCCGTCTCCGGTCTGATCATGATGCCGAGTCTGCGGGCCAGACGGCTGTACTTGGGCGGCAGACCCAGCAGAGGCGTATCCACCGCTCCGAAATAGATGGCGGACACATTGACTCCAGTCTTCTGGCACTCGGTCCTGAGCGCACGGGTAAAGATACGGGTAAACGACTTGGTCGATGCATAAGTGGTGAGAAAAGGAAATGGAAACCACGCGGCCAGGGAAGATATGTTCAGTATATAGCCTTTGCCGCGCTCCAGCATCCCCGGCAGGAAATACCTGCAGAGCATGGCCGTCGCATGATTGTGTACCATGATAATGCTGCTCACCTTCTCCGGCGGCATGTTGCGGAAATGCATCGGATGCAGCATCCCGGCGTTGTTGACCAGCACCTCCACCTCGGCCTCCGGCCTCTGCTCCCTGACAGTATCGAAGACTCTCCGGGGAGCGTCCACCGCCGACAGGTCAACACCTACCGACAGGAAATCCAGATCTGGATACTGCCCGGCCATATCGTCCCGGACGGCATCCGTCTCGTTCTGGAAGAGAGCCACGATGATGACATTGTAGTTCTTCGCGGCCAGAATCCTGACATATTCCAGACCCATACCCGAGGAACCGCCGGTGACAAGGGCGTATTTATTGTGACTTGACATAAAATACCTGTATTGAAGTCCGCAAATTTAGAACTTTTATCGTATCTTTGCTCCTATATCAACACAAACACTTACTATTATGGCATCAATCAAAGGAACAAGAACCGAAAAGAATCTTCTCGCCTCATTCGCCGGAGAATCCCAGGCCAGAGGCAGATACACCTACTTCGCAAGCGTGGCCAAGAAAGAGGGCTATGAGCAGATAGCCGCCATCTTCCTGGAGACAGCCGAGCAGGAGAAGGAGCACGCCAAGAAGTTCTTCAAATTCCTCGAGGGCGGTATGGTAGAGATCACCTCGACATACCCTGCTGGAATAATCTCCACCACTCTGGAGAACCTCAAGGCCGCCGCCGAGGGCGAGAATGAGGAATGGACAGTACTCTATCCCGAGGCCGCAAAAGTGGCCAGGGAAGAAGGTTTCACCGAGATAGCCGTGGCATTCGAGATGATAGCCAAGGTCGAGGCCGAGCACGAGGCCCGCTACCGCAAGCTTCTCGAGAGAATAGAGACAGGTACTGTCTTCGAGCGTGACGGCGAGATCTACTGGCAGTGCCGCAACTGCGGATACGTACACAAAGGCAAGAAAGCCCCGGAGAAATGCCCTGCATGCCAGCATCCCAAGGCATACTTCGAGCCCAAGAAAGAGAACTACTAAGAGGGCTTAGTCGCTGAGCTCCGAATATAGAAAAGGCTGTGTCTGGATTTCCCGGCACAGCCTTTATTGCATCCTGAATTGTATCAATTTACGGCAGCACGATCCGTGTCTTAGCACTAGAACACCTTGAAGCCCATGGCTTTGCGGGCGAGGGCCAAGGTAGCGGAGGCACTGGTGCGGGCCTTGTCGCGGCCTTCCGACACCACCTTGTGCAGATAAGCGTCGTCGTTGTAGATGGCATCGATGCGCTCACGTATCGGCAGGGTCACCTTGCAGATATCGGCTGCAAGCTGCTTCTTGAGGTCACCGTAACGGATTGAGCAGTCGTTCCATTTCTCCTTGAAATACTCGACGGTGGACGGCTCGGACACAAGAGCCATGAGGGTGAAGAGATTCTCTATGCACTCGGGCATAGGACTGTTCGGTTCGACGGGACCGCTGTCTGTCAGGGCCTTCATCACTTTCTTGGTGATGGTCTTCTCATCGTCGTAGAGATAGATGCCGTTGCCCTCGCTCTTGCCCATCTTTCCGCTGCCGTCCAGACCGGGCACCTTGATGAGACCGCTTCCGAAATTAAACGCCCTCGGCTCAGTAAAGACCTCCTCGCCGTACATATTGTTGAAGCGGCGGGCCAGAACCCTGGCGTACTCCAGATGCTGCTCCTGATCCTTGCCGACCGGCACGAAGTCCGCACGGTGAATCAGGATATCGGCAGCCATCAGAACCGGATAAGTCAGAAGGCCTGCGCTGATGTTGATGCCCTCATCGTTGTGGTCATCCTCGGCGACATCTTCCAGACGGACATTGCGGGCCTTTGCCTTGGCCAGACGCACTTTATCCTTGAAAGTGGTGGTACGCTCCAGCTCGCCCTTGTAGGATATCATGTTCAGAAGCACATAAAGCTCGCTCACCTCGGGCACGTCGCTCTGCACGAATATCGTAACCTTCTCCGGATCCAGACCGGCGGCCAGATACTCGGCAAGGATAGTCCTTACATTGGCGTGAAAGTCATCCGGGTGCGGATGAGTGGTCAGCGAATGCAGGTCCGCGATGAAATAATAACAGTTGTAATCGTCCTGTATCCTCACGAAATTGCGGAGGGCACCGAAATAGTTGCCCAGGTGAAGATGTCCGGTGGAACGTATACCGCTCAATACTGTCTGCATAGCCTAGTCCTCCATATTGTTCATTGCCTCACGGATCTTGCCCTCTATCTCCTCTGTCAGCTCGGGATTGTCCATAAGCAGTTTTTTGACCGCATCCCGGCCTTGGGCCAGTCTGGACTCACCGTAACTGAACCACGAGCCGCTCTTCTTGATGATATCGAACTCCACACCAAGGTCTACAATCTCTCCTATCTTCGAGATACCCTCGCCGAATACGATATCGAACTCGGCTTTGCGGAAAGGAGGAGCCATCTTGTTCTTGACGATCTTGACGCGGGTACGGTTGCCGGTGGGATCGTCCCCGTCCTTGAGCTGGGTCACCTTGCGCACGTCGATGCGGACGGAGGCGTAGAACTTCAGGGCATTGCCGCCCGTAGTGGTCTCGGGATTGCCGAACATCACACCGATCTTCTCGCGCAGCTGGTTGATGAAGATGCAGCAGGTGTTGGTCTTGGAGATATTGGCCGTCAGCTTCCTCAGGGCCTGGCTCATCAGCCTGGCCTGCAAGCCCATCTTCTGGTCTCCCATCTCGCCCTCAATCTCGGCTTTGGGAGTCAGTGCCGCCACGGAGTCCACCACGATGATGTCGATAGCCCCGCTGCGGATCAGGTCGTCTGCTATCTCAAGGGCCTGCTCGCCGTTGTCCGGCTGGGATATGAGGAGGGTGTCCACATCCACTCCCAAGTTCTTCGCGTATGTGCGGTCGAAAGCGTGCTCCGCATCGATGATTGCCGCGAAGCCGCCGGCCTTCTGGGCCTCCGCTATGGCATGTATGGCCAAGGTCGTCTTACCGCTGGACTCAGGGCCGAATATCTCGATCACCCTTCCCCTCGGATACCCGCCGATTCCCAGAGCGTGATCCAGTGCGATGGACCCCGACGGAATCACTGAAACATCCCCCTCAGGCCGGTCTCCGAGCTTCATGATAGCCCCTTTACCGAAATCCTTTTCAATCTTGTCCATTGTTGCCTGCAAAGCCTTGAGCTTGGCTGCGTTAGCCGCCGCAACATCATTCTGTTCGAGTTCTTTTGCCATACTTCTTCAATTAAAATATCCGCAAATATAATCTAAAATCCGAACCATAGCAATATCGAAACGGCTATAAACGTTTTTACACACTTTTACCCCCTGAGACACCGCCCCCGTAATGTCAGAAACTGTCTAAATCTCGATTTTTTTGCAGGATTTAGACAGTTTACGACAAAATACGCACCCTTATTCCATAGTTTTGGCCAGTTCCACTGTCATTTTGACTATATCAGACAGCGTTAGCCCCTCGGCCTCGATCTCAATCACAGTAATGGAAGAGCATGTTCCGGTATTCACAGCTCCTGTCTTATCTATAATCACAGTCTCGCCCGAAGCCGATTTCTCCTGCTGCACCATTAAAAAATTACTGATACTATGACTGTCTTCAGCAGGAACATAATAGAATGTAATGTCGCTCCCTTCTTCTGAGAACCTAAGCAATTCCTCCTGAGAGTCACTGTTCTGTGCTACAAACCTGCCGATGTCCTGCCTCAGATTCGTAGCCGTTGACAATTCATCTGACGACAGGATGTATACTCCCGTCATCTTGTCTAAATCCAATAACGGAGCTATATCCGGACTATCATTTATATGCAGATTGGAGATTTCAATCAAGACACTGTCCCCAAGTGTCTGAACCATTGTTTTCAGCAATGACTCAGACACATACAAGGCTGAGACCGCAGGAGAATCCTTATATTTATCATAAATGGCCTTAAAAGACCGGCTATCCTCAACCTCCCGTTCAGGGACGGCAGATGCGAAAATCCTGACGAACGAAATCAACAGAACAAACAATGTTACAACAACTCTTTTCATAAATTGACTTATTTTAATTATTCTTCAACTGAGTCTTCTTGTACAATCATGGCTTCTATGCCTGAAGTCGTATTCTGAACGACTTTCTCTATATTGCCGGCGGCAAAGGACATACCCTTGCCCAGATTCTGACCGATAAGTCCCAGTGCCTCCACCACAGCCGCGTAGGCTTCCTCAGGATTGTCAAACGTATCCTCAGGCTCTTCTATATGAAGCGGTGTAAGGAACGCCACAGCCGCTATCGCAGCAGCAACCCCTATGGCGGAGACGGACGCAATCAGCCTCATCCTACTGCGACGGCATCCGAGCTCCCGGTCCACCGTCTGCCCTATTATTCTGGGAAAATCCTCCGGAACAGGTACATTCTCATCCGGGATCCGCATCCCGGACAGTCCCCGAAAAAGGGCCTTGTCCCCAGCGGAAGCCTCATCAAGCCTCCCGGTCAGCTCCTGCTCCTCCGCAGCAGAAGTCTGTCCGGCATAGAAACGCTCCAATAATTCCGATGTTTTTAAATTCCCGCCCATTTTTTAAATTTTTACCTGTTTATAAATTTCGCTATTTTTTCCTTCAACATCTTTCTGCCTCTGGACAGTGTGACCCGGATATTGACCTGACTAATACCGGTCAGTGCCTCTATCTCGGACATCTCCATCTGTTCGAGATCTCTCAGGAGCACCACCTCACGCAGTTTCGGGGGCAATGCGGCCAGGGCCTTCCGCACCAAAGCCGCCTCCTCCCTGCCCTCAACCGAAGCATCAGCAGCCTCGACAGACGGATCTGTCCTGACCTCCGTCACATCCGCCACCATCCGAAGGACATTGTGCCCGCGCCGCCGCAGAATGTCCGCACAGATATTCTGCATCATCCTGACACAGTAGCCCTGCGGATTGCCGCTCCGCAGAGCCCGGTCTCCCTTGCGGCAGAGCCTCACATACAGCTCCTGTACTGCATCCCGGGCATCTTCCCCGCTGCCCAGCATCCGGAAAGCAATGCGGTAGAGCAGCGGGCCCAGCGGCAGAAATGTGGATTTGAACTCCTCTGTATTCACTTAACTCTATTAACCTTTAGATCATCTGTACCTATATAACGCCCGCACCTCTCATTTTGTTACAAATATCTTGATTTTTGTTATCTTCGCGGCCGGAAATATTAAGATATGGTACTGAAATACATCAAAGAATACGTCATCATGACTCTCGGACTGGCCGTGTTCGTCTTCGGCTGGACCGCATTCCTCAACCCTCATGAGATTACCGGAGGCGGCATCGCCGGTCTTGCATCAGTGATTCACTACGGTATCAACAGCATCCCCGTCTCCTACGCCAAGTTCGCGATAGACATACTGCTGCTGGTCGTAGGATTTATCATCCTGGGCAAGGGATTCGGCATCAAGACGATATACTGCGTGGCCATGAGCTTCGTGTTCTTCCAGTTCATGCCCATGATTCCGGGTCTGACAAGCCTGTCCGCCGGCATTACGGACAATCTGATCAACGCCCTCATCGGAGGTGCCATGAGCGGTATCGGCATCGCCATCATCATCACCCAGGGCGGCAGTACCGGCGGTACAGATATCATCGCGCTCTCCATCAACAAATACAAGAACATCTCTCCAGGACGTATATACCTCGTATGCGATTCTCTTATAGTGATGTCGATTCTGCTGGTCAACGACAAGACCCTGGCCGACGTTGTATACGGATTCGTGGAGATCATAGCCTTTTCCTACGCCGTGGACATGTTCCTGACCGGTTCGCAGCAGTCCGTACAGACCCTCATACTCTCGGAGCACAACGACGAGATAGCGGCCAGGCTCCAGACCCTGAGCATCGAGGGCAACCGCTCGGTAAAGTCCGTACAGTGGTCTACTGAGGGTGAGAAGAAGATGCTGATGGTAGTCAGCCGCAAGAGCTATTCAAACGACATCGTAAAGACAGCCAAGCAGATAGACCCCAACGTTATCCTCATGACGGTACCTGTGACAGCCGTTTACGGTATCGAGGGGAAAAATCAGTAATACTTCCTACGAAACCCTGTTCAAGTCCTTGACCAGGACATTCTTAATCTGCAGCAGCAGCTTGAGCCGGTGCATTACGTCCTGCTGGGCCTCAGTGTCCGCGTCCTGCTGCATCTGCCTGAGACTTTCCATGAGCTGCGAGCAGGTGTATTCCACATATTTGAGTTTGTAGACCAGCACTGCCTTGGGGACATTCTTGTCTATCACATTACGTTCCGGAATCTGGGCCTTGATGTATTCCTTCACCTTCAGCTCGTACTTGTCCTCTGTGATATCCACCACCGTCTTAGTCACTTCCGGATCACCGCAGTTGACCATACGGTGCATTATCCCGGTCTGAAGGTCATCAGAGGCAGGTGCCGTCTCCCCGGCAGCATCCAGCAGTTCCTTCCGAAAGTCAAAATACAGCCCGTATATCTTCCGGTACAGGGGATTGTGAAACTCCAGGTCATCATTGGACAGGTTGGCGGAAATATACTCGTTCACGGTTATCTCCATCACCGGAGCCTCAGCCCCGTACTTCTGGTGATCCTCGAACGTCATCAGGCACTCCCCGAACTTCAGCAGATAATACAGCAGTTCCCTTTCCGACAGGTCCAGGACCGGGACCGGACTGAAAGACACCTGCCCCGCACCGGCACCGCGGTCCGCCCCCGAAAACTCTCCTACCGCCGCATCGCCCTCCTCGACGGCAGCGGCATACCGGGCCTCCTTCTCCTCCCTCCTGCGCCGCTCGTATTCTCCTGACTCTATCTTCCTGCGCCTTATCCGCGCCACCTCGGAGAAAAGCATGTCCTCCTTCATGGACAGCCGCTGAGCACACTGCTCGACATACAGCGAGCGCGTTATCTGGTCGGGTATCACCGCTATGGTGTCGATGATATCCCTTATCAGCTCAGCCTTCTGTATCGGATCCTTCTGGATATCCGATGAAAGCAGCGCATACTTGAACTCTATGAAATCCGTCTCGTGCTCCTGGAGAAAATCCAGAATCTCCTGCCGCGTATGAGCCCGGGCAAACGAGTCGGGATCGTGACCGTCCGGCAGCAGGGCCACCTTGACGGTCATACCCTCCTCGAGCAGCATATTGATTCCGCGCAGAGCGGCCTTGATACCGGCCGAGTCCCCGTCGTACATCACTGTCACATTGTTGGTAAAGCGCTTTATCAGCCTTATCTGCTCGACTGTCAGGGATGTGCCCGAAGATGCGGTGACATTCTCTATCCCGGTCTGATGCATCGATATGACATCGGCATAGCCCTCGACCAGATAGCATTTCTGCGCCCTGGCTATTGCTGACTTGGCCTGATATATCGCATATAGGGAACTGCTCTTGTGGTAGATCTCGCTTTCGGGAGAATTGAGGTACTTAGCGACGCTCTTGTCGTCTTTCAGCGTCCGGGCTCCGAAAGCTATGATGCGGCCGCTGAGCGAATATATCGGGAAAATGACTCTCTCGCGGAACTTGTCCACCAACTCCCCTCCGTGCTCATAGCACAGGCCGGTGGAGATCAGGAACTCTCTCTTGTACCCGGCTCTCAACGCAGCCTCTGCCAAGGACGGCACCGGCGGCTCTCCGGCAAATGATCTGCCGGAAGGCGACCAACCCAGCCCGAATTTCCGTATGGTCTCCTCGGAGAAGCCGCGCTTCTGCCTGAAATAGGACAGTCCCACGGAATGTCCCTCAGCGGAACCGAACAGCATGTCGGTGTAGTATTTGGCCGCAAACTCCGACACGGCCATCATCGACTCCCTCTTCAGACGGTCCTGCGCATCCTCCTGGGTCTCTTCCTGCTCGTGTACCTCTATTCCGTACTTGCGGGCCAGATATTTCAGAGCCTCGGGATAGGTCATCTGCTCGTGCTCCATGATAAAGGTCACGGCACTGCCGGCCTTGCCGCATCCGAAGCACTTGAATATACCCTTGCTCGGAGAGACAGAGAACGACGGTGTCTTCTCGTTGTGGAACGGACAGCATGCGATATAATTCGCCCCGCGCCGCCTGAGCGTCACGAAGTCGCTGATTACGTCCACGATATCAGCCGCATCCAGTATCCTGTCTACCGTTTCCCTGTCAATCATAAGCCAAAAGTAATAAAAAACCCCCTCGTCATTCACATGAAGAGGGGGGAAAAAATAACATTATGAAAACATAGTAAATCTCGCTCCCCTTCTAGGACTTGAACCTAGGACCCCCTGATTAACAGTCAGGTGCTCTAACCAACTGAGCTAAAGAGGAATTTCCCTTTAGGGACTGCAAAGATAGATATTTTTTTTTATAAGCCAAAAATAAATTAACTTTGTCTTGAAAAAATTTAAGCATTTATCTATGGATGTCCATCTTCTTTCCCGTCTCCTGAAGGAGCTGATCATTGATAATGACCGCATTGCGCTTCCCGGAATGGGATATTTCCAGGCAGAGCCGATGCCGGCATATTTTTCCGAGGACGGAAAGACCATCTACCCGCCTTCCAAGCGGATATCGTTCAAGTGGGACGACAGGGCATCCGGAGATATGCTCGCGGCTTATTATACCAAGACATACGGCATTGACAGGAACACTGCCGACATAGAGCTGGACACCTTTCTCAAACAGCTGAAACCGATGCTCCATGAAAGGAAATTCATAGACTTTCCAGGAGTCGGGAGACTCAAACTGACTTTGGACGGCAGCGCCTACTTTGTAACCGACAATACCGACGGAGGAGTGTTCTCACAGGCCTTCGGATTCGAGCCGGTAATATTGAAGCCGGTCACCAGATCTTCAGAGAGCACGTCCCAGCCCGATGAGACTCCTACGACCACCTGCGAACCTGATACGACAAATATACACAACCCGGAGCCGGAGCCAGAACAGGAAAAGCCCGGACCTGCTCCGGAAAACGGCACCACCACTCACGAAGGCCGAAGCAGGATATGGATCATACTGCTGTCTGTCGCAGCAGCCATAATAATAGCCGCCGTCATCCTTATCTTGCTCGGACGCGGCGGCCATCTGGATTCGCTCATCTACAGCGACGAGGAACTGGAACTGATACAGCAGCAGGGCGCCTAGCCTATCGTTGACCCATTTTTCAGGGTCTCTTCGGGAGAGACCACACGCATCCTGCCGTCGGGCTGGCGTGCCATCAGTATCATGCCCTTGGACTCTATACCGCGTATCTTGCGGGGAGCCAGGTTGGCCAGGATGCAGATCTGCTTGCCGACCATCTGCTCAGGCGTATAGTACTCGGCGATGCCCGAGACTATCACCCTCTTGTCTATGCCTGTATCTATTGTAAGTTTCAGAAGCTTGTCAGTCTTGGGCACTCTCTCTGCCTCCAATACGGTAGCCGTGCGGATATCCATCTTTCCGAACTCGTCGAAAGTACACTCGGCCTTCTGCGGCTCGACCGGAGCTGCGGCAGCCGCTGCGGCAGCATTTGCCTTGCGGATATTCTCCAGACGCTCCATCTGGGCGTTTATGGCCTCGTCCTCAATCTTCTCGAAGAGCAGTTCAGCCTTGCTGAGCTGATGCCCTGCCGGCAGCAGGTCGCAGCGGCCTATATTGTCCCACTTCAGGGTATCTTTCGGAAGATTCAGAATATTCAGAAGTTTCTCCGAGGAGAACGGAATGAACGGGGCGAATGCTATGGCCAGGTCGGCGCATAACTTCAGGGAGACGTTGAGAATGGAGGCGGTGCGGCCCATGTCGGTCTTGGCCACCTTCCACGGTTCGGTGTCGGTGAGGTACTTGTTGCCGAGACGGGCGAGGTTCATGGCCTCCTTGAGGGCCTCGCGGAAACGGTAGTGCTCGAGGGCGTCGGTGATGGCGGCCTTGATGGCGGGCACCTGGGCCAGAGTCTCGGAGTCAATGGGCTCCGGTTTCAGGTCTGCGGGCACCTTCCCGTCGAAATACTTATGGGTCAGCACCACGGCGCGGTTGACGAAGTTGCCGTAGATGGCCACGAGCTCGGAGTTGTTGCGGGTCTGGAAGTCCTTCCATGTAAAATCGTTGTCCTTGGTCTCCGGAGCATTGGCGCAGAGCACGTAGCGCAGCACGTCCTGCTTGCCGGGGAAGTCCCGCAGGTACTCGTGGAGCCAGATGGCCCAGTTGCGGGAAGTGGACAGCTTGTCGCCCTCGAGGTTGAGGAACTCGTTGGCAGGCACGTTGTCCGGGAGGATGTAGCCGTCACCATAGGCCTTGAGCATGCAGGGGAATACGATGCAGTGGAAGACTATGTTGTCCTTGCCTATGAAGTGTACCATCTTGGTGTCGGGACTCTTCCAGTATTTCTCCCAGTCATCGGGACGGGCCTCTATCGTGTTGGAGATGTATCCGATAGGGGCGTCGAACCAGACGTATAGCACCTTGCCCTCGGCTCCTTCCACGGGCACTGGGATGCCCCAGTCGAGGTCCCGACTCACAGCCCTGGGCTGAAGACCGCCGTCCAGCCAGGACTTGCACTGGCCGTAGACATTGACCTTCCACTCCTTGTGTTCCTCCAGAATCCATTGGCGCAGCCAGGGCTCGTACTCGTTCAGAGGCAGATACCAGTGCTTGGTGCGGCGCTTCACGGGAGGCTTGCCGCTCAGGGCGGAATGGGGGTTGATCAGCTCGTCGGGGCTGAGGGTGCAGCCGCATTTCTCGCACTGGTCTCCGTAGGCCCTCTCATTGCCGCACTTGGGGCAGGTTCCCACAATATAGCGGTCAGCCAGAAACTGCTTTGCCTCCTCGTCGTAGTACTGCTCACTCTCCTTTTCGATGAACTTGCCGTCCTCATAGAGCTTACGGAAGAACTCCGAGGCCGTCTTGTAATGGGTCTTGGACGTGGTTCTGGAATAGATGTTGAAACTGATGCCGAGCTCAGCGAAGGACTCCTTTATCAGCTTATGGTATTTGTCCACGATATCCTGGGGCGAGCAGCCCTGCTTGCGGGCCTGTATGGTAATAGGCACTCCATGCTCGTCCGAACCGCCGACGAAGAACACGTCCCTGCCGCACATTCGGAGATAACGCACATAGATGTCGGCGGGCACATATACTCCCGCAAGGTGTCCGATGTGAACAGGTCCGTTGGCATAAGGCAGAGCGGACGTAACAAGATAACGCTTAAATTCCTTCATATCCTATCTGTATTTTTGAAAAACGCGGCAAGTTATAAATTATTTTCTTATCCTGAGAATGAACTCGAATGTATATTCACCGTAAGGCAGCATATACTGCTCCAGCGGCAGGGCACCCCAGGAATCTATACATCCCACACCCATCTGCCTCAGGTCAAAATTGACGTAGGTCTCAGGTCGTGGCTCCAGTTCCGAAGGATGGCGCACATAGTGCGGTGAAAGCAGGTCCAGGTCCTCGATGGAATAATGCAGGGCCGTAGCGGTGAACGGCACCGAAGCCACTATCTCCAGACCTGTACCGGTGCGGTCCACCACCCTCCAGTACCTCAGGCCGGTACGGGCACCGCTCTCCTGAGGACGCACATAGTCGTACTGGTACAGGTCAGCCACATCGGCACGGTAACGCCCTATCATGGCAGCCCCGCAACGGTCGCTGTAGTTCTCGAACGGTCCGTATCCGTAATAATCCACCTCGGAGAAACGAGGAGGCATCACCATGCTCATGCCGAAACGCATCAGCGGTGCTACTTCAGCTGTCTCCTCACCCGGCATCAGATGCTCGGTCACGGCTATCTCTCCGTCGGCGTTGAGCAGATAGGTCATCCTGAGCACTGCGCCCACCGAACGCACCTCATACTCTGTCTCCACCAGCACACCCTTATCGGTCTGCTCCGCCCTCATATCCTTTAATTTCAAGCCGGGCTCACGCCATACAGCACATTTATAATGCAGTCCGGCTCCGTCATCGTTGTCCGTGACCGCCCGGTAGAAATTGGGTCTGAGCGGCTGCTCCAGCAGATCCACCCCGGAACCGAACGGAGCCACGTATCTGGAAGAGCCTCGGTAAGCCGGCTGCGCATTGCCTCCGCCGTATGTAAGATCAGAGGACGAATGCGCCCCGGTTGTCACCAGACGCTCCAGCCAGCCGGTCGTACGGCTGAACTCAGCCCTCCACCCGTTACCCTCTACATAATAAAGACGGAAATCTCTGGACAAAACAGGTGCGTTATCCTTAGCCGGGAATCTCTCCTCCATCAGTGCCTCATACTCTTTTTCCGCATCGTATTCCCTGACCGTCAGCTGATCCCAGGCCAGCACCGTCCCGGCATCCAGCAGCCCCTCGGCCCTTTTCAGGCTGTACTCAAGATTGAGCAGTATCTCCTTGGCATCAGGACAGTCAGCGACTGCATCAGTTATAGGAAGAGTCAGCTGCACAGCAGACTGCGGGCCAACATTCAGGTCCTCCACCGAGCCGGAAGCCACAGGCCGCCCGTCTGCCGTCAGAGTCCAGTCCAGACGGAATGCCGACAGGTCGCGGAAGAAATACTCATTGAATATTCTTATCTTTCCGGAAGCGGGATTGTCAGATGATGTCAGAATGGAACGGTAGTGATAGGCAACTTCCATAGCCGTAGGATGCAGGCTGCGGTCCGAGGCCACGAATCCGTTGTTGTTGAAGTTGTCATCCGACGCATCGTACTTATTGTAGCTGCCTCCGTAAGTCGCGGTAGCCCGGCCGTCCTTCTCATAACGGATGATGGCCTGGTCCACGAAGTCCCAGATAAAACCGCCCTGGTACTTGGGATATTTACGGACGAGGTCCATATACTCCCCGAAGCCGCCCATAGAATTGCCCATTGAGTGAGCGTACTCACACTGAATCAAGGGCTTTGCCGGATCTGTTGCCAGATATTTCTCACAGTCCTGAGGACTCCAGTACATGGGACAGAAGACATCACTGTGAGGCGTATTCACATAAGTCCTGTAATCCAGAGACCTCTCGTAATGTATGGGTCTGGACGGATCGTAACTCTTTATCCACTCATAGCAGGCCGCGAAGTTCTCTCCGTCTCCGGCCTCATTGCCCATGCTCCACAGGATGATGCTGGGATGATTGATGTCCCTTTGTACCATCCGGCTGTTGCGTTCCAGATGCGCATCCCTGTAATCCGGATTCTTGGCCAGAGTCCTGTCTCCGTAACCCATACCGTGCGACTCGACATTGGCCTCATCCACTACATACAGACCGTAACGGTCGCACAGATCGTACCAGCGGGGATCATTGGGATAGTGGCATGTACGCACGGCATTGATATTAAGGCTCTTCATTATCTGAATATCGCGCAGCATCTCCTCCTGTGAGACCAGATATCCGCCCTTCGGACTCATCTCGTGCCGGTTCGCGCCCTTTATCAGCACCGGCTGACCGTTGACCAGCAGCTGACCGCCCCGGATCTCCACCTTGCGGAATCCTACATTGACCGCAACCTTATCCGACACGCCGCCGTCACCCACGGCCACAGCCTCCAGACGGTACAGCCAGGGAGTCTCCGCCGTCCATTTTCGCGGAGAGCGCACACTTGCCGACACATGGAAGCTGCCGTCATCCGCCACGTCCGCAACAGACGACCACACGGACTTTCCTTCAGGAGACCTCAACGTAAGTCCGACTCCAGTCACCCCTGCAGTGACCTTTCCCCTTATGAAGAGGCTGCCGTTGCGGTACGACGCATCCAGGTCCGGGACAGCCTCCACAGTCTGCACCCGCTGTTTCGGACGGGCATACACATAACTTTCCCTGGCAATACCTGAAAGCCTCCAGAAATCCTGGTCCTCCAGATACGTGCCGTCACACCAGCGGAAAACCTGAAACGCGAACAGATTGTCTCCGGGCTTTACGAAGTCAGTGATGTCAAAGACGGCCTCCAGCTTGCTGTCCTCGCTGTAACCCACATACTCGCCGTTGACGTAAAGCGTAATATTGGAAGTCACCGAGCCGAAATGTACGAAGACATCCTTGTCACCGCTCCAGCCCTCAGGTATCTCCACCATACCGCGATAAGTACCCACATGATTCTGGAACACCGGCACGTGCGGAGGATCGTTCTTGAAGAAATTGCGCCAGGCATAGCCTACATTGAGATACAGCGGGTCACCGTAACCGTTGAGTTCCCAGATTCCGGGAAGAGGCATCGTACCCCATCCGCGGTCATCATAGTCCACCTTATAATAATCCACGGGGCGGTCACAGGCGTTTTCCACCCAATTGAACTTCCAGATGCCATGCAGGGACACAGTCTCCGGCTGCGCTATACCGAGAGTCGCGGACATAGGCTCGCGGCCGACCTCATTGACATACGGGTTCCCCCATGCCGAATCCGCCTCCACAACCGCGGCCCGGTCTATGCTCTGCGCCAATACACTGCTGCATATCAACGACATAAATACTAACACCATCTGGATTTTTCTCATAATATCACATTTTTAATTAACGATTTGCGAAGTTAATTATCTTTGCGCGATTTTTCAAAGGGAGAGGGAGCATTATGCAGAATAATATATCCATAAGCAGAGGACACGTGCTGAGAGAATGGCTGCCGCTGGTGGCGCTTGCATTCTCCACCTTCATATTCAACACTTCCGAGTTCATACCTATCGGACTGCTCAGCGACATCGCCGCAGACTTCGCCATCACTGAGTCCAAGGCCGGCGTACTGATCACCGTCTATGCCTGGGTCGTGGCCATAGCCTCATTGCCCCTGATGCTCATGGTCTCCGGCACTGAGTCCAAGCGGCTGATGCTCGGCATATTCGGCCTGTTCGTCATCAGTCACGTAGGATCGGCTCTCTCCACCGGCTATTACATGCTGATGCTTTCCCGCATCGGAGTCGCCTGCTCCCACGCCATATTCTGGTCGATTGTCACCCCGCTGGCGGTCAAGATCGCCCCGAAAGGCAGAGGCTCCATCGCCCTGAGCATCATCGTCGCGGGCTCATCCATCGCCATGATAGCGGGCCTGCCTCTGGGCCGCGCCATCGGACTGGCAGCCGGCTGGAGAATGACATTTCTGCTTATCGGATGCGTGGCATTCGCCGTGATGCTGCTGATAGCGGCTGTTCTGCCCAGGACACAAGGCGAAAAGGCCTTCTCACTGAAGCAGCTTCCCTGCTTGCTCAGGACTCCGTCACTGCCGGGCATCTACCTGATAACAGTACTGTCAGTCACAGCGCATTTCACCGGATACAGCTATATCGAACCGTTCCTGGCCCAGATTGCCGGATTCAAAGCCGGCTCCATCACCATGATTCTCACCCTTTTCGGCATCACTGGCATCATCGGCAGCCTGCTGTTCTCCAGATATTTCGACTCACACCGCAGCTTCTTCATGCGCTACGCCGTCATCGGCATCGGTTGCTGCCTCCTACTGCTGCGTCCGGCAGCCATGACACACCAGACAGTCGTGACGCTGTGCATATTCTGGGGGCTGGCCAACTGCTTCTTCAATATGGTCTTCCAGTCCGAGATCATCCGCACCGTCCCCGAAGGCACGTCCATAGCCATGTCCATCTACTCCGGCATCTACAATGTCGGCATCGGCAGCGGTGCCCTTATCGGCGGCCTGGTCTGCTCGGGCATCAGCGTAGGCGCCATCGGCTACATCGGCGGCCTCATCAGCATCGCCGCCTGCCTCTGCTGCACCCTCTACCTCCAGCCCCGCCTCCGCTAACCCCCACAGGCCATCCATCATATCCGCATACTAAGCATCTCCGTTCCCCTCTACGAGAGTGTACCCTTTTTCCGCATATGCAGTACACCCTCCGCAGGTCCGCCTTGCACTAATGCCTTCATAGGCCCTTCCTGCAGCATCCATCTCCGTTCCCCTCTTCGAGAGTGTACCGTTTTCACGATATTGCGTACACCCTCGGACAGGCCATCCTGCCACACCGCCACTACAACACATTCTCACCGGCCTTGGCTCATCATCCCCCGAGGAGAGTGGACCATATCTGTGCAATAAGGGTACACTCTCGCCGGACGCGAGCCGTAAGGACAGACATCCGGGCCTGTCAGCTTTCGGCGGATGGAAGCCGAGGCCGAGAATCTCATCTAAAATAAAGAGGCCGCACTGAAATTCAGCACGGCCTCCCTATTTCGTTTTCAGAAGGCACTTAGAATCTGGCTACAGCCCTCACGCTGCGCTCAATCGCCTGCTGGTCAAAATCCTTTGACCCAGAAGACAGGCTCAACCCCCATGCCGCACAGTAACCGTATTCCGGTCTGTCCGTTGACGACCAATGAAGATGACCGTTTGTCAAGAGCGCATCACCACCGGCCGCTACCAGTCTGTCACTAAAATCCAGCCGAGCCTGATCTTCTTCCGGACCATCAGGCATTGGATAATCCCCCCACATACTGTCAGATATCTCACCCTCATCTACAGCTCCTGAATCCACCCAATGCAAGCCGCTGGCCCCTGCCATAATGTGCTTCAATTCTGTTACCGCTGGAAGATACCATAAAAGATCGGCACCGTCATGATAAGCACACCACGCAAAAGCCGGGAACTCTGTTTCCCACCCTGGATATTCCTCTGTTACCTGTTCCAGATTATACATACCGTCCGTATTTGATATAGCATTAGTTCTTGCACCAGGAGACACGTGCCACTGCAGATATGCCTCATCCAAAGAGACTATACGTCCTCCACAACCGTCTTCATCAACATAATAGACCATACCCACTGGCTCTTTCTCAGGATTCAGCTCACGAGAATATGTACCGTCTTCATAATAATAGTCTCCCAACATCGGAGATTCAAGCACACTGACTTTACACTCGGCCGTCATCAGTCCGCATGAGGCCGTCACGATTGTCTCTCCAAGAGCGACACCTGTCACTGTCCCGTCTCCTGTCACCACCGCAACACTCTCATCCGCAGATTCCCATACCAGCGGCTCTTCCTGCTCCGGAAACACCTCCGCTGTTACAGTCTCACTCTCATCCACCCTGAGAACAAGAGTCTCGGAACTCAATTTTATATATGATGACGGAGCGGTTACCACTATTTTGCAGTTTGCCGACACTTCTCCGACAGATAAGGTTACGACCGTCTCTCCCATAGAGAGTCCTGTCACTGTTCCCATGTCATCCACCGAAGCTATCTCAGGTGCAGCTGAAGACCATTCTGCATCTAAAACATCCGCGCCATCAGGTGTAACTGAATATTGCAACTGGACACTCGCCCACTGCTCAACCTCTACTGTCTGAGGTGAAAAGGTTATAGAAGTTGGCGAACCTCCAGATTTTTCCTCTGTACAGCCTGCTGCGGCAAGCACTATTGCCATTGTTCCTAAGATATATTGTAATGCCTTCATTGTAATAATTTTACTTTTTTAATTAATTTAATTTGACTTTCGCAATTGCCCGCACCGGGCTTTCTGTAATCTTTGAAAATCCCGCACACATCCCATTCGTGAAATTGACACTCTCAGCCTGCAGTTTATACGACTTCCCCGTTGACGAGAAATATCTTCCATCCGATAAAGGGCTACCTCCAGCATCTGAGCATTTCATTGAGAAAGAAGCTTTTGCAGCAGAACATTCACCACTGTCGTATCCTGGCATAGTCGTGTTATCACCCCAATCGTCAATCTCACCTTTGGACTCGTCCGCATCTGATTCTACCCACACCAAACCATTGGCAGCAGCATAAATTTGCTTCAATTCCATCTTCGCCGGCAAATACCAATTCAAACCTCCTTCTTCTCTATCCGCACACCACCTGAAAGCCGGATACTGACTCCGCCAATCAGAAGACATATCCGGAGGCAGGTTCATTATGGTTGACTGGTTTTCCGCTCCGTCGTATTCATCTAAAGCATATGATGTTCCTGCCATGTCACTGTAAGGCAGTAATGCCTCATCCAAGGAGACAATTTTCGCCGAGTCTCCGTTACCGAAAATTCGGAAAATTACACCAATCGGAGTCCTGCCGTCCTCCAACGAGCCGGACACTGTGCCGTCGCTGAAATAATAGTCACCTATCGTCGGTTCACGGGATTCCACGACAGTCACCGTGCATTCGGCCTTCTTGTCTCCGGCAGCAGCCGTCACCACTGCGCTTCCCGCTGCCAGTGCTATAACAAGGCCGTCTTCATCAACAGCTGCTACTGAGGGCAAGGACGAAGACCATGTCACCGTCCTGTCCTCGGCGTTCTCAGGAAGTACTACAGCCACAAGCGTAACTGTCTCGCCTACTATCAACTCACACTCGGTACGGTCCAGTGTCACGGATTCGACCGGGACAGGGGACACCGTCACATTGCATGTAACCTCGCAGTTACCGGCCTGCACAGTGATGACAGCCTCGCCCAAAGCCAGGCCATACACCATACCGTTATCACTCACGGTAGCTATCGACTCGTCGGAAGAGGTCCAGGTACAGGAAGTGTCTTCGGCATCCTCCGGCATCACGGTCGCCGTAAGCCGGACACTGTCGCCTTTAAGTATATCAGCATCAGTAATATCCAGGACAACCGACTCCACAGGGATGCCGACTACCGTCACCTCACATACGGCCGTAGCCTTTCCTGAAGTGGCGGTGACAGAGGCACTTCCCTTGGCAACAGCCGTTATCATACCGTTGTCATTCACAGTAGCAACTTCCCTGTCCGAAGTAGTCCAAAGTACGGTCTTGTCCGTCGCATCCTCAGGCAGTACGATCGCAGAGAGCTGCGCCGTCTCGCCCATCACAATCTCAACAGACTGCTTGTCAAGTTGAATCTCAGTTACAGCCACAGGGCCGGACGGGCCTTCGTCCTCCGCACAGCCCATGACTCCAGCCAAAGCTGCCAGAGCCATAACAGACATCAGATAAAATTTTTTCATATCACTTATATTTAGTTAGTAAGTTGCCAATAAGTATCATAATAGAGTACTTTCTCCTCGGGAGAATCGGCCCGCCGCAGCACCCACTCCGACATGGCGGGCAATTCGCCTTCCCGAAACTCCACATACCAGCCCTGTGCGTCACACAATTCAGCGAGAATCTTCTGCAGCCCCTCCGATGACTCCGTCCATCCCGGGTCTGATGGAGAATTGGAAAGCACAGGACGTGAAGTACTTCTGGACAAGCGGACATGATTGTCTCCCAGGACATCCAGATTCAGTGGTATAAAACAGTAGACTTCCTCATCGTTGCCGCCCCACTGATTGTCGCAGTAAAGGCCGCATCCATGCTCTTTCCCCGTACTGTCCTTATAATTGAAATACAGTCCAACGGTAAACAATCCATCCGGCATGGGTATGGTCTCGTCATACATCAGTTCCTTTATGACCGGCTTAAGATATCCTTGTACTATCTCAAACCGGAAACTGTCACTCTCCATCCATCTGCTGATATTGTCACCCGCATACAGACTGACAGATACTGATAATAAAACAATACTGGTGAGTAGTCTCATGGCTCCGTCCAAATTTTTCGGAACAAAAATGCATTCCCGGCAATTATGTTCCAAATAATCCGGCTCTATACAAGCCATACACTACAGAAGAAACATATATACAATCAATTTACAAAACAAAGAAACACCTGATAATCAAGCCTATCCGCACACTTCATTCAGCCAGTCGCCTATCTCCATATTCTTGTGCGTGATATTCAGCTTCTTACGCAGTCTGTACCTAGCCATATTGACAGTCTGTGGACTCTGCCGAGTTATCTCGCATATCTCCTTCGTGGAAAGATTCAGATGCAGCAGGGCGCAGAGTCTTCGCTCGCCGACCGTAAGCTGGGGAAAAGACTTCATCAGTTTCTGCATGAACTCTCCGTTGAACTCGGGAATATACTTGTTCGTCTCCTGCCACTCCTTTTCGTTCTTGGCATCATTGAGGTCATCGCATATCCTGCCAATGCTGCCGCGCACATCTCCCGAAGCCTCCATGCCGACATCTCTGAGCCGGTTTATAGTCTCATCTATCATCTTTCTCGTCTGGAACTGCTGCATCTTCTGCATCTCCAGTGCTTCATGCTTGCCAGCAAGCTCGGTCTCCTTCTGCCTCATCCTGTATTTGTTCTTAAGGTAAAGAATCAGCGTAGTAAGCGCAAGTATCACCAGACCGAACGAAAGGCAAACGAAGATCAGCGTCTGTCTGTTCCGCTCCCTTTCATCAGACATCTGCTGAATCCTGAGCTCTATCTCGTTCTGCGTCCGAAAAAGTGCCAGATACATGCTGTCTCCGGCATGTATACTGTCCAGGCGGTTGTATTCCATAAGCACGTCATAGGCATCCTTCCACCTGCCTTCGCGGGCGTAGATACCGTGCAGGGCTTCAAGACAATACAGCTGCATAAGCTCAAACTCACCCTGACTGTAATCCCTTATGGCATTTTTAAGACATTCCTCAGCATCTGCGTCACGACCGGTCGCCGCATACAGCACGCCCTTATTCTGCCACCACTCGCCGGACTGTTCTATATTGGCCAGAAGAGGCTCTGCCAGATCCAGATACGCAGAAGCCTCCTGCCACTGTCCCCTATCCAACAGCCATGTCGAATAATTGATATACAGACGTACAAGCCTGGATGAATCTCCCGAGGAACCGGCTATGGCTATAGACTCTTCCATAAACTGCTTTCTTTTTTCCGGGTCCTTAGAGGACAAAGACATATTGTTCATCGCAAGAACCTGCCTGATACTGTCATCTGACAGCCTGGCTTGGCGGGCATATTCTATATAATACCTCTGAGCCTTGTCAAAATCCTGACAGATATAGTACACACAGCCCAGAAGATTCAGACAGTCCAGCGCACTTCCGTCATTGTAATCCACCTCCTCAAAATGAGACCATGCACGCGAGGCGAACTTGAGAGCCATATGAAACTCCCCGCGCTTGTAATACAGCTTGGCTATATGATACTCTTCTTCGGCCGCATTGTAGCCGTCCTCCAGACCCTCATAAATCCTCAACGACTGCTCCCGCAATGCTATGGCCTTTGAAAATTTAAACTTGTCCATCTCCTCGTAATCCGCAAGATAATCGTAAACCCCGGCAAGTGCGGCGCATACCGCCGAAGTGTCGATACTGGCCAGGAACAACTCCGCATATTCAACAGCCTTTTCCTCATCACCACTGCCTTTTGACACCTGATACAAGTCGTACACTCCCATATCTGCCCCGGGAACATCCTCTACCGAATCATAAACCTGTCCCGACAACGGAACTGCGCAGAAAAGCAAGAACGGGAAGACAACACCCGCGACAAATGACAGACACTTCATATTCCGAATTGATTTGTACAAAATTACGATTTTTCGGACACACTGGCAATATAAAGGTGAAAAACCGAGGGGATTGGATAGAGTGCCGTTATCGGCACGGGGCAAACCAATCAGTCAGTTCCCTAATACTGTCTGAAATGACTTCTTACCCGCTCAATCTTGCCGAATCTTATGCGTCTGTACGCCTTGATTCTGACAAGCCTGACAATCTCCACCCTGATGGAAACTATCACGAAATAGTAATATGTTCTATTGTTCATTTAAGGTTATTTACTGTGTGGTGTAAGAACAGTTGACCTCTCGTTCAAGTACCTCCCCTCGGTAGCAGTTCAAAAAAAGCAGACACCCATTAGGGATAGATGTCCGCCTTAATTTGCCACAGTAAATCTTAAATGACTTTGCAAAGGTATGGAATAATTCCTGAATGACAAGAAAAATCAGTCAACGCCTGTGCATTATTTTACGGAATGTGTCAAACATCAAACAATGTAAACTTGCGGTCAGAAAAATATGGAAGGGGCCGGGGGTTGGGCCCCGGGCACAAAAAAAGACTGACGTTGTCATCAGTCTTTTTTGTGCCCGGAACAGGACTCGAACCTGCACAGCCTTGCGGCCACTAGTCCCTGAAACTAGCGTGTCTACCAATTTCACCATCCGGGCAGACACATTCCCCTAAAACGGGAGTGCAAAGATAATACTTTTTCCGTAAGTTGTATCACCAAAGTGTGATTTTCTATTCCGCTGCTGCCTGAATGACGTTGTCAATCTCAGCCAGGATGGGATAGAAAGCATTGTCATCCAGCGAGGAATACCTACCGACAAGAGCCCGCAGCTGTGTCAGCACAAACTGACGGGACACCCGCCACTGCTCCATATCCACCGTCACTCCCTTGAGCCGGAGATAAGCCAGGAAACCGCTCTCCAGATCCATACTGTCCAGCAGGGCATTCAGTTCATCAAGCGAAGCCACGTCCCGAAGCTCACTGCGGTACTTATCCGCCGCCTCGGAGGCATACTTGACAGTCAGGGCCTGACGGTTGATCTGTATCAGAAGGTCGGTGACTCCGGCCGTATCAATAGGCACGAACACATCCGGGATGATGCCTCCGCCGCCATAGACCACATTGCCGCCGGGGGTAATGTATTTAAGCGAGTCATTGCGGGCTATACTGTCCGCGCTGGTCATCTCCCCGTGTACATACCGCTCGTAGATATCGTAGATATAATCCGCGCCGTCCCCGGGCGTGTACGGCTTCTGTATGCAGCGTCCCGTGGCGGTGTAGAAACGGGCTACGGTCAGACGGATACCGGAATTGTCAGTGAAAAATATAGGCTCCTGCACCATACCCTTGCCGTAACTGCGGCGGCCGTAGATGAGTCCGCGGTCATTGTCCTGCATCGCTCCGGCGAATATCTCGCTGGACGACGCGCTGTTCTCATTGACAAGCACGGCCAGTTCTATATCCTGGCACTTGCCGCTGCCGTCCGCATAAAAGTTCTGACGGGGACGGTGAGCTCCCTCCATATACACGATAAGACTCTCCTCAGGCAGGAACTCGTTGGAGAGCAGCAGGGCCTGGTCCATATACCCGCCTGAGTTGTCACGCAGGTCAAATATCAGCTTGGTCATACCGGCCTCAAGAAGCGCAGGCAATGCCGCCTCGAATTCCTCATAACTGGTACGGGTAAACTTGGACAGTTTCATATATCCCGTAGTATCATCCAGCATATAGGCCACATCTATGCTCTTCACCGGTATCTTGTCACGGGTCACCTCAAACTCCACGGTCTCCCCGTCCCTGAGGATATCCAGCCGCACCTTGGTCCCGGACACACCCTTCAGCATCCCGACCAGTGAATCCTGATCTATCCGCACACCGGCGACATTCTTTCCGTCCACTGTCATAATCCGGTCTCCGGACATCAGACCGGCCCGCTCGGAGGGGCCTCCGGCTATCACGCTGATGACTATGGCCGTATCCTCGGGCACATTGAAGGTGATGCCTATGCCGTCGAAGTTCCCCTCCAGCTCTGCATTAGCCTGCTTCAAGTTCTCCGGCGGAAGATAAACTGAATGCGGATCCAGATCTCCCAGTATCACCGGAAGTATCTCCTCGGTCAGTTTACTGCGGTCTATATCATCCACATAGTTCTGATCTATCTGCTGAAGCACCAGTTCCAGCTTATCCCATCCGTGGCCGTCCACATAGTATCTGTCCGCATTGCCGCGCATCATCACCACACGGGTGACGATACTGCCGGCCAGCAGCATAATGACGGACCACAGAACCAGTTTCAGAGTTTTCATATATTGTCGTACTTGCAGACTTCGATTCCGGCCCGGCGCAGCAGCTCGATACCGTCCTTGACGCTGTACTCAATCATATACACCACCCTCTTTATTCCGGCCTGGATGATCAGCTTGGAACATTCCAGACACGGAGCATCGGTGACATACAGCGTGGCTCCCTCGCTGTTGTTGCCGGACTTGGCCACTTTGGTTATGGCATTAGCCTCGGCGTGAAGCACATAAGGCTTGGTCTTGCCAGTGGACGGATCCTCGCATATATTCTCAAAGCCGGACGGGGTACCGTTAAAACCGTCCGATATTATCATCCTGTCCTTGACGAGCAGGGCCCCCACCTTTCGGCGGGTACAATACGAGTTCTTGGCCCATACCCTTGCCATTTCCAGATAACTTCTGTCAAACTGCTCTTGCTTTGTCATATCTGTAGTTTAATTGTTGGAACGCTGATAGAGATATCTCTTTATGCTCTTCTTCGGGGTCTTCTCGAACTCTTCGGGGAAAAGCTCGACCGCTCCCACCTTGCAGTAATTGGGCTGATGAGCATTCATCTCCTTGATGCTCTGCTGAATCCTGGCCAGCATCTCATCCTTGGAGAGTCCGTCAGCTGCGGCCATCTCCGAATCAGGATAGACCAGGGCCCGGAGCCCGTTGTTGTCCTCTATGACCAGGGACTCATTGACATAGGGCATGTTGTTGATCTCACCCTCTATCTCCTCCGGATAAATATTCTGACCTGAAGGCCCCAGGATCATACTCTTGCAGCGGCCCTTGATGAAGAGGAAGCCGTCGGAATCTATGATGCCCATGTCACCGGTGCGGAACCATCCGTCCTCGGTGAAGGCCTCGGCCGTAGCCTGCTCGTTCTTGTAGTAACCCAGGAAGACATTGTCGCCCTTGACCAGTATCTCTCCCGGAACATTCTGAGGATCAGCGGAGTCAATCATCACCTGCATCCTCGGCGCAGCCTTGCCGCAGGAGTAGAGCTTGGTCTGGTTCCAGCGTGCGTATGTGATGATAGGTCCGCACTCGGTCATTCCGTAGCCTACTGTGAAGCGGAATCCGATACGGCGGAAAAATGCCTCGGCCTCGCGGTTGAAAGCCGCTCCACCTATGATGACCTCGTCGAACTTGCCTCCGAAGGCCTCGTCCAGCTGGTGGTTGATTTTCTTCAATATCTTCTCGTCGATGACGGGAAGTCTCAGCAGCAGGCGGATATCCCTGCGGTTGATCAGAGGCTCCAGCTTTTTCTTGTATATCTTCTCGATAACCAGCGGCACTGTCACTATCAGGTCCGGCTTGACCGTTCCCATGGCATCGAGGATGATCTTGGGGGTCGGAAGCCTGGTAAGGAAATGCACGTGACAGCCTAGACAGAACTCTACCAGGAACTCGAACAGCATACCGTACATATGGGCAGTAGGCAGCATGGAGACGCAGTTGGAGGCGTTGTCCAGATGCCCGTGTACCTCAAAGCCGAACAGGACGTTGGAGAGTATGGAACGGTAAGGCAGCATCACTCCCTTGGAGAACCCGGACGTGCCTGACGTATAGTTTATCATAGCCAGTTCCTCGGGGGAGTCCTCATAATAACTGACGCAGTCGGGATGGAAGCTGTGCGGGTATTTCTTGCCGAAAAGTTCGTTGAGATGCTCTCTCGTATGGGTTATCTTGTCATTGGACGCATACAGCAGGGAAAAATCATTCATCAGAATAATGGCATCCAGGCCGGGCATCTCCGACTGGGAGAGGCCGTCCCACACCATGTCGCCCACGAACAGGACGCGGGCATCGGAATGATTGACAAGATGATAGATGTTGCCGCTCTTAAACTCGTGCAGCAGAGGCACAGGCACAGCCCCGTAGGTCAGGGATGCGAGAAAAGACACCGCCCAGTTGGCCTGGTTACGGGAGCATATCGCAATCTTGTCACCCCGTTTCAGTCCGCACATCTCCAGCATGATATGTATCTTCTCTATCTTGCGGGCCACATCCCTGTAATAAAGAGTGACACCGTTGTAATCAGACAGAGCCGGACAGTCCCAGTTCTTCTTTATGCTTTCTTCTATGATCTTATTCAGTGATTTAGGATTCATACACATTAATGTTTAAATTCTGTCATTCATCAAAAAGCCTGCATATCGCACAGATGCGAGTAGAGTCCTCCTGCCTTGAGCAGTTCCGTATGAGTACCCCTCTCCACTATGCGCCCCTCTTTCATCACCACTATCTCGTCCGCATGCTGTATCGTGGACAGACGGTGGGCGATGACTATGGAGGTGCGGTTCTTCATCAAGTTGGTGAGGGCATCCTGCACCAGTCTCTCGCTTTCGGTATCCAGAGCCGAGGTAGCCTCGTCCAGAATCAGAATCGGAGGGTTCTTCAGCACCGCCCTGGCAATGGCGATACGCTGCCGCTGGCCGCCTGAGAGCTTACCTCCACGGTCTCCGATATTGGTGTCATAACCGTGTTCCATCTGCATGATGAACTCATCCGCATTGGCTATCCTGGCTGCCCGTTTCACATCCTCGTCGGAGACATGCTCCATACCGAAGGTGATGTTGTTGCGGACAGTATCATTGAACAATATAGCCTCCTGAGTCACGATACCCATAAGAGATATCAGCTCCTTGGGATAATACTGCCGGATATCCACACCGTCTATGAATATGCCTCCTTCTGAGACATCATAGAAACGCGGCAACAGGTCCGCCAATGTAGACTTGCCTGCCCCGGAAGGTCCCACTATGGCTATCATCTTGCCCTTGGGAATCGTCAGGTCTATGTTCTTCAGCACATAGTCAGTAGAATACTTGAACGATACATCGCGGTATTCGATGGCACTGGTGAATTCCGAGACATGCACCGGATGCTCCGCCTTGCGTATCGACGGCACCGCATCCAGAATTGCAAATATCCTGTTACCGGACACCAGACCCTTCTGGATATTGGAATACGCCGCCGCTATAGCCTTGGAAGGCTCCAGAACCCTCCAGTAGAATGCGATATACACGATAAAGTCCGAGAGTCCCATTCCCAACTCTCCGCGCATCTGCAGCACCCCACCGTAAAACAAGACGGCCGCCGCCACTGATATGCCGAGAAATTCTGAAAGAGGGGACGCCAGCTCCTGACGGGTATACATGGCGCGGCTCACGGCCTTGTGCTCCTCATTGGTCCTGTCGAAACTGTCCCTGACATACTTCTGAGCATTGAACGCCTTTATGATTCTCGCTCCTGATATCGCCTCCTCGAAATGGCTGATTATTCTACCCATAAGAGCCTGTGTCCTGGTCGCTCCTCTTCTAAGTTTCCTGGTGACGGCACCTATGACAAAGGCCGATATGGGAAGTGTTATCAGCGTCAGCAGAGTCAGCTTAGGAGACATATAAAAGAGACCTATCAGAAAGCCTATCACCAGCAAGGGCTCGCGGAATATGATATGAAAACTGCTGGCCACGCTGTTCTGTACCTCATTGACATCGTTTGAGACGCTGGAAAGGATGTCACCCTTGCGCTGCTCCTGAAAGTAGTCCACATTGAGACGGGTGATCTTGTTGAAAAGGTCTGTCCGGATATTCTTCATCACGTAAGTCTTCATATTCACCAAGATCTTCTGGGAAAGGAATCTGGTCAAATTGGACAAAAACGACGTGATAATCAGCACAAGACATACAAAAAGCAGACTGCGGAGCACTCCGCTGGCCTCCATAACCCGCGTCAGATAATACTGGAACACCCCGTAAAAATAATCCACGCTGAGGGAAAATTCCGGCAGAGCAGTATACTTCTCAACGGCGTCCGGGTCAAACAGGACTTCCAGCAACGGCTTTATCAAAGCGTAGTTGACAACTCCGAATATTACGGAAAGTATTGAGAAAATCAGATATCCGGGCCAGAAACGATGATAAGGTCTGGCATAGGAAAGAATTCTTGTAAACGCTTTCATTGTACTAATCTACTGCTTTTTATCATCTTCAACCTCCTCATAGTCCACATACTCGCCGATATTGTCCCCCACTATCTTCTCATCAGCACCGGCATCCTTACCGGAGACCGAGACCTCTCCCTCCTTCTTGTCCCTCCGGAATCCTTGCCAACGCTGAGAAGTACCTCTCATTCGCCTGAGCACATAGAGCGGCAAAGCCAGGACCAGCAGCACAGCTCCGAAAACTATAAGCAGTATAATATTAATAAGTGCCATACATTGTTCTATCTTTTTCTAAATGATCCGTCTGACAGATCAAGAATCATCTCTTTTCCATCTGCAACCGTAACCTTAACTTCATGCGTGGATACCGGTTCTACGGATGTGTCTTTCCTAAGTTTCCGTTTTTTGGTAAAATCAGCACATAACGTACCGTGCGAGTCATAGATGAGTGTCTGGTATGAAGTTCGGACGACCCAATATGTCTTTCCGCCCACTTCCAGACATTCAGGCAGCGACATTATGCGCTCGCTAAGCTGTATGTCGCTCCATCCGCTGCAGCGTTTTCCGGCCAGGTCATACTGAACAACTGTATTGTCCGTATGCAGCACCATCATAATATAATCCTTCGTACCCTTGAAATCATAGATATCCGGTCCCAAAAGGATGTCTTTTCCCAACGTAACCGGGAAATCACTGACCCTGCGCCCAAGTCTGTCCAGCAGATAGACCTTATTACCAGCTCCAAAGATCATCTGAAGTTTGTCATTCTTAAGGTAATCTATCTGTCTTACAGTCCCACAGAGAGGTTTGTCAAATTTGACTGTCCATACAGGATTATGAGATCTGCCGAGAAGGCGCAGATTATAATTCTTCAATTGTTCAAGATAATTTGTCGAGCCGTCTATGAAGTTCCTCACCGGGAAAGGACCTTGAGGAATCGTGACGGGCACGTCCTCCACGACTGCATCCTCCACCGGTATCCTGTCGGGCACAGGCAGGGTCTGTAAATCTTCCGAATACCGAGAAGCCCTTACTCCCAGCCTGTCTCCCACGCGATACGCATTGATAACCGCGAATTCAAAATTCTTATTGCCGGAACTGTTCCGTACAATATCCCGATACTCTTTCTTAAAGAACATCTCCAAGGAATCAGCATATCTGACTGTATTCAGCATCAATGTCATACAGGATATCTCACGTAGTTCGTCCGCTGCAGGAGTCTGTTCCAGATACTCCCGTAAAGAAAAAAACGCGCCACGTTTCCATTCTCTCAGAAGAGTCCGTATCTCATTCTGTTCCCCGACAAGAATCCAGTCTCCCAAAGCGCAGTAGGCATCCTCGGCTGAGGGCCGGAATACCTCACCCATATATGCCGGGATATACCCCTTGAAAAGATAGGAGCAGACCGTATCCCTGTAGTTTTTCAATGCTTTCTTATTGTCTGTCCTGAAAGCCATTATTTTATGCTCTAAGCCGTCCGAGGCATATGAGAACACCGAAAGTTCCTTGATATCCAGAGACCTGACAAAATCTCCGGTAGAGATATCCAGGCTATCCTGCTTTGAAACCACGGCATTGACATAATCATAGTCTTTTTTACGTCCGTCAGCCGCCAGCCACTCATGCCAGGCTTTTATATAGTCATCAGCGGACGACATGGGAAGAGTCAGCACATACGAAGCATTGGCCGGCACTATCGAATATACGTCGGGCCTGCCGCCACGCTGCGAGATCAGCACGTCAGCATACCTCTCTCCCGAACGTCCGCTTACCATACGGCCGTCAAAAGTCATGGGTGAATCTCCGTCAGCCAATCCGAATGCACTCCAATCCGCAATGCTCTGGAAAAAAGATGCGAACCGGACATATTTTCGCTCGGCCAGACCCGAAAACAGTTTGCCGATGTTGGAAAAATTGATATGCAGCACACCACGGTCCGAAGTAACTCCGGTAATCCCGGCATACATAGGCTCGTCCTTGATGGAAGTACCGTTCTCAAGATGCCTCAAAGCCGATTCCACTATGACCATAGAGGGGCTGGCTATAAAAAAATGACCGTAAACAGCAAACGAGGCATCAGGAACCGCCGCCTTATGCACGGCCACTTGCCCGTACCTTTTTTCTATTACACCTCCGCACTCATCCAGCACGTCCTCCAGGAACAAGGCCGGCTCCTCTTTCTCCGGGACAGAAAGCACGAGCAATGGGGAGACTGCGTTCTTGCTGGCATAATGCATAGACAAAACAGCTTCCCATTCAGACGCGACAGAGGGAATGCACCCGAACAGTCTGCCGAGTACACTCCCTTCATCCGTCATATTCTCTATTTCTGAAAAAGAACCGGATTCAAAGAGGAATATAGCATCGGATGGAACAGCTTCCACTCCGTCTGTAAGCCGGTCCGTCCTTACAGATTCTTCACTGTCTCCGAAAAAGAGAGAGCAGAAAAGATACCCTATGCCGGCCAGCAGCAGCACTGCCACCACTGTATAGACAATTATACTCCTCCTGTTCATTGGCTAACTATTTTTTCTCATCTTCCTTGGGAGCCGCCTTGGACACCTTCACAAGCTCTATATCGAAGATAAGAGTGCTGTTGCCGGGGATAGGGCCGGTACCGCGTTTTCCATAACCGAGTTCTGCTGGAATATAAAGCTGAATCTTGCCTCCTTCCTTGGCATAAGTAAGACCTTCTGTCCATCCCTTGATGACTCTGTTGAGAGGGAATCTGACACTTTCTCCTCTATCGTATGAAGAGTCGAACACTGTCCCGTCAATCAGACGGCCCTCATAGTTCACCTCCACTGTATCGGCTCCCTCAGGCGAGATACCGGTACCCTCCACTTCTATCTTATACTGCAGGCCGCTCTCGGTCTCCACCACACCTTCTTTCTCCTTATTTGCGGCAAGGAACTCCTCACCTTCCTCAAGACTGCGCTCGGCCACATATGCCATACGGTCCCTTATATAACTCTGAATCAGCATACCTACAGTCTGTTCATCAAGCATAGTCTCCTCCCCATTGAGGACGTCCTTGAAACCTTTTTTCATCTGGTTCAGGTTCAGTTCTCCGAAAGGAGTAGATGTCAGCATTTTTCCATAATACATACCCAGAGCATAACTTACAGTGTCAATCTGAGCGGTTGTGGTCTCAGGCATTCTGTCACCCTTCTGATATGTTCCAGCGCAGGATGAGATAGCCATGACTGCTGCCGATGCAGCGATGATTACAATTGCAAACTTTTTCATTTTATTAATTTGGTTTTATTGGTTGTCATATACAGTGCTGCCAGGCCCGCACATGCCGCAAGGAAAGATGTAGCGAGTATGGCCAGTTTCCCTGCATTTATCAGACGTGTATCCGTAAACGCAAGATTATCGATAAATATTGACATCGTGAATCCGATCCCGCCCAATATACCCAGTGCAAGGACCTGACGCCATTTCGTTCCCTCAGGCAGACCGGCAAGGCCCAGCTTGACCGCCAGCCAGCTGAAAGCAAGGATTCCAAGCGGCTTCCCGAACAGCAGCCCGAAGAAAACACCGGGTATCACCGCCGGCACCGGCCCGCCCAAAGAATCCGGGTCAATCATGACTCCGGCATTGGCCAGCGCAAAAAGGGGCATTATGAGGAAATTGACCCATGGATGAAGGGCCGACTCCATGCGGCACAACAGGGAATCCGGACCGGTGAAGGCCCTTACATCCCCTTTGGAAGTTCTGGCCGGTATAGTCATGGCCAGCACCACTCCCGCAATAGTGGCATGGATTCCCGAACGGAAGACGAAGACGAAAAGCGTCACTCCCAGTATCAGGTAGACCAGAACAGACCTTATGCCGGCCTTGTTGACAGCCAGCAGGGCGAGTACCGTCATTGCGGCATACACAAGATATATAAGGTGAATCTCATGCGAGGGATAGAACAGAGCCAGCACTATGATCGCACCTATATCGTCCACTACGGCCAAAGCCACCAGAAGCACTTTCAGTCCTATGGGACAGCGCGTTCCCAGCAGGGAAAGCACGCCTATGGCAAATGCTATGTCCGTAGCCATGGGTATTCCCCATCCTCCAGCCGAGACCGTACCGGCATTGAACGCCGTATATATCAGAGCCGGAAATATCATACCTCCTACCGCCGCGAACATAGGCAGCATGGCCTTCTTCCTGGTGGACAGCTCTCCCACAAGCAGTTCCCGCTTTATCTCCAGACCTACGGAGAAAAAAAACACCGCCATCAGGACATCGTCTATCCACGTCCTCAGCGGCATACTCAGAGTGCTGTCCCCGAACGAGACGCTGAACACAGTATCCCACAGACGGTGCAGGCCGCCCATAGCCGGTATATTGGCAGCCAGCACCGCAACCACCGCGCATACCAGAAGCAATACTCCTCCTGTCATATCGCTGTGAAGCAGCCTGTGCATCAACACCCGCCTGCGCAGGACATAAATTTTCATCCGCTTCATACTGTTTCAGTTCATTTTGAAACCGACAAATTTAATCATTTTTTCTTACGGGAGTACGCCGAACACAACAAGAGTTTGAAAAGCACCCTGGCTCCGACATTCGCATCCCACTCACCCTGACTTCCCGGGGCGACCTCACAGAGATCTGCGCCCACTATCCTTCTGCCCGACATTGCCAATAAATATAATAGGTAGTCGGCCTGCGAAAAGGTAAGGCCACCTGACACAGGCGTTCCTGTCCCTGGACAGTACTCCGGAGAGAGACCGTCAATATCAAAGCTTACATACACATTCTCCGGCAGGGTAGACACTATCTCCTGACATATGCTTTTCCATGTCCGGCCATCGTAAAGACCTTCCTTGATACGGAAGTCGGTAAAGGGGATAAACAGGTCAGAAGAAGTCACAAGACCATACTCAGACGAGCAGAAGTCCCTTATGCCTACCTGTGTGATACGGCCCAGCGCGGCACACTCGGTCATAGCATTGTACATAATGGACGCATGTGAATAACGGAATCCCTCATATGCCTTTCTTGTATCCGAATGAGCATCTACATGAAGTATGCCCATGCCAGGATACCTTCTGGAAAGAGCCTTTATAAGCCCGAGCGGCACACTGTGCTCGCCTCCGGTCAGCACCACGGACTTGCCTGCCGACAGGTATTTCTCCGAAACATGTTCCACATAAGCATTCAATTCCGAAGAACAGGCGTTAACCTCATCGCATAGCTCCGCCATAGACTCCTGAGACCGTCCCTGTTCCCAAGCGTAGATTACCTGCTCGGCCGCACCTCTGGCCCTGCCGTTCAGTTCCCTCAGCCCCGGCTCTTCCGGAAGGGTCCAGACTTTCATTCGGGACGCATCAGGAAATCTCTCGTCGAACAGATCGACCTGAAGAGAAGCATCAAGCATCGCCTGCGGACCGTCGGCGGTTCCCTTCCCATAAGACACGGTTGCATCCCAGGGCACCTGCACTATCACAGTATCCGCCTCCTGCTCTCCGCATGGCAGTCCGAAGAAATTACCGTTGGCAACCCCCGGCGCATCGGGGTCAAATGAGGTTTTTTCCAAATTTTCGATATTATTCTTCATTTTTTTTGCAAGAAAATAAACTTTTCGGTAATTTTAGACGCGCAAAGGTAATAAATATGAAGATTAGTTCAGAGGAATTACACTCCAATTTAAAGAAGTTTTTTGGGTACGACACATTCAAAGGAGAACAGGAAAAGATTATAACACACCTTATTGAGGGCAATAATGCGTTCGTTCTCATGCCCACCGGAGGCGGGAAATCAATGTGCTATCAGCTGCCGGCACTGCTCATGCCCGGCACCGCGATAGTGGTCTCACCGCTCATAGCCCTGATGAAAAACCAGGTAGACGCAATCAGGGGATTTATCTCGGGCTCGGACGGAGTGGCGCATTTCCTCAACTCCTCACTCAATAAAGCTCAGATCCAGGAAGTAAAGGACGACCTGCTCTCAGGCGTGACAAAACTGCTGTACGTAGCGCCTGAATCCTTGACCAAAGACGAGACGGTAGCTCTCCTGAGGCAGATTCACATCTCGTTCTACGCCATAGACGAAGCCCACTGTATCTCCGAATGGGGTCATGACTTCCGTCCTGAATACCGCCACATCCGCCGCATCGTAGACGAGCTCGGGTCTGCTCCCATCATAGCCCTCACGGCCACCGCCACTCCGAAAGTACAGGCGGATATCCAGAAGAACCTGTGCATGATGGACGCAAAAGTGTTCAAAAGCTCTTTCAACAGGCCCAACCTCTACTACGAGGTGCGGGACAAGGTCAATGTCAGAAAAGAGATGATCAAGTTCATCAAGGAGAACGAGGGCAAGTCCGGTATCATTTACTGCCTGAGCAGGAAAAAGACCGAGGAGATAGCCGAGTTCCTCAATGTCAACGGCATCAAGGCCCTGCCCTATCACGCCGGCATGGACGCCGCCACCAGGGCCAAGAACCAGGACATGTTTCTCATGGAGGAGGTGGATGTCATCGTGGCGACCATAGCTTTCGGCATGGGCATCGACAAGCCGGACGTAAGGTTCGTAATCCATTACGATATCCCCAAGAGCCTGGAAGGCTACTACCAGGAGACGGGACGCGCAGGAAGGGACGGACAGGAAGGCAAGTGCATCACTTTCTACAGCTACAAGGACATCCTCAAACTGGAGAAGTTCATGCAGGGCAAGCCTCTGTCCGAGCAGGAGATAGGGAAACAGCTGCTGCTTGAGACGGTGGCTTACGCCGAATCCAACCGGTGTCGCAGGAAGATTCTGCTGAACTATTTCGGAGAGGATTATCCTGAAGACAACTGCTGCAACTGTGACAACTGCCTGCATCCCAAAAAGCTCTTCGAGGGCAAGGAGTATCTGGCTCTTGTTCTGGAGCTGGTGGACTCCATGAAGGAAAGTTTCAAAGTGGACCATCTGGCAAATATCCTGACCGGAGAGACCAACTCCATAATCAAGTCCTATAAGCATCATCTCAGCGAGTTCTTCGGCATGGGGAAGGACAAGGGCGTAAAGTTCTGGATAGCGATTATCCGACAGGCAGTGGTCATGCATTTCCTGCACAAGGACCTGGAGCAGTACGGCCTGATCTCCATAACGCCTAAGGGAAAGGAGTTTCTGGAGAACCCGCATTCGGTCATGATGGCCGAAGACAGGGAGTTCGCCGACGGGGACGAGGAGGAGGACGAGGATTCGGCAGCCGTCTCGGCCGTAAGGCACGGCGGAGGCGTCGGAGATCCCGCACTCTTCTCAATGCTCAAGGACCTGCGCAAGGACATGTCCAGAAAGCTGAAGCTGCCGGGCTTCGTGATTTTCACGGACCCGTCCCTGGAAGACATGTCCATACACTACCCCATCACACTTGACGAGCTCAAGAACTGTCAGGGCGTAGGCGAGGGCAAGGCCCGCAAATTCGGCAAGGAATTCATCAGCCTAATAGCCAAATACGTAGAAGAAAACGATATACAGAGACCTGAGGACATCGTAGTCAAGTCCCTTGTCAACAAGTCGGCCAACAAGGTCTACATCATACAGAACATCGACAGGAAAATTCCGCTGGAGGATATCGCAGAAGCCAAGAACATGGAGCTTTCCGATGTTCTGGACGAGCTGGAAGCCATTGTCGCGGCCGGCACCAGGATCGACATCGACTATTACATCAGGCAGACCGTGGACGAGGACAAGGTGGAGGACATCTACGAATATTTCAAGGAAGAGGCACAGAGCGATTCGGTAGCCGACGCGGTCAAGGAACTCGGCCCTGACTACGAAGAGGAGGAGATACGGCTGGTACGCATCAAGTTCCTCTCCGAAGTCGCCAATTAGGCAAAAGCGACTCAGTACCTCACGGGGGGACCCGTCAGAGGTACTTGTTGAACCAGGTTATCTGACGCTTGGCATAGCGGCGGGTGTTTCTTTTCACCAGGTCTACGGCCTCGTCAAGGGAGATTGTTCCATCGAGATAATTGAAGACTTCGCTGTAGCCCACAGTCTTCAGGGCAGGCATATTACGAAAGCGCTCAAGAGAACGTACTTCAGCTACAAGACCGGCTTCGAACATCATCTCTGTCCTGCGGTCTATCCGGGCGTACAGTTCTTCTCTTGGCATTGTCAGCACTCTACGCTCAACGTTGAAAAACCTTTTTTTCTTAGGAGCGGTCTTGAACGAGGAGAATTTACGTCCGGTGGAGAGCGTCACTTCCAGAGCTCTCACGACCCGCTGACGGTTAGACAAGTCTATAGCGGCATAGCTCTCGGGATCCAGTACCCGCAACTCCTCGGCCAAAGCACCCACACCCTCAGCCATGGCCCTTTCCGTCAACTTCCTGCGAAGTTCCTGATCCGCCGGCGGGAAATCATCGAAACCGTAGCACACCGCATCGGCATACAAGCCTGAGCCACCGACCATCACCAGGCGGTCATAATTCCTGAAAAGATCCGACAGCAGTGCCATGGCATCCAGTTCATATTGACCGGCAGAATAGTGATTTGACACCGAATGGCTGAAGATAAAATAATGTCTCACCTCTCGGAGCTGTTCTTCGGACGGCGGGGCCGTTCCTATACGCATCTCCTTGAAAATCTGCCTGGAATCGCATGATATAACAGGAGAGCCGTATTCCTTTGCCAACTCAATGGCATAATCTGTCTTTCCAACCGCAGTCGGCCCCAGAACCAACGTCAGAGTCTTGTCCATCGGAATTATACTGCCTCCTCTCCTTCAGGAAGTTCATCTACATCAAAAGCATCTTCCTGAACATCAGGCTGGGACGAGCCACTGTCCGAGAACTCCCCGTAATCCTCATACACGGACGAGAACTGATCGGGATTCCGGCCTTTCTCGGCCACCAGCACAGGATAGGACCGCCTCGGGCTGTATTCCGCCTCCGACACAAAGCGCAGTTCCAGGAACAGGCCCTTGCCCATATTGTACACATAACGGACTGCCGCCCCGTCCTTGAATGCATCCTCCACGGAGACCTTATCCATTGAGCCGTCTCCGAAATCAAACAGGCCGATCCTGCGCATTATCTCACCCTTGCCAGACAATGTCTCGAACATCGTCATCTGATCCGGAGAGAATCCCAGGTCCCTGTCCAGAAACTCATGCAGTTTGAACAGACTCATCCTGGTCTCCAGCTCGTATTCCCGCATGAATATCTTATTGCCGGGAATTACCGCCTTGTATCTGAATACTGTCATAACTTTTATTTATTTACTCCTCTCAGAAAACCCACAGTATCGACCCCGTCCGGCCAGTCGTCCAGAGCAGGCCTCTGAGCATAGCCAAAGTTACGGATAATTTTTTGAATTCTGTCCTCATTGGCTCCGATAAATTTTTCCAGCTCCTTTTCAGAGCAGTATTCCACATACCATACCTCACCCACATGCAGGCTCATATCCAGCGGCCTGCAGAGGCTGATGTCTTCCGATGCTCCCGGTATCAGCCGCCTGAGGTCGCGGAAAATGACGGTGCCGCTGTCCAGGAATTCTTCTCCGGACAGGGTCAGCACAGCCCTGTTCTTGCGGTGATTGTCCTTTCCGGGCCGTCCCCAATGCCTAAGGGCGAAAGCTTCAGCCGCAGCCATTGTTCCTGAGAGATCGTACCCTTGCGGCACCAGCAGGCATGTCGCGCTGCGGCAGCCCAGACCGTAGTACAGCAGCATGTCCTCCGCCAGAGCTTTGAGGGCAGAGCTGTCCTCGCTCCCGGTGAGCACGGCAATACTGAAGCGCGAGGACCTGATGATTTTGGGGATATAAGGAAAATGTGTTTCAAAATATGCTGCCGCGGCATCGCCTCCCATCGTCAGGAGGGCATCCGGAGTCCAGCCGTCGGTCGAGTTACAGAACTCCACCCCGGGGAAAAGCACCGGCAGCAGATACTGGTCCTTCGATGAGAGTTTGACCACCGGCTTCCAGCCCGCCGCCAGCACCGACAGGATATCGTGAAATGCCACCGCCGGGATATTGCCGGCCGCCACCACTCCGCAGACCTTTCCCGATGCTGCCGGTTCCGGCCCAGGGTATTGTTCCAGCCAGTTCCTCAGCACATCTTCCCTCAGCATCCCTTCCGCCAGGGCTCCGAGGGCGCGGCGCTGCATCCACGGCGTGAAGAACACATTGCCCCTCGCCGAGAGCTCCACCGCCGCATCCAGCTCCGGCCATTTCTCTTTCCCCTCCAGCCACCCCTCAATCCTTCTCCCCAAAGCCGCATACCTTTCTATAAATTGACCTCTATGCATTTTTCAATCAGTTGACAGCCCAAAGATAAAAAATTTTAGGCTCATCCGCCTTTTTTGCCTAACTTAGGGGCTTAAACGGATGGATATGGAAATTCAGGAGAGAAACGACACTTTCAAGAGCCTGGAGGCCCCGTCGGAGGGGCTGTATAAGGAGAAAGGCAGCAAGTTTCTCGCTTTTGCATATCCGGTGATATCGGAAGAGGAGATAAAACAGCATCTGGAGCGGATACGGAAAGAATATTACGACGCGCGGCATCACTGCTATGCGTACAGGCTCGGGCTGGAAGGCAATGTGTGGAGGATGAACGATGACGGAGAGCCTTCGTCCACTGCCGGCAGACCGATATTCGGACAGATACAGTCGGCCGGACTGAGTGACATACTGATCGTGGTCGTCCGTTACTTCGGAGGCATAAAACTCGGAGTACCAGGTCTGATCAACGCCTACCGGAGCGCGGCCGCTGATGCGGTAGCCCACGGCAGGATAGTGGAGAAAACCGCGACCGAGACCTTTGCGGTGACATTTGACTACACCGGTATGGATCGGGTAATGAAGGTGATGAAGGACATGGGCCTGTCCCCCACCAGATTCGATACAGGGAACGAATGCCGCCTGGAGATGAGCGTAAGACTCCGCGACTCGGACCGGTTCGTCCAGCGCATGACCGATGCCGAAGCCAAAGTGGAACACATATAATATAAATGATATATGCCTAAAAGTTTAATATCCATTCAGGACTTCACCAAAGAGGAGATACTGCACATCCTCGATGTAGCCGAGGAGATGGAGCACAACAAGTCGCAGACATTCCTGAGCGACAAGGTAGTGGCCTGCATCTTCTTCGAGCCGTCCACAAGGACCAGACTGAGTTTCGAGACTGCGGCCAACCGTCTGGGAGCCCGCGTCATAGGCTTTTCGGACGCGGCCAACACCAGCATCCGGAAGGGAGAGAGCCTCAAGGATACCATCAAGATGGTCTCCAATTACGTGGACCTCATCGTCATGAGGCATCCTCTCGAGGGCAGTGCCCGCTATGCTTCGGAAGTGGCCTCAGTGCCGGTCATCAACGCCGGTGACGGAGCCAACCAGCATCCGACCCAGACCCTGCTCGACCTCTACACCATCAGGCAGACCCAGGGCCGCCTGGACCACATCAACATCAACATGGTCGGCGACCTCAAATACGGCAGGACAGTACACTCACTGCTTCAGGCCATGAGCCATTTCTCCCCCGAGTTCGAGTTCACGGCCCCGGACGAGCTCAAGCTGCCGCAGGAATACCGCGACTTCATGGACAGCAAGGGCATCCCCTATAAGGAGACTGCCGACCTGCGGGAATATCTGGACAGCACGGACATCCTGTACATGACCCGCATCCAGCAGGAACGGTTCACCGACCCAGTGGAATACGAGAAAGTCAAGAATGTCTACAGTCTCAACGCATCCATGCTCTCCGGAGTGCGGCCGAACATGAAGATTCTGCACCCCCTGCCCCGCCTGCAGGAGATCGCCACCGACGTGGACGAGACCCCTTACGCATGGTATTTCAAGCAGGCTGAGAACGGAATGTACGTCCGCATGGCCATCATATCATACTTACTCGGTAAAAGATAGGAGGACAGTCTTATGGAAAGAAACACAATGGAAACAAACGACGGGAAGCAGCTCAAAGTGAGCGCGATAAAGAACGGCACAGTGCTGGATCACATTCCCAGCTGCCAGGTCTTCAAGGTAATCGACATCCTCGGTCTGAGCGGGTCGGAGCATCCGGTCACTTTCGGAGTCAATCTGGACAGCAAGTCCATGGGCCGCAAGGGCATCATCAAGATATCCGAGAGATTCTTCAAGGATGACGAACTCAACAAGATAGCCCTCATCGCCCCCAACGCCAGCGTCAACATCATCCGCGACTTCAAGGTAGTGGAGAAAAAGCTGCTGACCATCCCGGAGACTATCTGCGGTATCGTCAAGTGCATCAACCCCATGTGCGTGACCAACCACGAAGATATCCCGACAAGGTTCAGGACCATCGTAAAAGGCTCTGAGATACAGTTACAGTGCGTATACTGCGAAAAGATTACGGATTTATAATTTTTGCCCATTGTCACAAATATTTTGTAACTTTGTCGCTTAATAACGATTAAACATTTTTAACAATTTTTACGATATGAAAAAAGCTTATAATTTCAACGCCGGTCCCTGCGTTCTGCCCAAACCGGCTATCGAAGCGGCTATCGAGGCCCTCAAAGATTTCAAGGGTACAGGAATGTCCGTAATAGAAGTGTCTCACAGAAGCAAGGAGTGGGAGGCCGTTATGGACGAGTGCCGCGCTCTCTGGAAAGAGCTTCTCAACATCCCTGACGGATACAGCGTCCTCTTCCTCGGTGGCGGTGCATCCCTCCAGTTCCTCTATGTGGCCATGAACCTCCTCGAGAACAAGGCCGGTTACCTGGAGACAGGCGTGTGGGCAAAGAAGGCTCTGAAAGAGGCAAAGGGCATCGGCAACGCCTATGCTGTGGCTTCCTCAGCTGACAAGAACTACACCTACATCCCTAAGGGATACGAGATCCCCACAGACCTCGACTATTTCCACATCACCACCAACAACACCATCAAAGGTACCGAGATTCACGAGGATATGGACTGCCCCGTGCCCCTCGTAGCCGATATGTCTTCCGACATCATGAGCCGTCCCGTGGACGTTTCCAAGTATGCCCTCATCTACGGTGGTGCCCAGAAGAACGTAGGTCCTGCCGGAGTGGTATTCGTTATCGTAAAGGACGAGATCCTCGGCAAGGTTTCCCGCTATCTGCCCACCATGCTCGACTACCGTACACACATCGAGGGCGAGTCCATGTTCAACACCCCTCCTGTATTCTCCATCTTCGTTATGACCGAGACCCTGAAATGGGTTAAGGCTCAGGGTGGTGTAAAGGCCATGTACGAGCTCAACAAGAAGAAAGCCGGTATGCTCTATGACGAGATCGACCGCAACTCCCTCTTCGTAGGTACAGCCGCCAAGGAGGACCGCTCCCTGATGAACGTATGCTTCGTAATGGCTCCCGGCCATGAGGACCTCCAGGACGAGTTCCTCGCCTTCGCAAAAGAGAAAGGCATGGTAGGTATCAAGGGCCACCGCTCAGTAGGCGGATTCCGCGCCTCCATCTACAACGCCTGCCCTATCGAGGCAGTAGAGGCTCTGATCGCCTGCATGCAGGAGTTCGAGAAGATGCACAAATAATTAAACTCCGCAACCCCGGCATATCCACATCATAACCGGACTGCCGGGGTTCGGTTTTTTCAATAGTTTATAATCAACACTTTAAAATATTCACAATGAAAGTTTTAGTAGCAACCGAGAAACCTTTCTCAAAGGTAGCCGTCGACCAGATCCGCGAAATCGTGGAGAAAGGCGGTCATGAGCTTGCAACTCTTGAAAAATACACCGATGTCAAGGACCTTTATGCAGCCGTAGCCGATGCAGACGCTCTTATCGTGCGTTCCGACAAGGTAACCAAGGAAGTCATTGCTGCCGCACCCAAGCTGAAGATAGTAGTCCGCGCCGGCGCCGGTTATGACAACCTCGACCTGGCAGCCTGCACCGAGAGAGGCATCGTGGCCATGAACACTCCCGGCCAGAACTCCAACGCCGTGGCCGAACTCGCTATCGGCATGATGATCTACATCTCACGTAACCAGTTCACTCCGGGCACAGGCTCAGAGCTCAAGGGCAAGACCCTCGGTATCCAGGCTTACGGCAATGTCGGCCGTCTGGTAGCCGCTCACGCAAAGAGCTTCGGCATGAAGATCATGGCCTTTGACCCCTTCGTTCCCGCTGAGAAGATTCAGGCTGAAGGAGTCGAGGTAGCCGCCTCACTCGAGGACCTCTATGCAAAGAGCGACTTCGTGTCCCTGCACATTCCTGCCACCAATGAGACAAAGAACTCTATCGGCTACGCACTTCTGTCCAGAATGCCTAAGGGAGGCTGCCTCGTGAACACCGCCCGCAAGGAAGTCATCAACGAGCCAGAACTCGTAAAGGTACTCGAGGAGAGACAGGACCTGAAGTACATCACAGATATCGCCGCCACCAACCAGGCAGAGCTCAACGAGAAGTTCGGCAAGAGAGTCTTCGCCACCCCCAAGAAGATGGGAGCCGAGACCGCCGAGGCCAATATCAACGCGGGAGTAGCAGCAGCCAACCAGATCTGCGACTTCTTCGCCACAGGCAACCGCAAGTTCCAGGTAAACAAATAGCAAATAGGAGAGAAACAATATGGTAAAAGTAAAACCTTTCGCAGCTATCCGCCCTCCCAAGGCCATCGTAAAGGAAGTGGCCGCCCGTCCGTACGACGTGCTCAACTCCCAGGAAGCCAAGGCTGAGGCAGGCGAGAAGTCCCTCCTTCACATCACCAAGCCCGAGATCGACTTCGACCCCATCATCGACGAGCACTCACAGCAGGCCTATGACAAGGCTGTCGAGAACTTCAAGAAATGGCAGGAAAAAGGCTGGCTCGTGCAGGACAAGAAGGAGTGCTACTATGTCTACGCCCAGACCATGAACGGCCGTACCCAGTACGGTATCGTGCTCTGTGCCAACGTTGAGGACTACATGACAGGTAAGATCAAGAAACACGAGCTCACCCGCAAGGACAAGGAAGAGGACCGTATGATCCACGTCCGTATCCAGAATGCCAACATCGAGCCCGTATTCTTCGCATACCCTGACAACACCGAGATCAATGCTATCGTGAAGAAATACACTGACGGCAAGCCCGAATATGACTTCGTAGCTGAGGACGACGGTTTTGGACACCATTTCTGGGTAATAGACAACGATGAGGACATCAAAAGGATAACAGAGATATTCTCTACCATCCCTGCCTTCTACGTAGCAGACGGTCACCACAGGACCGCCGCAGCTGCTCTCGTAGGTGAGGAGAAGCGCCGTCAGAACCCCAACCACAACGGAACTGAGGAGTACAACTACTTCATGGCAGTGGTATTCCCTGAGAGCCACCTCAAGATCATCGACTACAACCGCGTTGTAAAGGATCTCAACGGCATGACTCCCGAGCAGTTCCTCGATAAACTTGGCGAGGACTTCGAGATCAAGGACATGGGTACAGACATATACAAGCCCAAGAACCTGCACAACTTCTCGATGTACCTCGGTGGACACTGGTACTCAATGACAGCCAAGAAGGGCACATACGATGACAACGATCCCATCGGTGGACTCGATGTCACCATCTGCTCCAACCTCATCTTCGACAAGCTCCTCGACATCAAGGATCTCCGCACTTCGAAACGTATTGATTTCGTAGGCGGTATCCGTGGACTCGGAGAGCTCAAGAAGAGAGTTGACTCAGGCGAGATGGCAGCGGCTTTCGCCCTGTATCCAGTATCCATGAAGCAGCTCATCAGGATAGCCGATACAGGCAACATCATGCCTCCCAAGACTACCTGGTTCGAGCCGAAGCTCAGGAGCGGACTGGCTATCCATAAGCTGGAGCGATAGCGGGCGGCGCGTCAGAATGGGCAAGATGCACCACCGGTCTGACGTGCCTCTGTTGAGGTTTTGAAAAAAGTTAAGGAGGCCGTAATCGAAAGTTGATTCGATACGGTCTCCTTTTATTAATCGGAAAAACAAAAAAACAAACAGCACGGGATTGAAGATATTCATTAATTCATTGATAATCAATATATTAGCACTCAAAATGGTGCCGCGTTGGCATTTGAGACCGCAACACGGCACATTCAAAATTTAGAAACACCTTATTATCAAGTATTTAAAAATATCGTACAATCCCCGGAAACAGATTAAATTTTCAGCAATGAAACCGACATTAGTTGTTTTGGCAGCGGGCATGGGTTCCCGCTACGGCTCCCTCAAGCAGATGGACGGAGTCGGTCCCAACGGTGAGGCCATCATCGATTACTCGATTTACGATGCCGTACGGGCTGGATTCGGCAAAGTAGTGTTCATCATCCGCCACTCATTTGAAAAGGCTTTCCGAGAGATATTCACACCGGAGCATTTCGGCGGAAAGGTTGAGATAGAGTTCGTCTTCCAGGAACTCGAATATCTGCCCGAAGGATTCTCAGTGCCGGAGGGCCGCGAGAAACCCTGGGGTACATGCCACGCCGTGATGATGGCCGCCCCAGCTGTCAGCACTCCCTTCGCTGTCATCAACTCCGATGACTTCTACGGCCGCGAGGGCTACGCCGTGCTGTCAGACTATCTGCGTAGTGTAGAGGGGCAGAAAGGCAAATACTCCATGGTCGGCTACAACCTGCGCAACACTCTCTCCGACTACGGTACCGTATCCCGCGGAGAGTGCTCTGTCGACGCTGACGGCAACTTGGCCTCGATAGTCGAACGCACCGCCATCCAGCGCATGGAGGACGGCAGCATCATGTACAAGGACGGCGACGGACTGCATCCTCTTGACGAGAATACAGTCGTATCAATGAATCTGTTCGGATTCACTCCCGATTTCTTCACCGAGTCCGAGCGGCTGTTCAGGCAATTCCTCTCCGACCCCGCCAACATGGCCAACCCCAAGGCCGAATTCTTCATACCTCTGTGCGTCAACCAGCTCATAAACGAGGGCAAGGCCAGCCTCAAAGTGCTGAATAGCGACGCCCAGTGGTTCGGTGTCACCTA
>CALVDG010000008.1 GCA_944326255.1 uncultured Bacteroidales bacterium
CCTTAAAGTTACGAAAAATATTCCAATTAACCTACTGATTTACAGCTAATTATAAATAAATTTAAACAGCTTCTAAGCAAGAATCAGAGATGCTGAAAAGGAGAGCAGAACATCTACAAGTATCTTCAGATATATTTTGTCTCTAATGCCGGATATCGGATAAGAAAACAATATCAGAACATTACATGTTGCAATAACCAGCATAGGAACAAAATTACTCAACATTCCTACAAGCGTATCCTTGAAAGAATCGTATAACTCAAACTTGCCATACACAAGAGTATTGTAAAATATAACGAAAAGCAGGCAATACACGGCCACTGCGATGAAGAACACGCATATCCGCTTGGGTGTCAACAATTCCTGGATTCTCACGTCTACCTGCATTTATTCCTCCACAAATTTAGTCCTATTTTCCGTATTGCGCAATGATGCGGTTACAAATTTAACTCTCAGTCTCAGCCGGCACCGCACATTCAGACCGAACAGCCGCTTCCGTCTCCCGAACGCAGCATTTCGCGGAATGAGTGTCATAATATTTTACTAAATTGCACTCAAAATTATAACACAGAATGAGACACACCTTAATTAAATCAATACTTCTCTGTCTTCTTTTATCTTTTTTAGGCACACACTCTTTATCTGCGGATAAAAGGCACGACAGAATTGACGCCCTGACCGATTCGTGCAGGGCCTGTATCTCCGGGCAGAGATTCTACAGTTCCGTCAGATTCGCAAGAGAGCTGCTTGAGATCGCCGACAACCTGAAACCAGGAACAGCGCAGTTGACCGCACTCGCATATGCTGGACAAAGCTACATGGCCGCTGACATATACGACAGTGCCGGCATCATTCTCAACAAGGGTCTGGAGACATGGCACGACATTGAGAACAATCAGCCCCGGGACAAAGACTGGATGCCCGTATATATCATACACAACAGCCTTGGTGTATACTACATAACTTACAGGATGGATTATAAAAAGGCCATTGAGATATTCACTTCAGGACTTGAGCTGATAGGCGAGCACTCACATGGAGATGAATTCGGTATCATGGGCTACAATCTTATGATGGCCTTTTTCATCAGACAGGATACCCTTGGTCTGAAATACGCACGTACTCTTTACAACGAAGGACGGAAGTCTCCGGAAAGCCAGCTTTATTTCATCGGGACATATGGACTGGCCAAAATGCTGTATTTGAAAGGCAGCCTGGATGAGGCAGACTATTACCTACAGAAAGCGATGAACAGTCCTTACTGCAATATGGACATGGCAGGCCTGCACACTCTCCGCGCAAATATTCTGGCCGCCTCGGGGAAAAACGAGGATGCCATGGCAGAGTTCCAGGAGGCATTCAGACATCTCAACAATGATGTGCAGGCGACCAACACAAGCTACCTGTATCTTTCATACGGTGATTTTCTAAGCAGCAGGCACGAGTACAAACACGCTGTCAGGATATATAAGGAAGGCTTGTCAATTGCCGGAAAGAAAGGGAACAAAGTATTTACGCACAATCTGTACAAATCCGTTTCCTCCGCCTATGAAAAGCTCAATGACTATGATTCGTCTCTCCTGTTCTACAAAATGTACCACTCGGTATCCGACAGTCTGTTCAACATCAAGGATGAACGCGCCATACGCGAACTGACCCTAATGTATGAGAACACAAAGCACGAAGCAGAGCTTCACGCCAGGACCAAATCTGTCCACTTAATGGCCATTCTGACTGTTTCCATATTGATAATAGCCATTATTCTGTGGAGAATGTACAGATATAAGGAACACATGTACACCATTCTGGCAAAAAAGTACAGCGAGATTGTCAAACGTGACAATTACAGGGGAAAGGAAGAACAGAGCAACAGACTTTTCCGTGAGATAGAGACCCTTATGCGCGAAAGGCACATCTACAGAGAAAGCAACCTAACAAGAGAAAAAGCCGCCTCCATGCTTGGCACCAACAGAACATACTTGTCACAATGCATCAACCGCAATACCGGGAAAAGTTTCAGTCAATATGTCAACGGATACAGAATCAAGAACGCCCTCACCCTGCTTTCTGATCCTGACGACACCACTCCCGTCAAAGCCGTGGCCATAGATTCCGGATTCTGCTCTTTCAGCACATTCAACACAGCTTTCAAGGAAGAGATAGGTATGCCGCCATCTGTTTACAGAGAAAAAATCCGCCAATTGGCCAAAAACAGACTGAAAGAAGATTCTGAAACGGCAATTTGACGAAACCGAAGCCGTTTGATTTGACTTGTATCATATTATTGTTCAATTTTGAGCAGGAATCACAAAATAACACCGATTATGAGACAAGTTTTATTTTACAGATTATTGATGCCTGCAGCATTTATAGTGCTGACGCTGGCAGTTCCGTCCTGCGGATTTGACGACACAGAACTTAAAAACTCCTTAAGCGAGCTTGAACAGAGGATAGACATGCTTGAGGATTACAGCGAGCAGATCCGTTCAGATATAGAATCATTGCAGGAAATAGTAAAAAAACTTCAAGAGTCAGTCACTGTTGACAGCGTTATTGAAGACGAGAACGGATACACTATTCATTTTTCAGACGGAACATCCATAACAATACATGACGGACAAGACGGCATGACACCGCCTTCAATAACCGTGATACAAGAAAACGGCACTTACTGGTGGGGACTTCTTAACCCTGACGGTTCTGAGGAATTTATTCTGGACGGGAACGGTGATAAGATTCCTGTAACAGGTGAGTCTCCGAAGATCCGTATCAATGAGAATTCCGGGCATTGGGAAATCTCTACTGACGGAGGACAGACATGGAACGACACGGGCGTATCCGCCACGGGCAGCGGTTCAGACAATTTCTTCAAAAGCATAACGGAAGACGAGCTCTATGTCTACATAACTCTCCACTCGGGAACTACGATAAAATTACCAAAAACATCAGGAATGAAATGTATCTTTGATGTAAGCGGCACTGTCTGGTTCAGTGCAGGAGAGGCAAAGGAAATCGGATGCACACTCATCGGTCATGAAAGCGTTGTCATCACCAAACCGGACGGTTGGAAAGTTTCCTGGGAAAACGGGACACTGACCGTAACCGCTCCGCCAGCGGAAAACACATTCGCTGAGAAAGAAGGCAGAATAGACCTGAGCATGACATCTTCTAACGGCCAAAGCCTGCAGGCCGGCATTGAAGTCGCTGTCGGAACCGGTTTTGACATTGATATCGTTCAAGATGGTCTGAGCGCTACTGTGACCATCACTCCGTCCAATGAAAGCACGTATTATTTCTCAGACATGATAAGGACAGCATCCATTTCCTCTTATGGAGCCGATTACGCCGAACAGGTAAACACATACGTAAAAGCCCTCATAGACATGTATATGTCAATGGGACTCCCTGCCGGACAGATTCTGGAGATGATGTGCTGCATAGGAGTATACACGCACAATTATTCCAATCTTCTACCAGACACAGAATACATAGTCTACGCTGTTCCTGTTGACAGAGAATGCTCCATATCTGGAGACCCCGCATTCATGACGGCGATGTCCGCTCCAGCATCCGATCCATCCACAATAGAAGTGGATTTCAGCATATCCAACTTAACCTCCAGAAGCGTTACTGTAAACGCATTTCCCACCGATAAATCAACACGTTACTGGTGGAGCATAACAGAAGAGGGCACCACTGCTGACGAAATCCTGGAGCAGATGGACACAGATGCCCTTCTCTCTACCTCAAGTATCGGAGATGACTATTACAACTACACCGGTCTGTCTCCCTATACATCATATGTTCCATACTATTTCGGAATTGACGAACAGGGACAAATAGCCTCGGATGTACGTTTCGGAGAGCCGTTCAGCACACCTGAGGCAACTGTTTCCGATGCTTACGTGGAGATCCGGTATGACAAATACTATGATGGAGACGACATTGCCGAAAACTTCCCGGACTACGCCAACGCAGCGGGAAAAGCTTTCGTCCGTCTCGTTGCCTATGAAAATGAATATGCTGAAGATTATCTCTACGCTGTCCTGGACGGAGATCTCACTGACGAGAGTGCATATTCAGATGAAGAAGCCATCCAGGATCTTCAATCCATAGGACACAACGCATTTATGTCCACCTACTATATGGAATGGAACAAAGAATACACCATCACGGCCGTTGCCATTGACAGTGACGGAAATTACGGGAAGGTCTTCAGAAGTGCTGAAATATTCACAAAGGAGGGCGCATCTCCATTGAATGGTTTCACTCCTGTAAGCAGTATGAATATTCCACTAAAATCAGTTGCTTTCCACCTGTAAGCAAAAAGCGGGAGTCCTGAAAATTCAGGGCTTCCGCTTTTTGAAATTTCTACTACTGCTTCGAGGTGATGACTATCCGGTCGCCGGAGATGTCTACCACCACGGGGCGGTCCTTGGTGACGGAGCCTTCGATGAGGTCCTTGGCCAGCATATTGACCAGCTCGCGCTGAAGGATACGCTTGATGGGACGGGCACCGTAGGCCGGGTCATAACCTTTCTCGGACATATAGTCGATGAACTTCTGACTGAACTCTATCGATATGCCGTGCTCCTCCATCTTCTTCCTCAGGGCGTTCAGCTGGAGGTTCAGGATGCCGAGTATGACCTTGCGGGTCAGAGGCTCGAACATGATGATCTCGTCGATACGGTTGATGAACTCCGGACGCATGGTCTTCTTGAGGATCTCGATGACGGCCCGGCGGCATTCCTCCAGGACATCAGTCCTCGAAGCCTTGTCGTCGATGTGTTCGATTCGCTGCATGTACTCCTGTATCACCTCTGCTCCGACGTTGGAGGTCATAATCAGGATGGTGTTCTTGAAGTCCACCGTCCGGCCCTTGTTGTCGGTCAGACGGCCGTCGTCCAATACCTGAAGCAGGATGTTGAACACATCCGGATGGGCCTTTTCTATCTCGTCCAGCAGGATGACCGAGTAGGGCTTGCGACGCACGGCCTCGGTGAGCTGACCGCCCTCGTCATATCCGACGTATCCCGGGGGCGCACCGACCAGACGGGAGACGCTGTGCCTCTCCTGGTACTCGCTCATATCGATACGGGTCATCATGTTCTCGTCATTGAACAGGGCCTCGGCCAGGGCCTTGGCCAGCTCGGTCTTGCCCACACCGGTGGTACCGAGGAACATGAACGAGCCGATGGGCCTCTTCTCGTTCTGCAGTCCGGCACGACTTCTGCGCACGGCATCGGCCACAGCCCTTACGGCCTCATCCTGACCCACCACTCTCTTGTGCAGCATGTCCTCCATGTGCAGCAGCTTGGTCTTCTCGCTCTCAAGCATACGGGTCACCGGTATGCCGGTCCACTTCGACACTATCTCGGCTATATCCTCCGGCTCCACCGACTCGTTGATAAGCGGGTCCGGGTTGGCCGCCTTCTGTGCCGTGAGCTCGTCTATCTCCTTCTGAGCCGAGGCTATCTTGCCGTACCGCAACTCGGCCACACGGCCATAGTCACCGCTGCGCTCCGCCTCATCGGCCTGGAACCTGTACTGCTCTATGTCCGCACGCTTCTGGGAAATACGCGACAGCAGGTCCTTCTCCACCTTCCATTTGCGGTTAAGGTCATCGAGCTGTTCCTTTGCCTCCTTGATTGAGGCCTGTATCTCGTCCAGCTTGGGCGAACGGCCCTCACGCTTGATGGCCTCCCTCTCGATTTCCAGCTGCCGTATCTTACGGTTCAGCTCGTCGATGGGGTCGGGCACCGAGTTCATCTCCAGACGGAGCTTCGACGCGGCCTCGTCTATGAGGTCGATGGCCTTGTCCGGAAGGAAACGGTTCGTGATATACCTGTGCGACAGCTCTACCGCCGCGATGATGGCGTCATCGTCGATATGCACCTTGTGGTGGTTCTCGTATTTTTCCTTCAGACCACGGAGGATGGAAATAGACTCCGCGGGAGTAGGCTCGTCCACCATTACCATCTGGAAACGCCGCTCCAGGGCCTTGTCCTCCTCGAAGTACTTCCGGTACTCCTCGATGGTGGTGGAGCCGATGGCCCTCAGTTCTCCACGGGCAAGGGCCGGCTTCAGGATATTGGCCGCATCCATCGCGCCTGACGAACGTCCGGCACCCACCAGAGTGTGGATCTCGTCGATGAACAGAATGATCTCGCCCTGACTTTCTATGACGGCGTTGACCACTCCCTTCAGCCTCTCCTCAAACTCGCCCTGATATTTCGCACCGGCCACGAGGGCACCCATGTCCAGTGAATAGATTTCCTTGGTCTTCAGGTTCTCCGGCACGTCCTGACTGACTATCCTCTCGGCAATGCCCTCCGAGATAGCCGTCTTGCCGACACCCGGCTCTCCGACCAGAATAGGGTTGTTCTTCGTCCTACGGCTCAGAATCTGGAGCACCCTCCGGATCTCCTCATCCCTACCGATGACGGGGTCGAGCTTCCCTTCTCGGGCACGCTGGTTCAGATTGACCGCGTACCTTTCCAGGAATTCCTTGTTGTTATTGTTCTGCGGGTAATTCATATTATTCATAACTTTTCTCCTTTGTTCATATAATCATTCAAAAAGCCTGCCGTTAAGATTTTATGACATTATGACAGTTTTTTATTACCTTTGTCTGCTTAAATCCATTTGCACCACCTGTTATGAGCGATATCCACGGCATCCACAGCGCAGACGACGGTCTGCTCCTCCCCCTGGCTGAGTCTTTCTACTCGGTGCAGGGAGAAGGGTACAATACCGGCAGAGCCGCCTGGTTCATCCGTCTGGGAGGCTGCGACGTATATTGTCCGTGGTGCGACTCGAAGGGCACATGGAATCCAGGCAGCCATCCTCTGAAGTCCGTACAGGAAATTATCGGGGAGATCGCCCTGTCTCCGGCAGTCAATGTCATAATCACCGGCGGAGAGCCGCTCATGCACAATCTGGACGCTCTCTGCTCCGGATTGAAGGACAGAGGCTACAGCATATTTCTGGAGACCTCCGGCACGCATCCGCTCAGCGGACAGTTCGACTGGATCTGCCTCTCTCCCAAGAAACACTTTCCTCCAAGACCTGAAGTGCTGAAGGCTGCGGACGAGATAAAGGCGGTGATCAGCTCAGAGGAGGACTTCGCCTGGGCCGAGAGCTGCCGGGCGCAGACCAAGGACGGCTGCCTGCCGTTCCTGCAGGCCGAATGGAGCCGCCGGAACACCGTTATGCCGCTGATAATAGAGTATGTGAAGCACCACCCAGTCTGGAGGATATCGCTCCAGACCCACAAATACATGAATATACCTTAATTAATTCAATAATCATTATGTCTGTTAAACAAATCATCACAGTACTGTGCATCGGATGCATGATCACCCCGGCACTCTCTGCCAAGAGCAAGAAAAGCAAAGAAGCTGAGCCGGAAGGATACAAGTTCACAACCGTCATCGAGAATCCCATCACCTCGATCAAGGACCAGGCCAGCTCAGGCACCTGCTGGTGCTTCTCGGCCCTGTCATTCTTCGAGTCAGAAATCCTGAAGAACGGCTATACCGACTCTCTTGACCTCTCGGAGATGTTCATCGTACACAACTCCTATCAGGAAAAGGGCGAGAAGTTCGTAAGGCTCCACGGAGTCCTCAACTTCGGCCAGGGCAGCTCTTTCGGCAACGTGCTCTACGGTCTCAAGCACTACGGCATCGTGCCCGAATGGGAGATGAAGGGCCTCAACTACGGCACTGACGAGCACCGCCACAACGAGCTTGACGGAGTGCTCAGGGCTTATCTCGATGTAATCGTAAAGAATCCCAACGGTACTCTCTCCACCGCCTGGAAAGACGGCTTCAAAGGTATCCTGGACGCATATTTAGGTGAGTGCCCCGAGACGTTCACAGTAAACGGCAAGGAGTACAATCCCCACACCTACATGGAATCCCTCGGCATAGACCTCGACGACTACGTTGACCTCACATCCTGGACACACAGGCCGTTCTACGAGAACATGGTCATCGAAGTGCCCGACAACTGGCTCTGGGAGTCATCCATGAACGTTCCTCTTGACGATCTGATTGCTATCATCGACAACGCTCTTGAGAACGGCTACACCGTAGCATGGGCCTCTGACGTAAGCGAGAGAGGCTTCACCCGCGACGGACTCGGCATCGTGCCCGACTACGACAAGATGGAGGTAGAGCTGAAGGAGACCGGCACCGACCAGGCCCGCTGGATCGGAAGTTCCAAGAACGACCTCTACAAGAAGGCTTTCGAGGCTCCCTGCCCCGAACTGGAGATTACCCAGGAGATGCGTCAGGAAGGCTACGACAACTATCAGACCACCGATGATCACGGTATGCAGATCTTCGGTATCGCCAAGGACCAGACCGGCAAGAAATACTACATGGTGAAGAACTCATGGGGCGATGCCGGAAAGTATGACGGCATCTGGTACGTATCCGAGGCTTTCGTAAGGTACAAGACCATGGACGTACTGGTCAACAAGAACGCCATCCCCGAGGAGATCAGAGCCAAGATGAACCTCTAAGCATCTGCTTTGAGCATGGGCATCAGGAAACACATACCGAATACCGTCACCTGCCTCAACCTCATATCCGGGGCGGTGGCGGTTATCATGGCCTTTCAGGACAGACTGGACGCGGCCCTTGGATTTGTAATCCTGGCCGCCGTGTTTGATTTTCTGGACGGCCTGACAGCCCGTGCCCTCAATGCTTACTCCGACATAGGAAAGGAGCTGGACTCCCTCTCGGACACCGTGAGTTTCGGACTGGCTCCTTCCCTTATACTTTACAACTATCTTAACGGCTTCACTGCCGGAATACATCCATATATCTGCTATTTTCCTCTTATACTCGCGGCATTCTCCGCCCTCAGGCTGGCCAAGTTCAATCTGGACACCCGCCAGAGCGAGAGCTTCCTCGGTCTGCCGGTACCGGCTTCCGGGCTCTGCGCCGCATCCCTGGCCGCCTTCGCCGCTCACTACGAGCAGACCGCCAATACTTTCCTGGCCAACAATTTCGCCATCCCGGCCATCACTCTCATACTGTCTTTCCTGATGATCAGCGAGATTCCCATGTTCTCCCTGAAATTCAAATCCCTGAAATGGAAGGCCAATGCACAGCGGTACACATTCCTGTGCATAACAATACCCGCCGCAGCCGTTCTTCTTGTCCTGAAGATTCACTGGACGGGCATCGTATTCTTCATCTTCGCGTTCTACATCATCTGGAACGCGGCAGCGGCATTATTCCGAAAACTGTCTGACAAGTAACTCTATCGTCCTGTCAGCACTGTCTCCCTTCGCTCCGAAATAGAACTTTATCTTCGGCTCCGTACCCGAGGGACGCACTGTCACCACTGAACCGTCCTCGGAGAAGAACCTGAGCACGTTGGACTTGGGCAGACCTGTCTTATCGGGCTCGGTATAGTCTATGACCTTCATGACAGGTGAGTCTCCCAGCCTGGTGGGGGGATTCTCACGGTAGTTCTTCATCATGGCCGCTATCTGCTGCGTACCGTCTATGCCTTTCTTGGTCAGCGACACCAGCTTCTCACGGTAGATACCGAACTCGGCGTATATCTTCTGCAGCAGGCCGTACAGTGTCAGGCCCTGATCCGCAGCCCAGGCGGCGCACTCGGCTACGAACGAACAGGTAATCACGGCATCCTTGTCCCTGACGAACTCGCCCACATTGAAGCCGTAGCTTTCCTCGCCTCCGCAGATGAAAGTCCTGCAGCCCTCGTTCTCGCGGACTATCTGGGCAATATACTTGAAGCCAGTAAGAACGTCGTACATCTGTACTCCAAACTTGTCGGCGATGGCTGTCAGCAGCTCTGTGGTCACAATGGTCTTTACGCAATACGTATCCTTGTTAAGTTTACCAAGTTCTTTCCAGCGGGTCAGTATATAATAGGTAAGCACCGCCGCGGTCTGATTGCCGGTCAGCAGCACCATCTTACCCTTGTCGTCACGGACGGCCACACCCACGCGGTCAGCGTCAGGGTCGGTAGCCAGCACTATGTCGGCACCCTTGGCCTCAGCCAGCTCTACGGCCATCTTCAGGGCCGAAGGCTCCTCGGGATTGGGCGAGACGACCGTCGGGAAATTGCCGTCGCTTACCATCTGGTCCGCTACAGGGGACACCTCGGTGAAGCCTACCTGAGCCAAAGCCCTCGGAACGAGACGCACACCGGTACCGTGCAGAGGAGTATAGACGAGCTTGATATCCTTGTGACGTGCGATGGACTCAGGCGAGAGCATCAGCGACAGCACCGAATCCAGATACACCTTGTCGGTCTCCTCTCCCATCATCTGAATCCTTGAGGCACCCTCCTCCCCGAACCTGACCATAGAAGGATCCGCTATCTTATTAACCTCATCTATCACTGCGGTATCGTGAGGCGCAGTAAGCTGGGCACCGTCCTGCCAGTACGCCTTGTAGCCGTTGTACTCCTTGGGATTGTGCGAGGCCGTGATCATCACGCCTGCATGGCAGTGATAGTGACGTATGGCGAAGCTGAGCTCAGGGGTAGGCCGGATATTGTCGAACAGATATACGAGGAAGCCGTTGTTGGCGAATACCTCGGCGGTAATCCTGGCGAAATCGCGGCTGTTGTTCCTTGAGTCATAGGAGACGGCCACCCTGATCTCCTCCCCGGGGAAAGCCTTGGCAATGTAATTGGCGAATCCCTGAGTGGCCATACCCACAGTGTACTTGTTCATGCGGTTGGTTCCCACGCCCATTATACCGCGCAGTCCGCCCGTACCGAACTCCAGATTGCGGTAAAAGGCATCTTCCAGTTCTTTCTCGTCTCCGTGAAGGAGAGCATTGACCCCGGCCCTGGTCTCCTCGTCATAAGCCGGACCTGTCCACTGCATTGCGACTTCTCTGTAATTCATATCTTTTAAGGATTAGTTGTACTTTCTGAGATCATAGTAAAATATCTGAAGATTCCCCTCGTCGGGCGAAATGGCGGAGACATACACCGTCCCCGGCTGTGAACCGCAGCTCAGTCTCGAGCCGACATACCTGACTCCCTCCAGGACATAACTTCCGACCAACCGTCCGTCCCAGTCCATCTGGAAAAGATACAGGTCGTGGTCGGTATTCGCCCCGTCTACATTATCCTCATACAGATCGTAATACCTGCCGTCGTAGATAAGATAGACATACTCTCGGTCGGAGCAGGCGGACAGATATGTATTGGCTATATTTCCGGAAAACAGCAGCTGGCCTTCCGCCACCGCATAGTCCGTACTTTCATGACGCGGTCCGGTAATCCTACGGTTCACGGAAAGGTCCTTATTCAGGATAAATATCTCAGATTCCACACTGTTGGCGAAAACCACCCTTCCGCTCTCGGGATGCACGGCCACCGGCCCCTGCACCACTCCGGCCGTCATGATCTTCGATGCGTCGTACGGAGCCTTCCCGCCGTCGGTATAGAAAAACAGGGGTTCGCCGTTGTGTATGTCCAGGTCATCGTTCTCGAAATAAAACGGGTTGAGGGCCAGCAGGCTGTCCCCGCACGAAACCAGGGACAAGGTAATGAAATCGTATTTTATCTCTCTGGCGATTCCGGCATCAGGAAGGTCTGCGCACGGAATCATGAACAGCCTGTTCTTCTGTATATCCACCACCTGCAGCGTATCTCCGAACATATTGAAAATCGGGACTAACACTTCCTGCGGACCGTTGCCGTAGTGCAGCAGTTTCCCGACCACATTCCCTTCCTTCAGGTCATACACTTCCGCCGCAAATTCCTGGGTCTCCATCTCGCACACCGCATACCGATCTCCATACACAAGAGCTGAACCTGCGAAAAACAGTTCCGGCAGATCGTAAACCTTATCCGGAGCTATTGCCTGAGCTTCCGTCAGAACTTCGGGAGACAATTCTGTTTCCAGGGTACTGCTGTTTCCGCATCCTGACAGTAGAATTGCCGCCACGACAGCCGCGCAAATAATTCTTCTCATAGTCTCATTTTCGATTTATCGTTGCAATTTACAAAATTTCCAGAACAAATCCACAAATAATTCCCCTCTTCGGCTTAATTTTGCAATATGGCATACCAGAAATTCACAGAATTTATCATTGCGCATGAGGCAGACAGTCCGGCGGAGCTGATGCTGCACCGGGAGAGGTGGCCGGACATTGACATGACGGAGGCGGTCAAGTGCATCCAGGGACGGGTAAAGGCCCGGAGCAAGCTGCCACTATGGTACGCCGAGCCCGGACTTCTCTATCCGCAGTCCCTGCCCCTGGAACAGTGCAGCTCGCAGGCCACCGCCCTCTACAAGCAGCGTTTCGTGAGCAGCGGGGACAGGGTGGCCGACCTCACCGGAGGCCTCGGCGTGGATTCGTGGAGCCTCTCGCAGGCAGCCGCATCCGTAGACTACTTCGAGCGTTCGGAAGAACTCTGCGCCTGTGCCCGGCACAACTTCTCCGCACTCGGCAGGAGCAATATCACGGTCTGCCACGCAGAGACGACCCCGGAAATGCTCGGCAACATCCCGTCCGACTCATATAGCCTCATCTACCTCGACCCGGCCCGCAGGGGCAAGAACGGCGGCAGGGTATATTCCCTCAGGGACTGCGAACCGGACATCACCGCCCTATGCCCCGAGCTGCTGCGCATCGCCCCCCGCATCCTGCTCAAAGCCTCTCCCATGGCCGACATCCGTGTCCTGCTGTCGGAACTGCCCGAGGCCGCAGAAGTGCGCATTGTCTCCCACAACAATGAATGCAAGGAGGTCCTGCTCCTGATGCAACGGGGTCATAGCGCCTCTCCGGAGGACATTCCTATTACGGCAGTGGAAATCCTCGATGACAGTGCCTCGCAGACAGCAGTATTCCATTTCTCCCTCCGAGAAGAAACGGAGGCTGTTGCAGAACTTGCTGCCCCATCGGAAATCACCGGCTTCCTTTACGAGCCGTCCCCCGCCCTGCTCAAAAGCGGAGCATTCAAACTTCCTGCCGTCCGCTTCGGTCTGCGGAAAATCTCCGCCTCCACCCACTTCTATGTCGGAAACTCTGTTTATAAGGATTTCCCTGGTAAGATACGCCGCATCGTGGAGGTACTGCCGTTCAACAAAGCCGCCATCCGCGATTTCCGGAAGAAATACCCGTCCTGCTCCGTCACCGCCCGCAACTTTCCGATGACCTCCGAGGAGTTGCGCCGCCGCCTCGGCACCTCTGAGAGCGACACCCTCCGCGTCCTGGCCACCACCGCCTCCGACAGCTCCCGCCTCCTCATCATCACCACAATTTAATACTGCAAGGGTGTACGAAAAATCTGCATACTCGGTACACCCTCAAAAAGTGAAGAACCTCAAAACCCATAAGAATGCGCTGTAGGGGAGGTGTTGCAAAACGCCTGCATGGAGGGTGTACTGCATAACGATAAAAACGGTACACTCTCGCAGGGCAGCAGACAGCAGTAGCCGGGCGAACAGGATGGTGATTCCGGCTTTGACTGTTACTGAAAGAATCTCTTGTTGAAGTTGACCAGGTAGAGTTTGTCGGTGGCGCGGGTGAGGGCCGTGTAGAGCCACTTGAGGTCTTCGAGAGAGAGTGTGTCCTGCCAGAAAGCATTGTCCACGAAGACGCACTTCCACTGGCCGCCCTGGGACTTGTGGCAGGTGATGGCAGTGGAGTACTTTATCTGCAGGGCATTGTAATACGGATCCTCGCGCACGGCGGCATTGCGCTTGCGCTTCTGGGAGATATTGTCGTAATCGGCATACACCCCTTCATACAGAAGCGTCTGCTTGTCAGCCGGAAGCGAGGCCGTCTCGGATGCAAGTGTGTCCAGGATGACCTTGGCCGTAATCTCCACGTCGCCGTAATCCGGAAAGGCCAGCACCGCCTCGGCGAACTGCAGGCCATAACGCTCCTCGTAATGCGATATCCTGATCAGCTCGGCTATATCTCCGTTGGCTATAAAGTCCAGTTCCTCTATCTTGTCCAGAAACTGATAGCAGTTCTTGACCACCATCAGCCGGTCGCCTCTGGAAAGAGTCTCCTCGCGGGAAAGCACGGAGCCTCGGATACCCTGATTGTAGCGGTTGGCCCGCTTGTTGGAACGGCAGAGCACCACCGTCTCCTCTATACCGTAACGGCTAATGGCGTCATCCAGCGCCTCTATCAAGTCCCCCCCGCCGATACTGTCCACATCGTCAAAGCCCCGGGTGACCAGATGCGGATATTGCGTGCAGTCTCCTGCGACTATCGCCTGACGCACCTGAGTAGCATTGAAGAGTATTCCGGACGAGTCGGCCTGACGCACCACCTGGTCCAGCTCCGCATAATCCACATGGGCATACATACCGACATAATCGGGATCCAGAGCCGGACTGGTGTCCAGAGAGACCGGAGGCAACTGAGCCCTGTCCCCTATCAGCACCAGCCTGTTGCCTTCGCCCTGCCGGATATAATCAATCAGGTCCTCCAGCAGATTGCCGCTGCCGAACATGGAGTTGTCCGACATCACGGTTATAAGCGAGGCCTCGTCCACGAAGTAGCATGTCCTCCTGTCCTTATTCAGGTCCAGGACAAACTTGCCGCCACCGGCATCCATCGATTTCTGCCTGTATATCTGCTTGTGTATCGTGGTGGCTTTCTCGCCGGTATAGCCTGACAGCACCTTGGCCGCCCTGCCTGTCGGAGCCATGAGACGGTAACGCATCCCGCATGACTTCATGGCCCGCACAACCGCACCGACAGCCTCGGTCTTGCCTGTACCGGCATAACCGTTTACTATCATTATCACCCCGTCACCGCAGACAAAGTCGGAGAACATCCCGAAAAGACGTCTCTGACAGTCAGTGGGTTCAAATGGAAAGTCATCCAGTATCCTCTGCAACAGAAACTCCCGCACGGCCATAGCATCACACCTTCTTGAATATGAAGAACAGCATTAAAAGAGTGTATATCTCCAGACGGCCGAGCAGCATCTCCACCGTCATGACAAACTTTGCGAACGGGGTAAAATGAGAGAAATTGCCCAGAGAGCCGCATGAGCCGAACCCGGGGCCGACATTGCCCAGAGAAGTCATGGAGGCCGACAATGCCTCTTCAAATGTAGGGCCTGTCATACCTATCAGCATCGCTCCCAGTATAAAGAGAAACGTAAACGCCACGATGTACATGACAGCCGAGCGGATTATCGACGGATCTATGACATTGTCCCCGACCTTGACCGGAATCACGGCATTGGGATGCAGCTGCTTGTATACATTGGACTTCAGCACCTTGTAGAATATCCATATCCTGTCCGCCTTGATACCGCCGCAGGTGGAGCCGCTGCAGCCGCCGTGATACATGGCGAACAGCAGCAGGAAGATGGACAGCAGCGGCCACACGGACGTATCCGCCGTTGCGAATCCGGTCGAGCTCACGATGGACGAGAACTGGAAGAACGACAGACGCATGGCCTCCCCGTATGTCGCCGCATCCCCGCTTATCTTCAGGTCCAGGCCGATCAGAATGGACATAACCAGGCAGAAAGCCATGAAATACCTGAATACCGGGGACTTGAGCAGTGCCTTGGAACGCTTCACAAACAGCGCGTAGACCATTCCGAAATGCAGGGTGGAGACATACATCGTAACTATGCACACAATCTCTATAGCCAGAGAATCATAGTGCATGATAGACAGATTCTTGGTACTGAAACCGCCTGTGGAGACTATGCTCATCGCATGATTCACCGCATCGAAAAACGACATCCCGGCCAGCATCAGGGCTACAGTCGTAATCACCGTAATACCAACATAAGTAATGGCTATCACCTTGACCGTCTCCTTAGAGCGCAGACGGTAATTGTCCTTGGACAGGGACGATATCTCTATCCTGGATATCCTCATGCGGAACATACTCATCGACGGAAGCACCAGCAGCATGAAGACCATGACTCCCATACCGCCGATGAAATGCGTGGAAGACCGCCAGAAAAGCAGTCCCTTCGGAAGAATCTCTACATCCGTCAGCACAGTTCCTCCCGTCGTAGTATATCCGGACACTGACTCAAACCAGGCATTTGACAGCGTGAACTCTCCGCCCCAGAGCACATACGGAAGCATACCGAAGATGCAGCTCAGGAACCAGGAGAAAATCGTAATCGCGAAACCCTCACGGAGATTGACATTGTCCTGCCCCCTGACAAATATAAGGGGAAAACAGCCCACCATGGCCGTAATCAGCGCACTCAGAAGCAAGGGGGAGAACGCTGAGTCAAATCCGTTCACAGCCGATACCGCGAGCGAGATGAACATAAAGATAGCGTTGAAGACCAAGGCTATACCGATATACCGCGCTACCAGTTTGATATTCATGACTTCCTGTTCTTGAAGGATTTGTTCTCGTCCACTATCTCCTTAATCTCCTCATTCATGGACTGTATCTGGTCTCCGCCGTAATCGAAAGTGACATTGTAACTCTTGCCCGACTGCCTGTAGTCCCTCAGTCCTCTCGACATTTTGACCACCGGCTTTATCACATAGAGGCTGAGCAGGTAGACGAAGAGGATTATGAGGATGATGCTGGCCGCGTTGGCCACCACTCCTGGCATGATGGAGCGGTAATAACTGTCCTGGAGGCTGTTGTAGTTGTCCGTCAGGATAGTCTGCGAGCTGTCCGACAGTCTCTGAAGATAGTTGCGGAACTTCTCGTACACTACCTGCAGGCGGTTGAAATACCAGTCAGTGCGCTCTTCCTGGGGACGCAGCCAGACCGACTCTATCTCGCGGGACACCTGCATATAGGCCGAATAGGCATAGCGGACCGAATCAGTCATCTGCCTCTCTTCCTTCGAGGTCATCACGGAATAGAGCCTGTCGATACTGGACTCGAACTCTTCCGTAGGGATAGTCTCCGGCTGGGCCAGAAGTCCGTCGTCACCTATCTGTCGGAACAGGTCCGAATGATATCTGTCACAGGTATTGATCAGGTTCCTGGTCAGGTCCACCGTCATGATGCTGCTTGATATGAGGTTGGAGATATAACGGCTCATACGGCCGAATTCAAAAAAGGCCATGACCCCCGAAAGCAGAAGCATCATCACGATGACCAGAGACGCCACATATATCTTGCTCCTGATACCCAGCTTGACTTTTCCGAACATTGACATACAGCAAATAACACTTTATCGGACAAAGATAGTCAATCTATTCAAATACGGATTGAGAAACTAAAAAAAGGAAAGAACAGAAGACTCCGTTCCTTCCTTTCAAACAGGTAAATCGCCGTATAGAACCCTAGATAATACAGCGTGGACAAACTGCACCTTTTCAATCTATCCGCGGCATATGGCCCCCAACTCTTATGAAACAACTTTTTTGCCGCACCTGTTCCTTACGAGGGACATATTCATTAATTCACATAGCAAAAATACGTCTTGATTGCTTTTCCTCGAAGAAAATCATATATACATTATTTGTACAAACACAGCCATGACACATATCAATTGTTGTACAAAAGCCTTTTACAGGGCCTCTAGTTGAACTTTGACAGAAATTCCTGCATCGAGACATTGTCTCCGTTTATACCCAGTTTCCTGCGCAGTCTCCCTCGTGCGGTATTGATACTCTGCACCGACTGGCGGGTGATATCGGATATCTCTTTCGTCGTAAGGCTCATATTGAGAAAGACGCAGAGCCTCCTCTCGTTAAGAGTGAGCGAAGGATATGCCTGTATCAGATTACGGTAGAAATCCGAGTCAAACTTGGGGACGAACGACTTTATCTCCATCCACTCATCCCGCTTTTTCGTATCTTTCAGATCGCTGCATATACGGGCAAGCTGCTCCTTCTGTCCCGCATCCTCAATACCTGCTCCGAGTTTATTGAGATTCTCTATGGTGTCGTTCACCAGACAGTCCGTCTTATACTGCTGCATCTGCTTGAGGTCCTCTATCTCTTTCTTAGCCGCCAGTTCCTGTTCCCGGCGTTTTATATCATATTCGCGCCTCTTGTACATCATCACCGCAAAGACCGAGATCAGGGCAAGAAGCAGAATACTTATGGAGAGCCATAGCGTAAGAGTCCTCCTCCGCGAGATTTCCTCAGCCCTCTGCTCGCTGAGCAACCTGTCATTCTGGACTTTGAAGAGTTCGATGACCGCACCTTCCCGGTCATACTGCCTGGAGGCCTGATAATACTCATACAGCGAATTGTAGGCATTCTCATAGTCTCCCTCTTCCGCATATATCTCCTGAAGCAGTTCCAGGCAGGCCTGCCGTCTCTCTCCGAACTCTCCCAGGCTGTACAGATCGACGGCCTTGCGCAGTGAGACAACCGCAGCGTCCATATTGCCCTGATTGTAGCTCAGGAGTCCCGAATAGTAATAATACTGCCCGTTCTCTCCCACATCAGTCAATATCGGCCTGGCCTTCTCCAGATATTCACGTGCCGTGTCATATGACTTGGCGCGGATGGACATAAGGCTCATGTTTATATACACCCTGGCCAGCATCGAGGTATTGCCGGACTCACGGCACAGTTCGGCACATTCCGTCAGAAGCCTGCGGGTCTGGAGTGAGTCCGACTGACTGTATATGTACACGGCGATATTGTTGAGAGCCAGCACCAACATGGATGTATCCCTCATGGATTCGGCTCCTTTGACACACCTGCTGAAATATTCCTTGGACCTGTCATAATCCCGGCAGGCGTAGTATAACGCACCGAGAAGATTCACACATTCCAGATGTTCCTTACTCTCCCTGCCTTCCGAATACACATCCATCGCATTGTTGACATGTACGAAAGACTTGTGAAACGTACCTGTCCTGTAATACAGCTTGGCAAGCTCCAGTTCATTCCTGGCATAGTCCCGCCTGTGCTCCGGACTCTTGCCATATCCGGCAGAAGCCAGGCTACGCCATCTGAGTGCCTCGGAATAACGGAAGGACTTGTCCAGATACTCCGCCAGGTCCTCCGCCATTGCGGCTGTCTGCACGTCCACCGAGGCAGAATCTATTCTGGACAGAATTACGGCCGCAGCATCCATCGCGTCGGGAATATCCCCTTTCTCCAAGGAGTTCTCGTACAGACCCAGCAATACCGAGTCCCGGCTCTCGGCTGAGACTTTCACCGTTCCGGACAGAAATGACAGGACCACAAGCAGACACAAACGCAGATATCTCATAAGACAAGTTCCTTTGTGCGGACAAATGTACAAAAAAGCCACCAGAAAATCTGATGGCTTGCGAATAAATACTTTATCTGCCGTTTATCTTGCGTTGCCGATATAGCGTGCCATCTCCAGCACCTTGTTGGAGTAGCCCCACTCGTTGTCGTACCAGGATACAACCTTGACAAATGTCGGGTCAAGCTGGATACCGGCCTTCGCGTCGAAGATGGAAGTACGGGGGTCGTTGCGGAAGTCCGTGGACACGACTGCCTCGTCGGTATATCCGAGGATGCCCTTGAGCTCTCCCTCAGAGGCCTCCTTCATGGCCTTGCATATATCCTCGTAAGTAGTGGCTTTCTCCAGTTCCACCGTCAGGTCCACTACGGATACGTCGGAGGTGGGAACCCTCATGGACATACCGGTCAGCTTGCCGTTGAGCTCAGGCAGCACCTTTCCCACTGCCTTTGCAGCACCGGTGGATGAAGGGATGATGTTCTCGAGGATACCGCGGCCGCCTCTCCAGTCCTTCTTGGAAGGGCCGTCCACTGTCTTCTGAGTAGCTGTAGCCGCATGGACTGTGGTCATAAGGCCTCTCTTGATTCCGAACCTGTCGTTGAGCACCTTTGATATAGGGGCCAGACAGTTGGTGGTGCAGGATGCGTTGGAGATAATATCCTGTCCCTTATATGATTTCTCATTGACACCGTAGACGAACATGGGAGTGTCGTCCTTTGACGGAGCGGACATGATCACTTTCTTGGCACCGGCCTCGATGTGCTTGCGCGCTTTCTCATCCGTAAGGAAAAGTCCGGTGGACTCCACTACGATCTCAGCACCGACCTCATTCCATCTGAGGTTGGCGGGATCCATCTCCGCAGTAAGGCGGATAGTCTGACCGCCCACGATAAGATTACCGTCCTTCACAGACACTTCGTGGCAGAAGGGTCCGTGTACGGAATCGTACTTCAACATGTAAGCCAGATACTCAGGATCGAGGAGGTCATTGATCCCCACTACCTGAATGTCATCAGAGAATTTCTCCACGGCTGCACGGAAAACCATACGTCCTATGCGGCCGAACCCATTGATACCGATTTTAATTTTTGCCATAGTATTAAATTTTAATTCTACTAGCAAAGATAGTCATTTCCGGCAGAAATAACCTATATTTGCGGACAATATTTTACAATATGAGATCTACCAGAGAAATCCTTATCACAAACGACGACGGAATAGACGCTGAGGGCATCCACGTACTGGCCGGAATCATGGCCGGATACGGCAATGTCACGGTCGTGGCGCCCCTGCATCCGCAGTCCGGAAAGTCCGCTGCCCTGTCCATGGACACCCCCCTGTACCTGAAGCAGGTCAAGGACGAGCCGGGCCTTCGTGAATACACATTCAACGGCACACCGGTGGACTGCGTCAAGATAGGCATCAACGAGTGCTTCCCAAAAGGCGAGCTTCCCGACATAGTCGTCTCGGGCATCAACCACGGAGCCAACTGCTCAGTAGCCTCCCTGTATTCCGGTACCCTCGGAGCCTGCATCGAAGGGACTGTCTATGAGATACCTTCGATAGGATTTTCCCTGTGTACACACAAGCCACATCCGGACTTCAGCCCGGTACTCCGGTACGCCGGCACCATCATCGAGAAGTTCCTGGAGTTTCCTCCGGACAAGGACACCTATCTCAATGTCAATTTCCCGGCCATCCCGGCGGACGAGATTCTCGGCATACGCATGGCCCGCAGAGGCCGTGGACGCTGGGTAGAGGAGTTCGACACCCATTACGATGAGAACGGAGGCAAGTATTTCATGATGGCCGGACACTTCGAGAATCATGAGAAAGAGGGCTCGGACGGAGACCACTGGCTGGTATACCATAAATACATCACTGTCGTTCCGCACCGCGTGGATACCACGGACTATGCGGAGATGGAGCGGCTGGGCCGGGCCTGGAATCTGTAAGCCATGAGATACTACATCATAGCCGGCGAGGCATCAGGCGACCTGCATGGGGCCAACCTGATGAAAGGCCTGCTGCGGCACGACCCGTCCTGCGGGATAAGGTTCTGGGGCGGAGGGAAAATGGCGGCCGTCGGCGGCACTCTGGTCAAGGACTACCGGGACAATGCCGTCATGGGCTTCGTGGAGGTGCTCAGCCACCTTGGCAGCATCCTGCGCAATCTCCGCTTCTGCAAGGAGGACATCCTGCAGTACAGGCCGGACGCGGTGATTCTGATTGATTATCCGGGATTCAATCTCAAGATAGCCCGCTTCGCCCATGAAAGAGGATTCAAGGTCTTCTACTACATCCCTCCGAAGGTATGGGCCCGGGGAGAGTCCAGGATCCAGCTGCTGAAAAGGTACGTGGACAAAGTCTTCATCATCTTCCCGTTCGAAGTGGGATATTTCAAGGCAAAAGGCGTGGATGCCGTCTACAACGGCAATCCGCTGGTGGACAACATCGGCAGCACTCCGTCAGTACACATGTCGCGGGAAGACTTCCTCCGCTCCCACTCCCTGACGGACGACGGACGGCCGCTGCTGGCATTTCTGGCCGGCAGCCGCAGGATGGAAGTGGACTACCTGATGCCCAGAATAGTCCGCACAGCCGCCATACTGAAGGAAAGGACGGGCGGCAGGTTCCGCTTCCTGCTGGCGGCAGCCCCGTCCATAGATCCGGAATACTACGGCAAATACATAGGAGACAGCGGCATCGAGATCATACAGAACGACACCTACGGAGTCCTGAGCCATTCCGAAGCGGCCGTAATCTCCTCCGGGACGGCAAGCCTGGAGGCCGCGATTATCGGCACGCCCCAGGTAGTCTGCTACGGGATGAATCCCATAACTTACTTTCTGGCCAGGCTGGTGGTCAGGCTGGACACCATCTCGCTGGCCAACATGATTCTAGGCAGGCATATTTTCAAGGAACTGCTGCAGGGCGACTGCACTCCGGAGCATATCGCGGACGAGGTGCTCCGCATGACGGATGACAGGGCATACCGCAGCCGCATGATAAAGGACTACGACGACATGCGGGCTATGCTCGGGGAAAGAGGCTCCGCCGAACGCACCGCAGCCGATATCGAACAGCTCATAAAAGGACTCTGACCATGGACTTCTACAAATATCAGGCGGCCGGCAACGACTTCGTGCTCGTAACTTCCCTGGAAAGCAGGGCGGATATTTCCACAGATGAGGTAATCAGACTTTGCGACCGGCGTTACGGCATCGGAGCCGACGGACTCATCATCCTGGAAGGCAGCAGGGACTATGACTTCGCCATGAGGTTCTTCAACAATGACGGCTCGGGCGGCATGATGTGCGGCAACGGAGGCCGCTGCATAGTGGATCTGGCCGGGCGTACCGGCATACCGGCTTCGGGAAAGGACGGCAGCTGGGTATTCGAAGCCCCGGACGGCATTCACCGCGGCAGGATTGTCACCTCCGAGGGCAATAAGAGCATCGTCTGTCTGAGCATGAACGACATCACTTCCGTCGAGCCCGTAGAGCTGCCGGAGACGGAGGGTAAGTACAGCAAGGCATGGCGGATGAACACCGGCACAGACCATCTGGTAATGTTCAAGAATGACCTGAACAGTCTGGATGTCCTGAAAGAGGGCCGCAGATGGAGGTTCGACAGCCGGTTCGCGCCCAAAGGCGTCAATGTCAACTTCGTACAATATTACGGCCATGAGGAGGCTCTGAGAGTACGTACATACGAAAAGGGAGTGGAATACGAGACGCTGTCCTGCGGCACCGGCATCATAGCCTCGGCCGTCGCGGCATGGATGAAAGGCGACCGCCGGGGAAAATACACGCTCCGGTCAACCTCGGACACCTTCACGGTGTCGTTCAGCCACCGCTGCGGAATCTTTCAGGATGTAACCATCGAAGGACCCGCCGAACAGACATTCCGCTGTACCCCGTCCACACCCAACTGACCTTCCGCAGCTTCTCCCGTCCACATCAAACAGACTTGCCTCAGCATACCGTCCGACATCCCACCCCCGCCCGCCCGCGAGAGTGTACCATTTTCCCGCAGATTCGGTACACCCTCCTTGGACATCCACAGACCATCCACGCCATAACAGCTTCCAGAGCCACATTCCCGAAAAACCGCCCACGAGAGTGTACCCTTTTTCCACAGATTCGGTACACTCTCCGACCGGCGTTGAGAGAACAAGGCAACTGAGACGGACGGCGAGAGAGTTTACTGAACTTAAATGGCTGAATCAAGAATCGCGAATCGCCAGCCGAATACGGCACGGTATTTCGCCTGCTATGATAAACGGACTCCCCGGGGACCGAAAATCTTAGTGCCTACACGAACCATATTGCTCCCCATCTCCACCGCGATATGATAGTCGTGCGTCATCCCGAACGACTTCAGGTCAAACTGTCCCAGGAAAGGATAATCAAGAGCCTTGATGCTGTCGAACACTGAGTTCAGATGAGCGAACTCCCTGCGGATAAGTTCCTCGTCCTCCGTGAGGGAGGCCATGCCCATGACCCCGCGGATGCGGACCTGAGAGGGATATTTCTCATTGTCCCCGGACTGACGGGCCTGCTCTATCCCTGCAAGGAAATCCATCACCTCCTCATCGGAGAAGCCCTGCTTGCTCTCCTCCGAGGCTATGTGCATCTCCAGCAGCACATCCACGCTATAGCCGTTCTGGCGGCACCAGCGTTCAATCTCGAAGAAGAGCTTGGGGGTATCCACCGAATGAATCAGCCTGACATACGGCACGGTCATCTTTATCTTGTTGCTCTGCAGATGACCGATGAAATGCCACTCTATGTCCTTGGGCAGGGAGAGGGCCTTCTCCTTGAGTTCCTGGGGACGGCTCTCGCCGAAGACCCGCTGGCCCGCTTCATAGGCCTCGAGAATCTCCTCTCCCGACTTGAATTTGGACACTGCCACGAGTTCAACCCCGGAGGGCAGTTCCTGCCTCAGCGACAGGATATTCTCACTTATGTGTCCCATTATATTTCCTCCTTACAATATTACCTGCGTCTTTGCTGCTGTCTCTGCTGTTCGCGGATAGCCTCCTGCTGAGCCTTCTGGATGGCCTCGAGACGCTGCTGGAACTTGGATTTGGGCTTGGCCGCACCTTTTACGGAAGCGGCGCGCACCCTGGCCATGATCTTCTCCTCATCCACGAAGAAACGGCGGATGATCCAGGTCTGAAGCATCATTATGAGGTTGGAGAGCAGATAGTAGTATGTCAGACCGCTAGAGAGGTTGTTGCAGATGAACAGCATGAATATGGGCATGAAGTAGAGGGTCATGTTGCGCATACTCTTCATCTGGGGATTGTTGTCCGCGCTGCTGCCCTGGGTCATCCTGGCCGAGAAGTACATACTCAGGGCGCAGAGGATGGCGAAAAGACTGACGTGGTCACCGTACAGCGGTATGTTGAATCCGAAATCGAGGATCGAGTCGTAGGTACTCAGGTCGTCCGCCCACAGGAAGCCTTTCTGACGGAGCTCGAAAGAAGCCGGGAAGAAGCGGAACATCGCGAAGAGCACCGGGAACTGGAGCAGCATGGGGAGACAGCCTCCGAACATGCTCACACCGGCCTTGCGGTACAGGTCCATGGTCTCCTGCTGTTTCTTCAGGGCATCCTCCTGACGGGGATACTTGGCGTTGATCTTGTCCAGCTCGGGCCTGAGGACATTCATCTTGGCCGAGGACATATAGGACTTGAGAGTCAGCGGCGAGATGACCAGCTTGATAAGCAGGGTCAGCAGCAGGATGATGATACCGTAGTTGCTGATGAAGCGGCCGAAGAGGTCAAATACGGGGATGATGACACCCCTGTTGATCCATCTTACGAGCCAGCCTCCGAGGGGTACTATCTTCTCAAAATCGTAATCGTAGCTCTTGAGGGTACGGAAATGGTTGGGACCGTAGTAGAACTCAAAGGGCACGGTGACATCGGCACCTGGGTCGTACTGCACGAGAGCCAGCGCCGAGCAGTTCATCAGGCGGCGGTCCGGATCGGTCTCAGGATAGAAATTCAGCGAGAGGTTGCCCGACTCGAAGTTATCCTTTGCCCTGAGTATGGCCGAGAAGTACTGCTGCTGGAAGGCCAGCCACTCGATACGGGTGGTCACTTCCTTATGCTGACCGCCGGAACGGGCTCCGCGCATCATGCCCAGATTCTCCACCTTCTTCACCTTTCCGGGATACTTGTAATCAACGGTGGAGTACATCTGCTCGTTCTTGTACCCCCTCTCCAGACGGGGCACATCCATGTTCCAGGCTATCTCGAACTGGGATGCGTTGCGGGGAATATGGGCGTCCATATTGACCATGTGTACGTCAAAGTCCACCATATAACTGTCCGCAGGCAGATAATAACTGTGCTCTATGTACGAGTCCTCGGCGAAATACAGCCTCATGACGAGGGTGGAGTCCGTGCTGACCACCTTCTCGTAGGTAAGGTCACCGGTGTTGATATACTGGCTGGTGTACAGCTGCAGACCGAAATCGCTGTATCCGTCCTTCATCAGATACAGGTCAGTGCTGTCACTGGTGTAGTAATCCTTGATCAGCACGTTCTCGGCCTGACCGCCCTTAGTCGTATACCTGATCTTCAGTTTATTGTTTTCCAGATAGTAGAACTCCTCACCGCCGTTGTAAGCCGCCTCGATGAAAGGATTGGCATACGTGCTCCGGTATGTCTGCTGACCATCCTGGTCCGCAACGGGAGCCCCAGTGCTGTCGGTCTGCGCCTGAGCCATCTGCTCCGCGTACTCAAATGCCTTTGCGGCAGCTATCGAGTCCTGTACTCTCTTAACCTCGGCCTGCTCCCTGGCCATCCTTGCATTGAAAACCGAAAAGCCTATAAGCAGGAGTCCTATCAGCGTGATGCCGATAACAGTATTCTTGTTCATGCCTTATTCCTGAGCGTCCAGATTGTGTATTTTCTCTTCAAGTTCAGCAAGTTCACTCTTTGCAGCGTCAATCTTCTTCTGGAATTCCCTTACCAGCGACTCGGCCTTCTTGGAACTTGCGAAGAATCCGATATTGTTCTCGTATGTGGCTATCTCGCTTTCCAGCTTGCGGAACTTCTGCAGCAGACGCTCCCTTTCCTGACGGGCCGGACTCACCTCCATCCTGCCGCGGGACCTCTGCGCACGGCCTCTACCTCCTGCAACTCTGAAATCAGGGAACTTGTCGGACATGGCCGCACGGTACTGCTCCGCAATCCTCTCCTTCTCCTTGAAAGGCACGAAGCCTACCGCATTCCATCTCTCGGAAAATTCCCTGGCCGCCTTATTGTCAGCATTGATGTCGCCTGTGGACACATAAGCGCCTATTTCCTCTATGATCGCCTGCTTTGCCCTCAGATTGTCCACATACTGAGGATCCACACCGCCGTAATTCTTCTCCTTGTTGTCGAAGAAATGATCGCAGGCTGCACGGAACCTTGCCCAGATCTGGTCGGACTTCTTGCGGGATACAGGGCCCACCTCCTTCCACTGTTTCTGAAGCGAGATCAGATAGTCGGTAGTCTTCTTCCAGTCAGTACTGTCCTGCACTGCCTCAGCCTGCTCGCAGAGAGCGATCTTCTTCTCCATATTGCCGCTCATCTGCTCCTTGAACTCCGCATAGAATTCTCTCTTGCGGTTATAGAACTTATCGCAGGCAGCCCTGAAACGGTCGTATATCTTCTGATTGTCCTTCTTGGAGGCGAAACCGATCTTCCTCCACTCCTTCTGTATCTCCTCGAACTCCTTGGTCACTGAATTCCAGCCGTTGGAATCCTTGATATCCTTGTCAGCCAGAGCCTCTGCCTTCTCGCAGAGAACGGTCTTGGCCGCCAGGTTCTCCTTCTGCTGCACCTTCAGCCCCTCGAAGTAAGCCTGGTGCATCTTGTTGATACGGGAAGTGGCGGCGCGGAATCTCTCCCATATCTCCTCACGGAACTCCTTGGCCACAGGGCCGCACTCCTTCCACTCCTCATGCAGTTTCTGAAGCAGGTTGAACGCCTCGACTACATTCGGATTGTTCTCCAGAGCCTCTGCACGCTCGCAAAGCTCGGTCTTCAACTCCAGATTCTTCTTGAAATCCAGATCGCGGAGCTCATTGTTTATCTTGACCAGGTCGTAGAAATTCTCGACATTGTGCTGATAGGTGTCGTACACGTCCTTGATTCTGGCCTGGGGCACGGGACCTATCTCACGCCACCTTGTCTGGAGGGCCCTGAATTCGGGGAATATCTTATTGATGTCCTCCGTGCTCTCCAGCAGCTTCTTCAGTTCCTCTATGACTTCCAGCTTCTTCTCCAGATTGAGCTGTTTCTCGCGCTCCAGATTCTGGAAATACACGGCGCGACGGGCTTTATAATTGGCGTACAGGTCTTTGAACGCACGTTCTATCTCTACGAAAGGATTGACTGACACCTCCTCGTCTTCTTTTGCAGGAGCGGCTTCCGGCTCTCCGGCAGCCTCTTCGGGCTCGGAAGCAGCCTCCGGTGCGGGCTCCGCATCAGTCTCGCTCTCCGGCATCTCCACATAGTCGGCCGAACCGGGAAGTGCATGATATCCCGAAGCGATCTTCTCCTCTTTCAGAACTTTATAGAAAGTGGCCTTGATATACTCAGCCTGCCTGTTCAACTCCATGATGTCCCCGTTCTCCACGAGATTGCGGAATGTCTCCACTATCTCTTTCAGGCTCTTTGAGGACAGTTTCTTAAGTTCCTCATCACTGATGACCGCTCCGCGCATCTCCTCAACGGCAGTCTCCGCCTCTGCCTCAGCAGCCACGGGAGTCTCAGCCGCCACGGAAGCAGCGGCATCCGCAATCTCTCCGGCAGCCTCGACAGATGCACCGGCAGCCGTGGTCTCCTCCGCGGCAGGAGCATTCTCGGTAGGGTTAACATTCAGTGTTTCAGAATTCTCTACGGAATTTTCAGCAGTACTCTTCTCTACAGAAGGATTCAAGGTCTCGTCAATCATATTCAATATATTAAAATCAACTCGCAAATATACATTATTTTTTAAAAGAACCGCTGTTTTAAGTAAATTTGCAGCCGTTATGAGGATAGACATTATCAGCGCAGTGCCGGACCTGCTCGAAAGTCCGCTCAACCACTCCATCATCAGACGGGCCAGGGAAAAGGGTCTGGTGGAGATACATATCGTCAACCTGCACGACTATGGCAAAGGTAATTACAAGCAGATCGACGACTACGGATTCGGCGGTGACGCGGGGATGGTCATCAAGCCGGAGCCTCTGTACAGGGCCATCACCGACCTGACCTCCCAGCGCGACTACGACCAGGTCATCTACACCTCTCCCGACGGCGAGACACTCGACCAGAGCATGTGCAACAGCCTGTCCACCTGCGACAACATCATCATCCTCTGCGGCCACTACAAGGGAATCGACCACCGCATAAGGGAGCATCTCATCACCAAGGAAATCTCCATAGGCAGCTATGTGCTCAGCGGAGGGGAGCTGGCCGCCTGCGTCATCTGCGACTCGATCATCCGCCTCATCCCCGGAGCCCTGACAGACGAGACCTCGGCCCTGTCCGACTCCTTCCAGGACGGGCTGCTGGCCCCGCCCATCTACACCCGCCCGGCCGACTTCATGGGCTGGAAAGTGCCCGAAGTGCTCCTGTCCGGCAACCCCAGGCTCATCCGCCAGTGGCAGGAAGAGCAGGCCCTGGAGCGCACCCGCCTCCTCCGTCCCGACCTCCTCGCCGGTGCCGACCAGACCGACTGATGCACTGATTCATCTTCATTGATTCTTCCACACTACCGGGGGCATCACTACTTTAGCCGGAGTCTGCCCTCCTCCTTTCTATCCGTAAGGAACCGGAATGTGGCGATTGTGCGGTCAAATACCCGAAGAGAGGCCGTAAGCTCCCGGTAACTCGTCACCGGAATGTCCTCGACCGACAGCGGACAGAAGGCGACTATACAGTTTTTGTTCCCTGCCTCCAGCAACTGACAGTAGAACCGGCGGAGCACCTTATCCCCGGAACCGATCTCCATGCTAAATATCGGAAGGTCCTTTATATCGCATCTCACCTCCATCTCAAAGCACACAAGAGCCGGATTGACCTCCACCTCATCGCATAATTTATCGTAATGTATGTCCGAATGGAATCCGGTGTAATGACGATAATCGACCGACTTGTCGAAATACAGATACCGGCCGACCGGCTTCCTGACCTTCAGATAGGCCGAATAAGGGACGAACATCTCCTCTACAGGCACCGCAGGACGGATGAACTCAAACCTGGCCCACTCACGGCAGTACAAGGGAAGTCCGCCGCATTCAAATGTGCCGATACAGTAGACGGTATTCGCCTCCAGCATATCGCAGCTGACAGGAAGGGTCAGCGTCAGAGTGTCCTCAATCTGCCCCACAGGCATGGAATATTCCACCTCGGTCATACTGACGATCTTACCGAGAATTTCCTCCTCTGCCTTCCGGCAATCCTCGCCGTAGTAGTCCAGTATCTTCCGATACGACTGGCCGTCCACCTTTATGGACGACGAGACCTGGCCCTTGGCGAACTCCCATTGATTATACCTGTTCATCACCTCCATAAAGGCCCGGCAGTCCTCGTCCTTGATGATTGCCAGTCTTATCCTGACGGTCCTGGCCTCATCCGGATTTCCGATGCTGTGTACTTCCTGCTGCAGGGTTATGCCTTTGACGTCCTCATCCCACAAAAAACTCTTGTACTTCATATCCAGCACAGGCTCATGCCCGTCCTTACAGACATCAATCAAAGATGAAAAATAGTTGAAAAAATACTTGCGTTCGTTCTCCATCGTCAGTTTCTGTTTATATCGATATTCTGCAAATATACAGATTTAATGATTATCATTGTCCGCAAGCCTGCCCCTTTACCTTAAATCCGGATACATTGCCGGCCCCCTGGAGTACTTTTACTATGGACGGCATCGGACCCGCCGCGCCCCTGCCACAACGGCAGCAAATCCCACAAAACACTGCCATTGCGGCAACAGAATTTTTCCGTATTTTTGTCTGCAGATAAAGCATCTTAAATTCAACCACCGCTAACCCATCATCATGAAAACGATATCCCGACTCCTATCCACGGCCCTCATCCTGCTCGTCAGCCTCACAGCAGCCCGCGCCATCAACCCGCAGAAAGAATACACCTACACACCGAAAGACTTTGGCATCGAGTACGTCGAGGACTCGGTGGTGACCTCGGACGGGTACAGGATCAATATCTGGAATCTGCCCGGCACCGGGGAAAATGAAAGGTCCGTGCTGATAGCCTGCGCCGACGCCGGCAATATGGGACAATGGCTGGGAATCGGGGCGACGCTCTGCTTCCTGGGCTACGACGTATGGATGTTCGACTGGCGCGGTTTCGGAGGAAGCCAGGACTTCGCGACGGACCGGGACATGCTCTACCACAGCGAGTATCTGCGGGATTTCGGGGCAGTCCTGGAACATGTCGCCGTCCTCCGGGACAGGCCGGTGGACGTGCTGGCATTCTCCATGGGCACCATAATGGTCGGAGAGCACCTGCGGCAATACCCCGGCAGGAAGTCGCTCATCCGGAGCTGCGTCATGGACGGGTTCATCTCCGATCCGGCGGAGAGCGTCAGGATTCTGAACGGGGGCAATAAAAGTGACAGCGGCAGCACCGGCAACGGCAGCGATAACGGCAAAGCAGCCAATTCCGGCAGTGACGGAAAATCCGTGCAACTGCCGGCAACTCCCCTCCTCTCCCCCGGCTTCCGTCCTCAGGACATCTCCGTCCCCATGCTGCTGATCCACGCCACGGAAGACACCGTCAGCCCCCGCCGCCTGCTCGAGCCCCTGACCGCCTCCCCGCTCGTCACCCTCCGGGAATTCGACTGCAAGCACCTCCAGGCCGCATTCACCCATACCGAAGAATACTTCACCGCGCTGGATACATTTCTCAAGACGCACTGATCCGGCCACAGCTTATTCGCACAGCACATCCTTCACAGTCTCCACCCTTTAAACTGAAACTGACTCACCTCAGTAAAATTCCACGTTGCTTTTTAGTTACAATGCTATCTTCTGACATTCAGATATTTGCCGCCATAGACATTTTTAAGTGCAGCATTTTCTGCCCAAAACGAGTGATTTTAGCCGCATTTGAAATTCTGTGATTTTGCCAACATCTTAATTTTTAGCCACATCCGTTACAACTAAAAAGCAACGTGAAGATTGGCCTGCATTGCCTGCTATCGAGCTAATACGGTATCCCGTTCAGATACATTTCCTCCAAGTTCAGTATCACCGTCCTGAATTGCTCCAGAAGGTCCAGCCCCAAAGTACCGTCCTCTTCTCCTCCCAGGTACTGAGGACTTTCCTCACCGCCTGTATGCAAGCCGACTCCTGTATCCACTGTCACCGAATCGAGGACAGCCTCACCGTTTCCTATGCGAAACTCTTTATACGGCAGACGGTAAGCGCGGGTACTGTTGACACCGCCCACACCGGCAACCCTCAGGGAATCCGGTGTTCCAGCAGCCATAACCTCTTCCTTGTGCTGCAGGTACCAATGCGGAAGAAGTGTTGTCCCGTATCCACCTGTATCAAAATGCAGATACAGAGGCCGCCCGTCTCCGTCTGCAGCAGCCACGTGCAGGCCCTCACTGTCCGTCCTCAGCATATTGCTCTCTCCCAGCGGATTTGAAGAAGGCACGGCCGGAATGATGAACTGGCGGTGCTCAAAATCCAGCTGTACTTCCCGCATACGGAGCATGAGAGGCAGACCGATGACCGGAGGCAGCAGCACACCAGTACTGTCCACTTCCGCATTACCCGTCCGGATGTCTACGATAAGGAACGGGACATTGGCCCACACCATGTCACCAATACGCAGCGTATCCGCCATTGCAAGATGTCCATGCTGCATACCGACCCCCGCCATCGGTATGACTGCATCCAGAAGACGCAAGCCGCTTGCGTATGCCTGTCTGGAGGATATGATATTGACACCGGCACCGGTATCGAATACCAGAGAACTTTTCCTCCCGTTGATGCGCCCGTCCATTGCTATAAAATGCCCTTCGGACGCTTTATCCCTGACCGTATGCATCGCATTATCAATCTTCATCGAAACGCGGTAAGTGCCTGCGGGATGCAGAGGCCGGCAGACAGGGCCGTTTTCGGCAAAAACGCGGTACTGCCGCTCCATGATACTCAGCCCTGCGGTCTGCGTACTGTCCGCACCCATTGCTTCCAGCTGGCCGCACAGGCTCTGCATCAGCTCTGCCGCTTCAGCATAGCGGTCGGTACGCGCCAGGTTCAGTCCCATCAGCACCGCCATGCTTAAAGTATTGTCGCCCAACTCCTCCTGATGATTGTTCAGCAGATCTCCCAGCACGGTGCACGCCGAGTCAGGGCGGTTGAAATAATGGTGCGTCATTGCCACAGCCATCTTATACAAAATAGGGTTGACGGAATCCGCCGGAGTAACATTCAGCTCGTGTGCCAGGTCGAACCAACGGCCTTCGTTCATGCACGTCCCGATACGCCCGTCAGCATTCTGCGCCTGAGATGCCAGCATTGCTGCCGTGCTCAGAAGAAGGATAGTGAGAAGTCTTTTTGCCATGATTATGGATACTTTTACCGCAAAAGTAAAACTTTTACCGCAAAAATGTACGCGTTCAAAAACGGCGAGGGTCCGCACCGCATATACGGATTGCGCTCTATGACAGCAAAAAGACTTAACATCAAGAAAATTTCAGATTATTTATTGTTTTTCGATAAAATCACTATATTTGCATATCGATTAACAATAAAAATTCACCGAATTATGAAAAGAAACACTAAAAATCTACTGATTGCCGTAACAGTGATAGTCGGCATCATCTGCATTGTAAATGCCGTATGGCTTATCGTGCAAAGCGGAAGCGTAGCCGAATGGTTTACAGACTACAGGAATATTGTCTACGGAGACGGCGCAGCTGAGAACGGCAGCAAAATCGTATGGCGCGACGACGTCCTCGGCTGGCAGTACTTTATATTTTATGGACGCATGCTCTTCGGCATCGCTTTCGACGCTCTGCTGCTCCTGTTCATGATCAAGTCCATTCTTGCCCTCAAATCAGGAGCATTTTTCCTTAAATCAAACACTTACATACTGATATCAGCCGCAGTATGCAACCTACTGTACAATTTCTGCAATGAGAATATAGGTATTTTGGTCCATCCCTCGTCGTACAGACATATCACTGACTCCATGCTTCTGACTCCGCTGATACTCTTCGCATTCGCCCTTATCTACGGCCTTGCGGTCAGAATCAGCGAAGAAAACAGACTCACCATCTAAACTAACAGCCATGGCAATAATCGTAAACATAGACATAATGCTCGCCCGCCGCAAGATGTCCTCCGGCGAGCTGGCCGCAAAAGTCGGCATCACCCCCGCAAACCTCTCGATACTCAAGACCGGCAAGGCCCGCGCCATCCGCTTCACCACCCTCGAGGCCCTCTGCCGTGCCCTCGACTGCCAGCCCGGCGACATCCTCGAATACCGCTCAGACAGCCATTAGCGACAGTAGCCGTACCGCACCAAGTCGCTGCGGTCCCGGACCTGATGGACATAGCCGTCGGAGAGCAGGAGGACTTCGTCGGAGACTTCGAGGAGGGCGTTGTAGTTGTGGTCGGAGAGGATGATACCTTTGGAGGACTTCTGACGGCGGATGAGGTCCTGTATCCGTTCCACCGCCACCGGGGCGAGGAAGGAAAACGGCTCGTCGAGGATGCAGAACGGAGACGGGGAGCACAGCACCAGCCATATCCCGGCGATGCGCACTTCTCCAAAGGACAGTTCCCGCACCTGGGCATCCTGATACTGTGCGAATTTGGGGAAAGCCTCTGTAAGTTCTCCGTAGTCCATTGAGTAATATTCGAAAATCCGGCGCAGGGTCATCTTAGGCGGCAGGAAGTTGCCTTGAGGCAGGTACTTGAGACAGCGGGCCACGGAGCTGTTCCGGAAGAGGCCTCCGGTCACGGACCACGGCAGCCATGAAGCGCTGCCGCCTTGCAAGGCATCCGAGACGGTTTCGTCGTCCACCCGCACAAAGCAGTTCTGAGCCTTCAACTGCCCCATCACCGCACGGAACATCGAGGACTTGCCGCTCCCGTTGCGGCCCAGCAGCCCCGTAACCCTGCCGGTCTGAGACCGCAGCCAGGCTCCGTTCAGGACATTCTGCCGTCCGAAAGAGAGGGTTATGCTGTCGGCGAGCAGCGTATGCACTTTATGTGTCTCAGTACTGCAGGGCATTTTTAATCAAGATTATGACGGTCAGTCCCACAGCATATACCGCAAGGTCGAGAATCACAGCCGCAGCCGTCATCCGGTGCGGATAGAGTCCGAGATTGATATAGAAAAACTCCCGGTCGCCCCGGCCGCGGTCCAACATTCTAAGCAGCAACAGTATCCCGGTCAGGAACAGCTTCATCAGCGACAGCATCCCGGCCATCGCTGCGAGTCCGGCCCTATCTGCGTCCATTACCGCCAGAGCAATGAACGCAGACAAGCTGCATATCCCCGATACTATCAGAAAATTTCTGACGTAAATAGCCGTCAGACTCGCTTTCTGCTTAATGCTCAATCCCGGCTGCATTGAATTCATCTTTCAGAAAATCGAAGACATATACGGGACTCTGATAATATAGACCGGTATCCGGGTCCTCTATCTTAGAAAATGTATTGGATTTATACAGTTTATCAATAGCTTCCTTATCTGAAAGATTATACTCTTCCATTATCATCGGGACCAGATCCTCGCATAACGTCTCTATCAGAAATTGTCTTTCGTCAGATGTCATAATTTTTTCAATAATTTGACAGCCTGCTCCGTTCCGAAAAAATACTGAACTGTCGGCGTTGTGAATTTTAAGTTCTCTATAAACTTGTCAAACGTTATAAAACCTCGTGACAACAACCTTATCTGAACACCGACAGCATCATTGGCAATCGGGCCTATTACGATATCATAAGGATGACTCTGTCTATCTGTATAATTCCTTCTATTATCCAGAACAAACCTTGCCCACTCCTCTGTGCAGCCATCAAAACGCTTTATTGCCAGATTACAGGTCCTGCTTTCATCAAACTCAAAACGGGTCACACACGGCACACCGGCACCCTCTCTCCTTACGACATTCTCAGCCATCCGCACTGCCTGTCTATAGTCCGCACTCAGGTAGAATCCTCTGCCAAAGTCTTTTCCATGCCTGCCTTTTGCCAGAAGAATTTCACCAATCTCTATATTTGAGCCATGATACAGTATCATACGAGCGGACCTCCATTCCGCCGACATATTTTCTGCATATCCTCTACTGCATCATCTATAGAGAACGTATGCTCGATATCGTAGTAATCGTATATCAGTTCCAACCCTTTATATTGAGACAGATAGTTGTATGCAAAAGCATTGCTTATGGAGAACCTCTCAGCGAAAGCTCCTATACATGCTATATAAAATGCTATCCTATTCTTCTCCTCTCTGCTCATAATTAAAGGGATTTGCTACAAATTTAATATATTTTGCCGACACTCCTTCAATCCAGCTGAAAAAGCTCATTGACAGTCTTCCCGAAATAAGCCGAAAGTTTCAGTGCCAGCTCGGTGGAGGGAATGAACTTTCCGTTCTCGATGGCGTAAATGGTCTGGCGGGAGACTCCGACGGCCTCGGCCAACTGCTGCTGCGATATGCGCAGGACGGCTCTTTCAACGCGGATGTTATTCTTCATGGCGGCTCCTCCATCTATAGACCCACAGACTCGCTTTGAAAATAACGATGTAAAGGAAGAACATCGGGATGATTGACAGATAATTATCCACTAAGCTGAACTTCCACCACAGATCGTCACCTATCTGCGAAGGGAGATACATCTGGCCTACATTGCTCACACAGAACCAGATTATGGACAGCACAAATGCCACGCAAGCCGCAGCAGCCAGCGACCTTCCCCGCAGCGACTTAATGAATTCGTCCTCCTGCCTCTCCTCCGAAAATGCTATCAGCAGCAGTGAAAGAGCGGTCACGACATAAACAGCCGCGACAAATAGTTTCGTAACAGCCTCGCTCATCGTCATGTAAAGTCCTACACCAACAATTAGACAAGTCACCATTAAGGCAACAGCCAGGAGTATCCATCCTGCCGTCTGCCATTTGTAGGAAAGAAGATAATGTTTAGTTTTCATATCTGTTTTATTTATGTAAATTTTACTTGTGCAAATGTAAAGTATATTTTACATACATGCAAATTATTTTTGAGGAAAATGCAAAATGCTCAGCAACGAAATCCAGAAGGTGACGGGTCACACCACTTTTGTCGGCACCCACTCGAAAGAAAAAATTGACTATCCGCAAATATACCCCTACGGCCCTCACTTTACTTCACGATGCTTTTTAGTTGAAGTGCATATGCTTGAATATAAACACCTTATCTATCTGGTGACATTTTAAGTGGGGCGAATTACGCTCAGAATGAGCCCTTTTACCGTCATTTAACTTTTTGCGAAAAATACAAAATCCAGTCAATCAGGCGGTTGTAATACAACTAAAAAGCAACGTGAGGATGCCGGGAGGATTGGACCAGAAGAGCGGAATGATATGGAGGGCAGCAATATGCTCCGGCGCTTCAAGAACATCCATCCGACCCGGACTTGCCTTAGGCGGATGAGGTCAGCCACGGAGCGGCAATCTGGGACTGGGGGTATCTTTGCGGATATTCATAAAACAAACGTGAATACGATATAACTATATTGCTTTACTGCAAAACGTCACTGCTGAAGGGCTGCGCTATGGCTCAACGGCAATCTTGATGACTCTGTCGGCGTGCGAGGCGAAGAGGCGATAGGCCTCCTCGATGCGGCTGAGGGGAAAGCGGTGGGTGATGAGCGGTGTGGCGTCGAGACGGCCGTCGGCGATGAGGCGGAGGATTTCCGCGCAGTCGCAGCCGTCCACGCCGCCGGTCTTGAACGTCAGGTTCTTGCCGTACATGTCGGGCAGAGGCAGCACCTGAGGGCGGTCGTACATGGCGACTACGGTCACGACGGCATTGGGACGGGCACATTCCCAGGCCATGCGGAAGGTCTCCTCCGTACCGGCCACTTCCAGAACGGCATCGGCTCCTCCGTGGGCGCTGTGCTCCAGAACGGTCTGACGGCAGTGCTCCGGGTCGGTCACCACCACCTCTGGATAATGCTCCCGGACGAAACGCCTGCGCTCCGGGGATTTCTCACAGACAATGATGCGGCGGGGCCTGCGGAGCATCACGCACAGCAGGGTGCATATACCGGTAGGTCCGGTGCCGATGATCAGGACAGTATCCTCCTCAGGAACAATCTCAGAAATGCGGGCAGCCCAGAACCCGGTAGCCAGCAGATCTCCGGTAAACAGCGCCTGAGCATCGCTCACACCGTCCGGAATGCGGGTCAGTCCCTGGTCGGCGTACGGCACCCGGACATATTCCGCCTGACCGCCGTCAATACGGCAGCCGAGGGCCCAGCCTCCGAGCGGGTCACTGCAGTTGTTCACATAGCCGTGACGGCAGAAGAAGCACGAGCCACAGAACGTCTCCACATTGACCGCCACCCGGTCTCCCGGCCGGACCGAGCCCACGGCAGAGCCGACGGCCTCCACCACCCCTACCATCTCGTGTCCGAGAGTAATCCCAGGCACGGCCCGGGGCACGCTACCGTGCAGAATATGCAGGTCACTCGTGCAGATGCTCCCGAGGGTCACCCGCACCAGGGCATCGCGCGGCCCCTGCAGCTGCGGCTCCGGCTTGTCGAGCAGGGCCGCCTTTCCTTGTCCCAAATACGTATAAGCCTTCATTTTCTTATATTCCGTTTAAAATGTAAATATAACCATTTTTAAGAAAATGTTCCGGAATATCCTCATTTGTTGGTAATATGGCGATTGAAGATGCAGATGGCATACTTTTGGAGATACCGGATATCATGACATATTCAAAACAGGCCACTTTCAGAAAAGAGAAGATCGCCTCTCCGTCGGACGGACTGGCACTCAGCATCATAATCTGCGAACCGATGACCGCGCCAAAAGGCATCGTGCAGATAGTACACGGAATGTGCGAACATAAGGAGCGGTACATCCCGTTCATGGAATTTCTGGCAGCCAACGGATTCGCAAGCGTCATCCACGACCACCGGGGACACGGGGAATCGGTACGGTCCGCCGAAGACCTCGGATACTTCTACGAGGGAGGCTTCACAGCCATGGTCGATGACATCAAGGCCGTCATGGAACGGATGCGGATGGAACATCCCGACTTGCCGCTGATACTTCTCGGACACAGCATGGGGTCAATGGCCGTGCGCTCATTTGCAAAGCGTTACGATAATCTGCTCTCCGGCCTTATCGTCTGCGGAAGTCCGAGCCGCAACAACGGAGCACCGGTCGGCAGGCTGATTGCGCGGCTTTACGCCCTCCTTGCCGGGAAGAAATGCCGGCCCCGGCTCATACAGCGTCTGGCATTCGGCTCATTCAACCGCCGTTTCCGCCATGAGGGCTCACCCAACGCCTGGGTCTGCTCCGATCCCGAGATTGTACTGAACTACGACCAGGACCCGCTGTGCAATTTCCAGTTCACCGCCGACGGCTTCATCAACCTGTTCTCACTGATGCAGGATGCCTACAGCACCTCGGGATGGCATCCGAGCAGGCCGGACATGCCGGTGCTCTTCATCTCCGGAGAGGACGACCCGTGCCTGCTGGACAGACGCAGATTCGACGAGGCCGTCAGGACCATGCGCCGCGCCGGCTACACCGACGTACAGTCCCGGCTCTACCCCTCCATGCGCCACGAGATCCTCAACGAGACCGGCAAGGAGACCGTCTGGCATGACATCCTCACCTTCTGCTCCCGGATTGCCACCAGAGAATAGAAACGGCATAAATTGACGTGAGCCCCGAAAGTCAGACAAAAACTTTCGGGGCCCGTGTCATTTGATCTTTTCTACATTATAGACCGGGAATTATTTCAGCGCACTGTGAAATTTTCTACTGCTTTCTGCTTCACAGCCTTCGACTGACTGGAGAAATCATAGTTGTCAGCTGTTATGGTTCCGGACCATGTCCCGTCCCAGGTATGCCCGAGGTCATCCAAGAAACTGAATGTAAGCTGATATGTCCCGTCTCCGTTATTGACGATAACCAGATCGCCTTCCGTTGCTGGCGCAAACTGATTGACATATCCCTCTTCATTATACCCCGACATAAACAATGTTCCTCCAAGAGTTGTACCGTTTACCGTCCTTTCAGGAACATATAAGGCTGTTGTCATGCTGCTATTTCCGCACACTTTCTTCGCTCACATTTCCAAGGTGGTACGGAAGGGTGCGGCAATGGCAAGCAGAGAAGCACCTCACAGATACAACATACAGTATATGTGACAGTTGTGATTACAACAAGAATCTTTAGTCGGTATCTTAGGTCGCGGCAGAAGCACCAGCGTTCTACAAACAACTGATTATTGGCCAGTTACAATACAGCACTGTTCCCGTAGTTACCATTCGGTCAGGGACGCCGCACACTTTGCAGATGGTCGCATTTCCCCTGACGCCTGCGGCGGGGCAAAGCGGCCACGAACCGTCTCTCTCCCGGGGGATTTGCTCCCTGCGGTCGCACATCCCCTGCCGCCTGCGGCGGGCATTGCAAAAGGAAACAAAAAAGCCGCTAGAGCAAGCTCTGCGGCATCTTCGTTCCCTTTTGCGGAGAGAGGGGGATTCGAACCCCCGGAACCCACAAGGAGTTCAACAGTTTTCGAGACTGCCCCGTTCGACCACTCCGGCATCTCTCCTTCAATTCTGGCTGCAAATATACGCAGAAGCCGAGAGCAATGCAAATGAATTTATTCAATTTGCACTGCCGAGGCGCACAGTATATGCGGCGAAGCCGAATATTCGCAGAAACTGAGAGCAATGCAAATGAATTTTTCCAATCCTATCAAAACTTTCATCCGGGATTTTGCAATGTGGAAATAATGACTCATATTTGCAGGAAGAAGAGGCACCGTAACGTCCCGCGGCAGCCCGACAGCACTGTAACATTTAATCTTTGGTTTTATGATACGGATAGATGAACTTACATTCAGCTACGGGGGACGTCGCGTATATGACGGTCTGTGTACGCGCTTTGAGAAAGGTACTGTATACGGTCTCCTGGGCAAGAACGGAGCAGGCAAGACGACGCTGCTCCGCCTGATGGCCGGACTGATGGAGTGCGGCGGAGGAAAGATTGAGGTCAACGGCTGCGAGCCCTATAGACGGAAGCCGGAGTTTCTGGACAGACTGTATTTCGTTCCGGAGAGCATGAATGCCCCGGACATACCTGTGAGCGATTATGCGGCAGGGTACGGGAGGTTCTATTCGGGCTATGACGGAGAGGCTCTGCTGAAATATCTGGAAGAATTCGAGGTGGATCCGCACGGGAGATTGAGCAGGCTCTCATTCGGACAGCGCAAAAAGGCACTCATAGCCTTTGCTCTGTCCCTCAACGCGGAAGTACTGCTTCTGGACGAGCCGGGCAACGGGCTGGACATTCCGTCCAAGCTGTGTCTGAGACGTATGCTGTCCCGGTATGCAGGTCCGGACAGGACGGTAATCCTGTCCACGCATCAGGTGCGGGACATAGAGGATGTCGTGGACCACGTCGCGGTGATAGATGAGGGACGGCTGATGCTCAACGCTTCCGTAAGCGATATCGAAAGTACGGTGACATTCGTGCAGTCCGACCGCATCATGACGGACGCACTGTTCAGCGAGAAGGTCTCGGACGGCTATGTCAATATCATGAAGCGCGGATACAGCGTCAATGGATATCCCGATCCGGAACGAGCCGGCGGCCGGCAGGAAAGCGCGGCTCATGAAGAAACCGGAACAGCCTCGGGCAATACAGGTAAGGCACAGTCGCGGGGCGTTGGAAAACTGGACATGGAAGTGCTGTTCGACGCCTGCACGATAGGCGGCAGGAGCTTCGTACAATACTTGACGGAAGTATCCGGCAGGAGCCGGGAGGAGGTGAGTTATGTGCTGTAAATCAGGGAATATGCAAAGGCTCGGAAGACTGACGCTGCTGGATCTGAGGTACGGGGCCGAAAAGGTATGGCCTGCCGGTGCGGTGATGACCGGACTGTATATAGCCTACTGGGTGATAATGCTGCTTACCGGCCAGGCTGTCACGCCCGGGGACAGGATACCGGTGCTGTACATAGCGGCACAGTTCTTCGCGTTCTGCGTCCCGGCGGCAGTGTACGGATATGTCAACAATCCATCCGACGGCATAGGCTATGCGATGCTGCCCGTCCGGGTCTGGGTAAAATTCGCGGCCATGATGCTGGTCTCAGTCATCGTCATTCCGCTTACATTCTATATCGGAGTCTATGTTCTGGACTGTCTGCTGACAGCGGTCGGCGGCGGCAGAGGTTTCTCAGGAATGGTATGGAGCACGGAGAGCGGCATAAGCCCCGGAGGCTTCTGGTATGACTTCGGAAAAATCTGCCTGTACCAGTCGGTATTCGTCCTGGGCAATCTGGTGCTCAGAAAGCATAAGGTAGCCCTGACCGTACTGGCTATGCTGTTCCTGCACGGCCTGTGCATCGGAGTGCTTCACATAGACGAGACAGGCGGAGCGATTCCGGCCATACTGTACTCGTATGTGCTGCCGGTCCTGATATGGAGCCTGTCCTATCAATGTCTGAGGCGGCTGCAGTACCGATAATGCGGTTCAGAGCGGCCAGCCGGACCGTGCTCAATAGATGTACTCCACATCGGACTTCTTGAAACGCAGGATACGGGTGTCCTTGGTACCGGCTCCGTTCTTGTTGAGATAGAACACATCCATGCTGCCGGCCATATACCACCCCTCCCCTGCCGGAGAATGTACTCCGAAGAGGATGTTGTTGTAATGATTGGAATGCTGGATACCGGCATCGTTCCACTGGGCTCCGGGACCGTACCAGACCACCGGCTCGTATTCCGGATAGTCAGGAGAGGACATGGCTACATAATACAGGCCGGATATGGTCTGCGTACCTACAGTCACATTGTCCTTGCGTTTCTGCTCCCGGCGGATGACATCGTGTCCCTCCCAGGGTGTCCGGAGGCGGTGCGTACCGTTCCACATCAGCCAGACATAGTCCGTAGCATCGAACACCCGGTTGAAATCCTCCATCGACGGCAGCTCGTAACCGTCCGGAGAAAGGGCATCCGCGGGGAGTTTGTTGATATGCTCGGCCACGCTCGTGCTGAAGCCGTCCATCACCAGCACTCCGTCGTGGTCCACCACCCTCATACCCTGTCCGCTGCCGCCCTGATAAGCCCACTGCCACAGGCCCCGGTACTCTTCGGCACTGCATGATGTCAGATAGTCAAACACGCTCAGACCTGCAGCCGCTGCCGGATCCTCCGACGAGAGTATCTGGTCCTCAAAACTGCGGGAATCGCCCATAGCATTGTACTTGCACCACCACACTCCGTGAAGCCATGTGACCGGCAGGCCGTAATTGCGGCGGGTGAACGTATATTCCTCTGTCAGAGCCCCGTCAGAGATAACGATTACTGCGGACTGGCGGCGTCCGTCCGCCGTAGGATCATTGGGCCGCCAGCCGCCCAGCACCCGCCAGCGGTTGTCTCCGAGACTCTCCAACTTCGCCCAAGGGTCCTCTCCGGGCGGAAAATCAAGAGCTATGCTGCTGCCGTCCGGAATAGTCAGCACTCCGAGCTCATTGTCCACATAACGGCCGAAGTCGTAGGCATAATCTCCTGTGCTGAAATCCATTTCTCCCTCCAGCAGGACTGGATTGGGCGAAAGTCTCAAAGCTATACGATCATCGGGATACACCTGCTTCAATCCCTTACGGCGGAACTGAAGCGCGGTTTCAGAGCCGTTGACTCCCGGAGCATACAGGGCCTTGCTTATCCGGAAGCGGTTCATATCCTCCACTCCAGCATACGGCAGAGGCTCCACCTCCAGCAAGAGTCCTTCAGCCGAGACCAGTTCCAGTTCCTCGTCGCTGTCCACTTTTATGACAAAATCCGATGCAAAATGAGGCAGAACCAGCGTCCTGCCTCCATCCACTGCCTCAACCCCGGAGGGCAGGCCACTGCCGGAGATGTCCACGGCAATGGCCCTGCTTCTATCCGGCGTCAACTCGGTGTCGCCGCCGGAGTTCCAGTCCTCGAAGGTAATATCCAGCGTCACGTCTATATTGTCCTTACGGACTGTAAGAGTATAGACCGTGTTGCGGAGCACGTCACCCGAAAGGGTCTTGGTCAGAGTGTACGGTCTGCCGTCCAGCATGGCCTCCACCTCCACTTCTATACCGTCATTGTCCTGTTCGTAAAGATACATTACGGCAGGAGTATCAGATGTAAGAGGCTCGTCAAAAGTCACTTGAGCCACATCCCTGGTCACATCCGCAGGAGAATATTCTCCCTCCACCGGGAAAATATAGGCGGACTGGGCCACATTGCGGAATGTCACGCTGGTCACGGACGCATCACCCGCCGTCCTGAGCTGCAGGTCAAAACGGGCCACTCCGCGGCGCAGACTTACCGGAATCTCTGTCTGGGAAGAGCCCATGCCGTCCAGGCCGACGCTTCCGCTGAAGAAATGCGCCGGACCGCCACGGTTGGTCGCCAGCCCCAGCCGCAGCCATTCTTCCTCGGTGATATCCGCCGACTGCAGGGCCGTAAGGTCCACCAGGCCGCCGGTGTTGGCCAGCACATACATATTGCCGGAATGCCCGGTCACCTTTATCTCGTAAGTGCTGCCCGACACGGGAATGTTCTCATATACGGCCGTCATACGCCCGCCCTCGAATATACAGGCCTGAAGGTCGCCGACAGTATTCTCCCCGTCCAGAAGCAGACCGGAGCCGTCATACCCGGACACGGTCGCCCTTACGGTTCTCTCTCCTCCGGGCATCGGAGAAGGTCTTTCCTCTACGTTACATGCGGATGCCAGCACAAGCGACATCACAAACACAGTTGTCAAAGTCTTTTTCATTTTTTAAATTTTTAAAAGTTTATAAAAAACGGTTATGATTTAATAAATGTATTCCACAGGTGTCTTGACGCACCTTATCGTGCGGGTCTTGGTATTGTTGTGGGCCACGTATTTCAGCCAGTTCTGACCGGGACGGTCCGAAGAGGCGTAGCCTTCAAGCCCCCAGCTGCGGCCCGCCGCCCCGTGAGTGGCCAGCAGGATGTTCATACGGGCCACATTGCCTGCAGTAGTGTTCCACTGATGTCCGGGACCATACAGCACCCATGTGCCTCCGTCACTGCTGAACTCATAGAAGGCCACTGTTCCATAGTCGTGTCCGAGAAATTCCGCCTGCCTTTCCGCGATGGTGACAGTTATCTGCTTGCCGACCCGGTTGGTGAAAGTACGGGTGCCGGTGCCGCCCAAGTTGTAGTCGTCGCTGGCGGCCAGGAAGGCAAAGTCCTCATAGGACGGTATCCGATAGCCGTCAGGGGCCATGACCGCAGGATCCAGCAGACCGAAATCCCCTCCCGAGGATTTCATGCCCTCGTAATAGTAGAGACTTCCGTCGTGACTGAGCCGGAGTCCGTCCGGATTGCCGGCCTGATACTGGTCCCCCATAAGCCCGAGCAGACTGTCGCCAGGCAGGGCAAGCAGCATGTCCATAAGTGCATCTGCTGCCACGGGTATCTCCGCGCAGGTTATCTGGTCCTCGAAGCTGCGGGCATTGCCCCGGAGATTGAAGAGCGTCCACCATGTATCGCCGATCCTGGCCACCGGCAGCCCCCAGTTGAGCCGCCTCACAGGATAAGCCTCCCGCGCACCGCCTTCCTCATCCGAGATGACCAGCAGGCCCTCCTGCATACGGCCGTCCGCCGTCGGATCATTGGGACGCCATCCGCCCAATATCCGGTATATACGGACACCATCCCATTCCCGCATGAGATCTGCTCTCATCCAGGCATCCTCTTCTCCCTCAAACTCCACGCTCACCGTCTTACCGGCAGGCACCGTCACCGTGCCCAGCTTCCCGTCCACATACCGGCCGAAATCACAGATTCCGTCACCGTCCAAGGCCAGCATACCGCCGAGTCTTACAGGACTGGCCTCGAATACAACCACTATACGGCCTGTCTGCACGCCGTCCTGACGGACATTGACATAGACCCTCTCAGTCACGCTGCCCGGCATACGGAAGTCTCCGGTCACACGGAGTCCGCCATCGGCATATTCCACTGCCCCTTCCGTAGTAGTGCCCTCGACAGACACCTCCGAACCCGGAGCGGCGGACAGAGCCAGAAAAGACACACTTCCGGTATACGCCACGAAGACACTGTCCCCTCTGTCATTGACCCTCACGCCGCCGTCGAATACGGAATTGCACGTATCCACCACCGCTGCCGGAACATGCTCCGAACCCGAAGACGGTCCCTGAGCCCAACTCTCGCTGAGCACCGTTGCAGAAAGCCCCGCCCCGTTGCCGGTCACGCTGACAGTATAGGTATTGTTCCGCTCCAGCACCTGAGGCAGACTCACCCTCAGCCGGTGCAGCCCGCCGTCCAGCCTGGCTGTCACCCCCACCACCGCTCCCTGACCGGACTGCTCGGGTACATAGGCCGCCACATCACTGCCGCCGCGCAGAGGAGCATCGGCGTAATCCCGGACAATCCTCATCTGCGCGGCTGTCTTCGGCACGGCGATATCCGCCTGAGGCATCACATACCCCTCCCCATACAGTCCGTTTATCTCCACGGACAGCACCTCCACCCCGGCCTCCAAGACAGCCACGTCTATCCGGGCCACACTCCGGCGCATACTCACCGGAAGCATCCGGGGAGTGTCTTCATTGAGGAGCACCACACCTGTCATCAGCAGACCGCGCCCGGTCATTTCCTCAACTGTCGCCGTAAGAGCCAGGAATTCATCCTCGCGCACTGCTTCGGGAAGCAGGGCTGTCATAGCCTCCAAGGCCGAGGAATTGGCCAGCAGGTACAGTCTGCCCGGTATCTTTTCCAATGACACACCGTAAGCATCCTGCCCCTGAAGCGGCTCCGCCTCCACGACTTCCCGGAGCAGTCCGTCCTCAAACCTGAAAGCGGTCACGTCGTGTACTTCCGTTGCCGGCACATCCATCCTGACTGCCAGGGTTTCAGGCCGCCCTGTCCGCACAGCCTCGTCCACCGGAGAGCATCCGTGGAGCAATATGGCCGCCGTTACTGTTGCACTGATATACTTTCTCATCGCTATTGATATATGCTCGGATTTGCCTTGCTGTTGAGCCAATGTGGAGACTCAACCGGCATCTCCGAAAGGTGATTGATATAAAAATTGTTCATAAGTTCCTGAGCCCACGGCCCGTAGGTAAAGGAACTGCTGTGACTGTAACCCATCACATGCCCGAGCTCGTGAAACATGACCTCACAGGCATAAGCGGAGGTGTAATGTTCCAGCCAGCCGGCCTGCCATGCCCCGAAGGTACTGCCGCCTCCGAGTCCTACTACTCCATTGCCGGGATAGACCAGCCCGACATTGATGGTGCGCTGCTGCCTCATCTGGGCCAGCACAGTCTCCACCGGCACCTTGTCGTCCACACCGCCGTTGCCATAGAGCCGGTCCTGATTGGCCCGGAGTATCTCCTCATGCTCCGGCATGTCTATCATATAGGTAAAATTGAGGAAGAAAGCCACGGCCTCCCGGCAATGCACCGGTCTTATGCCCATCCAGTTACCCTGAGGCTTGCCGTCCGCCTGGGTCGGGTCGCCGCCGAAGAGGTCGAAGCGTATGTTCCAGCCGTGCTCGATCCTGCTCAGCTTGTCCCAGTACGGATCGCCGGATACTATCCTGAAATCCGCATCGGACAGCTGGGCCGCCGTCAACTGAGGCAGCTCCACTATCCTGCCCGATTCGGTGCGGTATACACCGGGGGCGGACAGGGCCGGAATCTCTCCGTAGAAATCCGCAAAGGCCGGGATGCTGTCAAAATAAGCCAGGTCCACATACTCGTTCCCGACAGACGGTATACGGGCGCGTATCAGCACAGCTTCCAACGGTTTCGGCGAATAGAAGCGTACACTCAGCAGTTCATCGCCGGTCACCGAGACCTGAAGCGGCCTGGCCGTGTTGAAGTTGCGCAGGGTCTTGTCCGTATAGATACTGTACGGCTCGTCATCCTGAAGGATAAGGCCGTGTCCGCCCGCCGCATACGCCTTGTCGGTGATGAACATCGTTCCGCTGCCGTCATCCGGGTGTTCAGGGTCCACCGACACGGATGTTATATGGTTGGTCCTGACGGCCTCCACTGTAAAGCCGTATTCTCTTCGGACAGTCTCCCCGACATATGTGCGCGAGACCGTCTCCACCTGTCCTGCAGAGCCTCCACCTTCCACTGTGGGCACCATGAAATAGCTCCGGCCGGCCATCAGGTCCAGCGTCACCGCCCGGCCGGCCGTAGTTCCTGCAAAAGTTCCGTCCACAGTCAGGCCGGTATAGAACGCGGGAGACTCCAGAACCGCCACAGCAGAAAGCAATGCCCATTCAGTATACTGATTGCGGAAATTGAGAGTCATGTCCAACCGGCCGATTATCCTTTCCTGCGTGATGGTCTCCGGCAAGTCGGACACCATCACCACTCCGTCAGGGCTGTTCTGAGGCCAGACAGAAAAGGCCGTAGAGGAATAGAAATACTCCGACCCGACGACCCCGCCCTCCGGGAAACTTATCCACACATCGGATACACTGCCGGCATGAGCGAAACTCACCCCGTCCCCGTCCGCGTCTCCTCTAACCCCGGCGATCATAAGACGGTAGTCCCCGGGCCGGATTCCCTCTATATATACAGAGGCATCGCGTTTCTCATAGTACGCCTTGATATTGCCGACCACAGTACCGGCATCATCCGCCACCAAGAGTTCCACCCTGTCGTAGTCAGCCGTCGCGGCCGCCTTGGTGCGGGTAGTGCCGTCTCCGAACTCATAATACCGCAGGCCCACAGCGAGCCTGTCTCCGCACGGCTCTTCCGACGGACGGGGCCGTTCTTCCACAGAACACGACATCAGCAGTGTCACAAGAGCCGGAATAATTAGTATATTCGCATAACTTTTCATAACGGGTGCAAAAATATTCCGGCCCGCAGCCATTTTCCGTAACATATGTTACACCCGCCGTGAAGCTGACTGAAACTTGACATGGATTGCGACATTTACAGCCTCCCACTCTTTTCCGGAGGAGATAAAGAACTAATAAACAACATCCTGCAGGAGAATCCCGCAAGACACAGACTTTATGCCAAAGGAGACATCATCGCCCTTCAGGGCTATGTCTGCAAGCAGCTTTACCTGCTGTGCAGCGGCAGTGCATACGCCAGGATGGTCAGCGAGGAAGGCAAGGAATTCACTCTGGACACCCTGAGCGCACCGGAAGTGCTTGCATCGGCATTCCTGTTCAGCACCGAGGGCATTTTCCCCGTCACCATCATCGCGGCCTCGGACTGCAGCATCCGGCTCATAAGCCGGGAAGCCATGCTGCGCATCCTGAAAGCCGACCAGAGAGTGATGCAGAACTACCTGAGAGTCATTTCCGACCACAGTATGTTCTTGAGCAACCGGCTGGTGGAATTTGCCCTGCAGACCCTCTCTTCCCGCATCGTAAGCTATATTGAGAGCAACGGGCCCATCACCAACCTGCAGGAGACCGCCTTCATCCTCGGCGTAGCCCGTCCGTCCCTCTCCAGAGCCGTCTCCCAGCTCGTCGCACAGGGCACCCTCGTCAAGACCGCCCAGGGCTACGCCCTCTCCGCCTGACCGCAAGACAAAGCGTTCCACAAAGCCGGACACTATAAATAAAACAAAAAAACATACTGCAATGACAGGAGACAAGTATGGTATCTCAAAAAAATCCGTAATTTTGCGCACATACTGTTTATTACCCTGAACTATATGAAAATAATCATTGACATAATCGGAGTCATCGGCATACTTTACTGGCTGCTGACCTTATTTGTATTGATCAGAAGGCCCATTCTGAGAGACCGCTGCATCATCAACGGATTCACCAAATACGTACTTCTGCTGGTAGTCCTGACCCCTTTCGCCATGGAGTTTATCGTCTCCAACTGCTGCGGCATGGTATCTCCAAGAGAACTGGTTTACACCCCGGACCTGTATAAAGCTCCGGACAATCAGCTTTCCGATACCATCAGAGCCAGACAGGAGGATCCATCCTGGCTATGGGGCATTTATTATCTGATGATCGATCCCGGCAACCAGCATATGACGACATCGCAACCAGGCAGGGCCGTGGGTGTAATCATGGCTATCCTGGGCGTTTTCCTGCTGAACGGCCTGCTTGTATCCACTTTGATGAGTTGGTTTGACCGCAGAAAGGAGAGATGGCTGAAAGGCGAGATCCGATACCGGAATCTGAAAGGCCATACCGTCATAATAGGAAGCGGCCCAACCGTATCGGGAATAGTCAGGCAGATAACAGACAGAAAGGGATATGTACTGATCATGACTTCCTGCGACGTCGAGACTTTCAGAAGGGAACTGTTCTCTGTTCTCCCTGAGTCCGAGCATAAGAAAATAATACTGTATTACGGAGACAGCAGCTCTGAAAAAGATATCCGCAGCCTCCGCATAGATGCTTCTGTGGAAGTCTACGTGATAGGAGAGATTTCAGATCAGGATGATACAGGTGCCTGCGCAGACATATCCAACATGAGATGCCTCCAATTAATCGCCTCATGCTGTTCCGGGATGGAAGGACGCATCACATGCCGCGCCATGTTTGAATCTCAGACTACGCACTCTGTTTTTCAGTTTTCAGACATAAGTGACACTCTTAAGGCGCACATTGACTTCAAGCCGTTCAACTTCTATGAGCAATGGGCCCGCAACGTACTGGTCAACTGGCCAGGCAAACTGTCATCACGCAGGTACCTGCCTCTGGAAGGAGAGAACGGCATATCGGCTGACAGTCGAGACCAGGTCATACTGTTTATCGCCGGCATGACCCGCATGGGCCTTGCGATGGCCGTGGAAGCCGCTCATCTGGCTCATTATCCCAACTTTGCAACAAAAGGGATAAAAACCCGGATCTCATTCATAGACATAAACGCCGAACAGGAGGCCCGGTCTTTCATTTCCAGATTCAACGGACTGTTCCGCAATTCATCATGGCGCATCACAGATGCCGGATCATACGACAGCGGCCAATGGCACATTCCGGAAGGTGCCGGCTGGCTTGGCGATGATGTCACGGATGTGGAATGGGAATTCATCAAAGGCGACATTGACGACCCGGCCATACGCAACCTGCTCTCAGCGTCAGCCGGCCGCACCGAGACAAGGATGACAGTGGCTGTATGTTCCGACAATCCGGACAAAGCCGCTGCATCAACATTATATCTTCCGGACGAAGTGCTCCATAAAGCCGTCCAGATACTGGTTTACCAGAGAAAAGGCGCATCGGTAATAGACAGCATCTCCAAAGACTGCGCGGGCAACACTGTCTACCGAAGCGTTCATCCGTTCGGAATGGCTGCTGAATGTTATGACAAAGCTGTCATTCAGGCCTCGGAAGACATAGCACTGAGACTTTCCCAAGCATATGCGGAAACATGTACGGCACTTGGCCACAACCGTTCCAGCACCGGCCACGACAACACATCCGGCAAACAGTACAAAGGGAAATCCGCTGCCGCAAAATGGTGGTCCAATATATACAACGCAGATACAGTATGGTCAAAACTGCGTTCAATAAATTATAAGGGTGGAAAAATATCCGACAATGACGACATACTTGCCAGAACCGAGCACAGCAGATGGAATATGGAACAGCTGCTGATGAGATTCCGTCCACTGACTCTGGAGGAGCAGAAGGAACTGCTGAACGGCAATCTGGACAAGGAGGCTCTGAAAGGAGAACGGATGGCTCATTCCAACATATGCTCATGGGAAAGGTTGAAAGAAATCGATCCGGATGCCATACTATATGACAAAGCCATGATAGAGGCTCTGCCGGAAGTATATGAATACACATTGACTGCACATGGGAAGGATAGCAAATAACCATCAGGACACCCGGGATCTGGCGCTTACGGATCTATGCTGTGACATATATCAGGGGGATTATGTTCTTGTAATCGGAGGCGACGTGATACTAAAGCCCGAATACGCCGGTGGCAACTCCCAGAACTACATCATTCAGGACTATATCAACAACGAGTGTCTTAACAGCAACAGAAAGTATCTGGAGCGGAGCTCCCAGGAGCATAAAATAAGAATAAGGGACATTCTCAGAAACGAGTGGAGATACGACAGGGAGGAACTTTCAGAAGACCTCATCTCCCTGTTGTCCACAAAATGCTTCCGAATTGTAATCACTACTGCGTTTGACGGTTATCTGGAGACTTTAATGCGCAGCATATATGGAGATTCACTCCGGGTAATGAATATTTACGACACAAAGGACATCAAGTCCTTCTGTCATACCTCAGAATACAATGCAATACCTCCGACCCTATATTATGCTTTCGGAAAAGCCGACTCAGGCTACGACTATGTGCTTTCAGAAAACGATGCGATAAAAGCCATATCCAGATGGCTGGGCAACTATGCTCCCACGGATATGATAGATTATCTCAAAGGAAAGAAGATACTGGCCATAGGCTGCAAGTTCGACGACTGGTATTTCCGGTTCTTCTGGTACTGCCTGAGACAGGACTTCGAGCATCTTTCAGGAGATGTCGCAATATCTCTCCAGACAGACAAGTCCGAGTCAGACCGGCATCTCGCTGAATATCTCGCCAAAATCAATGTCGGAGACAAGGGTAACTCCCAACGGTTCATACATGAGCTCAGCCTCCAGCTTCACGATCCGGAGAACAATGTATACAGCAAATACCGCAACAGACTTATGACCGGCGGTGTTTTCATCTCATATGCCTCGGAGGACTTTCCCATTGTCTGTCAGATTTATTCCATACTGAACCGTTCCGGCATTAGAGTATGGTTTGATGACAAGGAGCTCAACGGAGGAGACCGATATGACATACGGATATCCAACGCCATCAGTGAATGCCGTATCTTCATACCTGTCCTCAGTGCTCAGACCAAGTATGACATCGACAACAAAAGACAGCGTTACTACAAAGATGTAGAGTGGAAAGCAATAGAAGACAATAAGACATGTGCGATACTGCCTCTTACCTTAAGCGGTTTCGACATCAGGTATGACAGAGACTTTGTCCCTGAGATATTCCTTGAAGAGACCTCAGTAAACTGGACAAAAGACGGAGGAGAAGGTATACTGAACGCCATAAACAGATTAATGAGGCAGTCATGATACAGAATCCATGGAAAGGACTGGCTCCGTACAGAGAGCCGAAAGACACCGATGAGAGCTCATATCTGTTCTGCGGAAGGGACAAGGCTGCACGGGAACTGACCTCGCTGATTAAAAGCAGTCTGTTCGTCACATTATACGGCAGGACGGGTGTCGGAAAGACCTCCCTTCTGGAAGCCGGCGTATTTCCCATGCTCAGACCTGCCGGATACATTCCCGTGCCCGTCCGCCTAAGTATGGACGGAGCTGACGGCAGGATGACATCCTTCGCCGGTTGTATTACTGACGCTGTCGAACGTACGGTAAACGACATACGGCTCACAGCCGCCCCCGTGCATACAGACACATCGGACAAGGATTATCTGTGGGAATATTTTGCGACCAGGCATTTCTACGAGGGAGACCGCGAAGTGTTTCCAGTAATAGTCATAGACCAGTTTGAGGAAAATTTCTCCGTAGATAAGGAGGGGACATGGAGACTGATGGAACAGCTTCATTCCCTTATGGATGACAATAAGATATACCCTGACAATTACCATAATGAGACCATATTCAGGATTGTTCTGTCCATCAGAGAAGATGACCTCTACCGTCTTGAGGACTGCATTGACCAATTAAATCTTAATGATTTCAAATTCAACCGTTACCGTCTGACCCAACTTTCCGATGACGAGGCAAGGGAAATAATAGTCATCCCCGGAGCCGGTATCCTGCCGGTCAATGAAAACGACAGGGAAACAGTTGTCAGGGCCATAATAAAAGTAGTCAAGGACGGGAACGACGGAAACATAAACACCCTGATACTGTCCCTGGTATGCAGTGTACTCTACGACAGAATCAAGGAAAAGGACAGCGATATCATAACCCTTGACGATGTCCATAATCTGGGCACCAACCCTCTGAAAGACTTTTACCTGTCCATCGCTGCAGGATTCCACAAGTACCGGTCATATATTGAGGACAGACTTGTTGATGCGGACGGAAGACGCAACTCTGTTCACCGGGAGGAGATGAGCCGTAACTTCCCATACTGGGAATCCCTGCTTACAGGCAGTAAACGGATACTCCAATGCTCCAACGACAAAGTAGAGCTTATTCACGACATGCTCGCCAGAGCGATATATGATGTCAGGCTGCAAAGGGACAATAAGAGAAAAAGCCGTATTGCCCGCATAAGCATACTGATGTTTCTCGCCGCAGCCTTTGTCTTCGCTGTTTTCAGTACCGTATACGACATCAGCGGAAAAGACCATACCAGGCTCCAGGCTTTCCCCAGAGAAGGTATCGTCACGGACTCCGGTTTTTTCAGCGACAACCGCACGGAAAAGCTTGTCTGGGAGGGCACAGGTGCTTTGGAAATATCCCATTGTCCGTCGCTCAGACATATTGTCATATCCAATCCTGCGACATACATTCATATCAATGACTGTCCGAATCTGACTACTATTGAATTTCCATGCGAATCGGTATCTTCCCTGAACATAAGTAACTGCCCGAATATAAGGAATCTCAATATTCCCGAACAGATCAGCAGTATAAACACATACGGCACTACACGTATAAACAGCATCATACCTCCGGACAGTCACAGATATGAATGGCTGGACGGCATACTCTGGGACATACAGCGTAAGAAAGTGGTATTCATATCCGATGACAGGAATATAAGCAACGGTATCTGCTTCCCATATGAGATGAGAGACCGTCCCTACTACATCTACAGCGCCAGTGACACCCTGCGCAACACCGGCATATGGATAGATAATCTGCTCTTCACCCGGGATTCTTCCAGAATCATATCTTCCATAAATCCCCTTGGCCCTGTCCTTGATCTCAACAAGTATCCGGGCCTCACCTATATTGAGAGCAATGCTTTCCATAAAGGCAACGGCATCCGCAAGCTGATCCTGAAAAAAGGGCTGAGCCTGTTCTCGTCCAGATCCTTTGACAGCCTCAGCGAACTGGACACTATTGAAGCTCCGGAGAATACCGCTTTGTTTGACATTGTATCCAAAAGAAAAATAACATATGTAACGGACGGGAATGACACATACAACAACACCTGCGGAATCATCAGAAGGAACGGGGAACCGGTATGGATATCGTCCGAATATCCGGACGATGTCTATACAGAAGGATCGCTGCAGGACCTCAATGGTCTGACGATACTCTCTCCCGGATTTTACTGCCGGGCCGTAAATTTCAACGGAAATATAACCGTTACACTGAACGGAGGAATCACTGACCCTGAGATTGCCGGGAAGATATCCGCTCTTACTTCCGTTTTTGACATAATCAACTACCGCGGCAATTCATTTTTCAAAACCACTCAGGGCAGTTCATACGCTTCCGTACTGAGTCCTTCATCCCGTACCCTGCATATTCCCCCGGACATTCATATTCTGGATTGTTCCGGAATCTCTCCGCAAACAAACGACATCATCATTGAAAGTACAGAATTTGACAGATTTCTCAATCTGCCCGACTCTTTAAGGCGAAGAATATCCATATACGTTCCGTTCGGACATCAGAACTCATTCCTCAACAGAGAGGAATTCAAACAATTCCGGTCAATAAACAAGACGGATTTATGCTCCACTCTTTATTACAATGTCACTTATTTAGTATATCGGGCATACCACACTTTACATGAAAGGCCAGGATTGACCGTCATGCTTACAGCAGGCCTTCTGATTATATGCATACTGTTCTATATCCTGAACACGACACGTTATATAAGGAGATTCCAAGACAGAAAAGTCCTTATTATAAGGAGCTGTGTTTCCAGCCTGATAATGACCCTGATCACTTTATTCAGTTGGATTGTGGCTTTCTGGCTCATAAGGTATGCCTTCAACACTGAGACCTACTGGGTATGTGTCACAGGAGCGTCCATCTTCGCAATATCAGTACTGTTCTCCTTATATTACAGTACTCTTATGGAATTCAAGAAGCTTAAGGCCGGCAGTATTATGCTCTCATGCCTGAAAAACATCCGTCATGCTACTGCCGGAATCATCATCAGAATGCTGTCTGCCGTCAAGGATTTCTGCAGAGTTCACAAGTCTCTGCTCCGCATTTTCTCAGCGGTACTGGTGGCTGTCACTGCCATCATATGCATATACCTTATAAGTTACAGCAGGTCTGAGCGCAGATTACTCGCGGAAGTTCAAGCACTTGCGTCAAGCAGAAATACTGCCGGAAAAGAAAAGGCCCTGGCAATGCTGACTGAGTATCTGGATAAAGACAGCAGCATAATCAAGACATCTTCCTCCAAAGCCTTTGACATACTGCTGGACTTGGCAAGAGAACTTCAGTATGATTATATAACCGGCATTCCCGCAGCAGACTGTAAAGATGACGATATAGTCTATTCGCGTGACAGTTCTATATATGCAGAGATATCCGAAAACGGTGTCATAACGCTATGGGGAGCAGAATCAGAACAGTTCGGACAAAAGATAGAATTTCACAAAACAGCTACGGATATCGACATAAGTCAGGACGGCACAATGATTACAGCCGCATGTGGAGATATTCTTACTGATTATGACATTGCAGTTTACAATATCAGAAGCAAGATGTCCTACTCCATCTACTGCGGATTTCCGATAGAAGATATATGTTTCAGCCCTGACAACAGATATATCGCCACAGGTTGCTCCGACAGATATGTAAGGATATGGGATTTATCACTCAGCCCAGTGGAATGCACCCGTAAACTGAAGACAGACAGCTACAACGACATACGCAGGATATATTTCAGCGATAACGGAAAACTGCTGTATGTATGCCTTAACAACGGGACTATGGACATCTGGAGTCTCGATGACCGTCCTGACAGCCAATTTATATTGGAAGCCTGCCGCAGTCATCTGGACAGACGGAACCGCTAGCCTATCTCGTCGAGTTCAAGCCATCGGAGCTCCTTCTCGTCGAGCAGACGGGTGACCTCGCCGATACGGATTGAATCGGCGGTAAGCTGGTCGGAGGACAGAGTTCCGGAAGAAAGACGCTCCTCAATAGCCTTTTTCTCTTCTCCCAGCGCGGCCAGATCTTTCTCCAGCTGCTCCTTTTCCATCTTTTCCTTGTAGGAGAGCCGCCGTTTTCTCTCACCCTTGTCCACTGGTGCGGCAGGTGAGGATTCCCTGCGGGCTTCCCGTGAGGCGGCCCGGTGCTCCTCCTCCCTGTCCTTCAGATACTGACGGTAGCCGGAATAGCTGCCCACGAAATCCTTGACCCGGCCGCCGCCCTCGAAGATAAAGAGGTGGTCGGCCAGCTTGTCCACGAAGAAACGGTCATGGGATACTATCAGCAGCGAGCCGGTAAAGCCGGCCAGATATTCCTCCAGGACATTGAGGGTCATCAGGTCTAGGTCGTTGGTAGGCTCGTCGAGTATAAGAAAATTGGGACTGCGCATCAACACTGTCAGCAGATACAGCCGACGCCGTTCGCCTCCGCTCAGCCTGCCGACCCTGTTGCGGTGCATCGAGGGAGGAAACATGAAGTAGTTCAGGAAAGTCATGGCGGAGACCTTCTCCCCCTTGCCTATCGTCACCACATCAGCTATCTCGGACACAGTGTCGATGACTGTCTTCTCATTGTCAAACTTGATGCCTTCCTGGCGGTAATATCCTATACGCAGTGTCTCTCCACGGTCTATGATACCCGAAGAAGGTTCCAAAGCTCCGGAGAGCAGATCGAGGAAAGTGCTCTTGCCCACTCCATTGGGACCGACTATCGCTATTTTCTCCCCTGGAGCGAAGTTGTAGGTAAAGTCCTCCACTATCGGCACATCTCCCCAGCTGTAGCACAGTCCCTTGCAGTTGATAATCTTCTTGCCCAGACGGGCCATGCCTGCCCGGATCTCCATCTGACGGTCATCCCGGCGCTGTTCCGCCCTATCCTTCAGGTCGTAAAACGCATCCTTGCGGTACTTTGCCTTGGTTCCACGGGCACAGGGCATACGGCGCATCCAGTCCAGCTCCGTACGCAGCAGATTGCGTGCCCGGTCGGTGGCGGCGTTGAAGTTCTCGATGCGTTCCTGCCGCTTCTGCAGGAAATACTCGTAATTGCCGTTGTAGCGGTACATCTGTCCGCCGTCCAGCTCCAGAATCTGATTGCATACCCTGTCCAGAAAATACCGGTCGTGGGTCACCATGAGCAGGGTACAGCGCGAACGGGTCAGATAGTCTTCCAGGAACTCAATACTATCCACGTCCAGATGGTTGGTCGGCTCGTCCAGCACCAGAAAGTCCGGCTTGCGGATAAGGGCGGCTGCTATGGCCGTGCGCTTGGACTCGCCTCCGCTGAGCGTACCGGCCTTGCGGGAAGGGTCGTCAAGATGCAGCTGCGAGAGGATGGCCGCAACCTCATAGTCCTGCACGTCATGAGCCTTGTCACCGGCTCCTTCCAGTACGATATCCGCAATGGTCCTGTCAGGGGCATAATGCTGGTCCTGCTCCAGGAATGCGACAGTGATATCCTTTAGAAAACGCACCTCTCCCTCGCCATCCGAAGAATCCTTGCCGGCGATAATGCTCAGCAGGGATGTCTTGCCGGTACCGTTGGGAGCCACCAGGGCTATCTTGTCCCCCTCGTCTATGTGAAACGATATATGGTCAAACAGCACTCTCGGGCCGTAAGACTTGGAGACATTGACTACTTCCAGATAACTGCTCATCTCTAACGGTTGCCGTACATATCCTCGTAATACTTCTCGTAAGCTCCCGAGGTGATGTTGTCCATCCACTCCTGGTTGTCAAGATACCATCTGACAGTCTTGTCTATGCCCTCCTCAAACTGAAGGCTGGGAGACCAGCCAAGCTCACGGTGCAGCTTCGTCGCATCTATCGCATAACGCAGGTCATGGCCGGCACGGTCGGTGACAAATGTTATGAGACCGTCCGAATAACCTTCCGGATTACCGAGGATGCGGTCCGTGGTCTTGATGATGACCTTGATAAGGTCGATGTTCTTCCACTCGTTGAAGCCACCGATATTGTAGGTGTCGGCTACCTTCCCCTCATGAAATATCAAGTCGATGGCCCTGGCGTGATCCTCCACGTAGAGCCAGTCACGGACATTCTCCCCCCTGCCGTACACGGGCAGAGGCTTGCGGTGACGGATATTGTTGATGAACAGGGGTATCAACTTCTCGGGAAACTGATAGGGACCGTAGTTGTTGGAACAGTTGGTCACTATCACAGGCATTCCGTAGGTGTCATGGAACGCCCTTACGAAATGGTCCGAGGAGGCCTTGGACGCACTGTACGGGCTGTGGGGGCTGTAACGGGTAGTCTCACGGAAAAATTCGTCTCCGTAGACCATGTGCGCGCTTATGTCCGAAGGTACGCCCTCGGGACGGGTCAGTTCCAGCGCTCCGTACACCTCGTCGGTAGAGATGTGGTAGAACAGCTTGCCGTCCCAGTCACCGTTCCAGCAGTGCTTGGCGGCCTGAAGCATGGACAGCGTACCGAGCACATTGGTTCTGGCGAAAGTGAACGGGTCCTTGATGGAGCGGTCCACATGGCTCTCAGCCGCCAGATGGATGACTCCATCTATCCCGTACTTCTGAAAAATACCGCAGACTGTCTCGAAGTCGCAGATGTCGGCCTTGACGAACTCGTAATTAGGGGCATTCTCAATGTCCTTGAGATTGGCCAGGTTACCGGCATAGGTCAGCTTGTCCAGATTCACTATGCGGTACTCCGGGTACTTGCTTACAAAAAGGCGGACCACATGGCTGCCTATGAAGCCCGCTCCGCCGGTTATCAATATATTGCGCTTATAATTCATATCCTGTATAAATCCTCATTGTAGTCAAACAATTCCGAAGCATCCTTCAACAGCGGATGCCGGGTATCCTTTTCCGACAGTATCACATCCTGCGGTCTCACTTTCCAGTCTATGTCCAGTTCTGGATCATTCCATACCACGGCCCCCTCGCTCTGAGGAGCATAAAAATTGTCGCACTTGTACTGGAACAATGCTGTCTGACTCAGTACACAAAAACCGTGCGCGAATCCTCTGGGAATGAAAAACTGACGGTGATTGTCTCCCGACAGCTCGACTGCCACGTGTCTGCCGAATGTCGGAGAACCGCGGCGGATATCCACGGCCACGTCCAGGACTGTTCCCTGCACTACCCTCACCAGTTTGCTCTGGGCAAACGGCAGCTTCTGAAAATGCAGCCCCCGCAGCACTCCGTATGAGGAATACGACTCATTGTCCTGCACAAACTTGACCGGACGTACTTTCTGCTCAAACTCCTTCTGATTGAATGATTCGAAGAAATAGCCCCTGGCATCCTTGAACAGACGGGGTTCGATAATGACCACCCCTTCTATAGCTGTCTTTATTACTTCCATAACCTTATCCTGCCTGCTGTTTCTCCGCATCCGCCGCAAGCTGAAGCAGATACTGTCCATACTGATTCTTAAGCATCGGGGCCGCAAGCTGTCTCATCCTGTCCGGGGTTATCCATCCCTGTTCAAGAGCGATACCCTCCAGACAGGCAATCTTCAGTCCCTGCCTCTTCTCTATCACTTCGATAAATGTGGAAGCCTCCGCAAGCGAATCGTGAGTTCCGGTATCCAGCCATGCGAATCCACGGCCCAGTGTCTCCAGCTTCAAGCGTCCGCGGTTCAGGAACTCCTGATTGACTGACGTAATCTCCAGTTCACCTCTCGCCGAGGGTCTGACTCCGGCAGCGACCTCCACCACCTCGTTCGGATAGAAATACAGACCTGTGACCGCATAGTTGGACTTGGGACAGGCCGGCTTCTCCTCTATACTGAGCACATTGCCGTCAGAGTCCATCTCCGCCACACCATACCGTTCCGGGTCCGCCACCCAATAGCCGAAGACCGTCGCAACTCTGTTTTTCTCAGCCCTTTCCACAGCCCTTGTCAGCATCCCTGTGAAATGGCTGCCGTAAAATATATTGTCTCCCAGTATCAGACATGCCGCATCGCCTCCGACAAACTCCCTGCCTATGATGAATGCCTGGGCCAGTCCGTCCGGCGATGGCTGCTCCGCATACTCGAAACGCACCCCTATATCCGAACCGTCTCCAAGCAGACGGCGGAACCCTGGCAGGTCCTGCGGTGTGGATATTATCATTATCTCCCGGATACCGGCGAGCATGAGCACCGATATGGGATAATACACCATCGGCTTGTCATATATGGGCAGCAATTGCTTGCTGACACCCTTCGTAATGGGATAAAGTCTGGTACCGGAACCTCCGGCAAGTACTATTCCTTTCATTTCTATCTATTTAATTATTAGCTTCAGTGGTTGTGTCTTCCTTATGGCGGAGAGGAATCTTCTCCCATTGTATCGAATCCCCGTCAAACCGGACATGGTGGTGCCTGCGGACAGAATCCCGGCGATGGTTCCAGTCGATGCGTGTACGGGCCGCCGCCCTGTCTCCCCAACGGTTACGCTCGCTTGCACTTCTGAAACGGCGGGTAATCTCATCACTGAGATTGAGCCGGAGGGAATCTATCCTGCGGGTTTCCACCGGGGTTACGGCATTCTTGTATTTCGCCCGGCCTATGCCGAAACGCATATCGTCCAGCGTCCCGCGTATATTCAGTCCGGCCTTGAACGGCAGAGGAGACTTGAGTATCGATATGTGGTAGTCGAAGCTCATGTCCAGATTCTGCACGCCTCCGACAGCTGCCTTGTAGCGGTCTATCTCCACCAGGAACGGATAGATGTTCACCGCACCGTCCTCCACGGTTATATTGACCGAGATACTGTCGATGAGATTCTCCTCCTTGTTCTTGAACATCAGTTTCTTGGATATCTCCGCAAATGTCTCGCCATCCATCAGCACCAGGGAGTCGCCACGGATGTACATTGCCGAACGGAGAGATGGTATCATGATATTCAGGGTAGAGTCAAGGACACCCTCTGCAGCCACATCCACCTGTACTTTCCCCTTGAATGACTGAAGCATCGGCACCAGAGAATCCACAGATGGCGTAGCGTCCACCAGAGATGCAATGTCTATATCCTGCACCTTTATGTCAAATCCGGCATATCCGAACTTCGACGAGGCGGCCTTGTATATCAGCGACGCTTTCAGGCTGGCACTGTCAAAAGCGTTGAGGCTAAGATTCTCCAGATACACATGGCTGTCCCTTACCTCAGCCCTGCCGTCTATGTTCCGGAAGACATATTTCCCGAAGCGCATCCTGTCTATATCCGTAGTCAGTTCAAAATCGACATTACGGGGAACCTCAAAGAGCCGCATGGAGGCAGATGACAAGGTATCGGCCTCTATCTCCTTCTCGGAGGCTTCCGGCGATGCAAATGCCCTCATCAGCTGATTGAGATTGAGATTTCTGGAACTTATATCCAGATTGGCCCGCAGCATGTGACCACGCCTCAGAGCACCGTACAGATCATGCACTGTACCGGAAAGCACCACATTGGAACGGCCTACCCTTATAGCGGCTTTCTTCAAAGTTATCTGTCTGTCTCCGAAATTGATCACCGTCCTGTTGAAACGCACGGGAAGGGCACACTGCGGCACTTCCGCCACCAGACGGTTGAACCTCACCGAACCGGAAGGCAGCCAGAGAGAGTCCCGCACCTTGTCAGCACTGACCTTAATCACTCCTTTCTTCATACCCCCGGTGATATCTCCGGCCTTGGCGAATATCGAGTCCGTCTCCACCTTAACTGTCAGCCTAGGAAGTTCCGGATTTTTCTTCTGCGGCTTTACGGACGCGGCAAGTTCTCCCTTAAGACAGAATACCCCCAGAGAATCTCCCATTCCGCCACGCAGACGGCTGAACTCCACAGATACGTCCGGACGCCAGAGCGAATCTCTGACCTTGTCCGCACTGAGTTTGACGGTACCCTTACTGAATCCTCCTCTTATATCTCCGTATTTGAAAAACAGCGTATCCGTCTCCACCTCCAGCGAGGCTCTGGGACGCTCAGGAACATCCGGCTGAGGGCCGAGCGAGGCGGCTGCCTCTCCACGGCCGCAGAACACTTTCAGCGAATCTCCCACAGCCGCGCCTACCCTGTTCATACGGAAATCCGCCTTTATCCGGAATACCTGAGTCGTATCCCTTGGACGGGTCGAGATGACCTTTAACTGCAGGCTGTCCGCCACGGCATTAGCCCAGGGACTCTTCAGATGCAGTTCAGACACGTCTCCGCTCAGTCCCAGAGCCTTGCCTCCGAAAAACTTCAGGTCTATGTCACCCACGGCATCCAGGCCTCTGGCCGTATCCTTGACCGACACTCTGTCCATATCCAGCTTGCCGGCTGCGAATATCCGTCCGAAATCCTGGTTCTTAACCGTAGACAGCCGCGTGCGCACCTTCAGATCCGCGTCAATCACTCCGGAAAGTTCTATGCCTTCCTGCAAAGGAAAAGTCTTGGCTATGCTGCTCAGATCTATCCCTGCCTTCATATTCAGGGCTATCAAAGGATCCTCGAAAAGTTCCGTCACCTTAGCGTCAGCCAGCACGTCTATGTCATTGCCGCGCAACTTGAATATCTTCAGGTCCAGATAGGACTCCTGTTCCCTTGCCAGATCCACGAATGCATCAAAATCAGCCGTCAGACTGTCAATGCCATACGGCAGCCCCTCATAGTGAGCCGATGCATCATCTATCTTCAGACACAGGCTTACCGCCGGCAGCAGACCGTTGCCATAGGAGCCCCTCACTGTCCCTTCCAGCATGACTGCTCCGTCCGCCGTCAGATCCTGATGCCTTACCACCGACTCCGGAATCAGATTGAGAGCCTTCTCGACAGACGGAGCCACCGCCCCGAACGCCAGCTCCACGTCCACCGCCCTGCGGGCAGAGTCTCTCCGCAACATACCGTTAAGAGACAGACTGATATCATTGATTCCCAGATCCGCATTGCGCAGCACCACCTTCATGCTGTCGGCATTGAAACCGACATCAGTGTTCAGGGACAACGCCGTCCGCCTCACCAGGACATTCCTCTGCTGCATGAAGAACAGATTGCCGCACGAGAGTTCCACAGAAGCCGCGGCACCCCGCACTCCCGCTCCGAGTCTTACACGGCTGTTCACATCCCTCACCATCGCGTAGACATCCGTCGAGCGGTCATTGAATATAATATCTGCATTCCTTATCCTCAATGAACGCAGCACTACGGACTTAGGCTTAAATCCGCCGGACGGGGCGCTGTCCTCAGCCGTGACCGTATCCCCGGCAGCCGGCATTACGTTCCAGTTGGCATTGCCGGAAGAGTCTCTCCACGCATATACCCTGGCACTGTCCAGCAGCACCCGGCCTATCACTATGCGGTTGTCCTTGAGCAGAGGTATCGGGTTGAACGCCACAAGGCAGCGTGCGAACCGCAGCAGGGAATCCCTGTACGGACGGGATGAGGACATACTGTCGGCCCCGGTCATATGCCTGACCAGCTCGCCGTCATCTATCTTAAGCGTGAAACGCGGAAAGGTCGAGAAAAACGTCACGTCCACCTTGCCCACTCTCACGTCTGCATCGAGATAAGTGTTGGCCGCCTTCTCCACCATGGGCGTAAGCCTGGACGGAGTCAGCACCAGCCACAGCACCGCAGCTACGGCCACGATACACAGTCCCAGCAGTGACCCCAACGAGATCAGACTGACCTTCAGCGTCTTTTTCAACCCAGGTTTCATTGTTCGCTTTTATTTGTTCAGAAATGTACGGATATTCTCCTCGAGGACTTCCACTAAGCGGATACGGGCCTCGATGCTGGTCCAGCCTATGTGCGGCGAGAGAATCAGCCTGGAAGGGTCCTTTACTCCGGCTATGTAGGGATGGTCTATCGGCAGCGGCTCAGTTTCAAATGTATCGACCGCAGCTCCGGCTATCAGGCCGTCGTTGAGGGCTCGTACCAGATCGTACTCGTTGATGATGCCGCCTCGGGAACAGTTGACGATATAGGCACCCGGCTTCATCCGGCCCAGTTCCACGTATGTGATAAGGTCCTTTGTCTTAGGACTAAGAGGACAGTTTACCGACACTACATCGCTTCCGCACAGCAGTTCCTCCAGACTCACACAGGGATAAGTCCTGCAGTGTCCCGTACCGGAAGTCGAGTAATAGGAGACCTCCATCCCGAAGACCGTCGCCAGCTCCGCCACACGCGAGCCGATATTACCCATACCGATGATACCCATCTTCTTGCCCTTGAGTTCCCAGAAAGGATTGAGTACGTCGGAGAACATCCCGCTGCGGGAATAGCGTCCGTCGTGACAGATCTCATTGAAATACATCCCGTGGCCCACCAGATTGAGGATGTGCATGAAGCACACCTGGGCCACGCTCTCGGTCGAGTACGCCGGCACATTCCTGACCGGTATGCCCCTAGAGGCTGCATAGTCCACATCCACGCAGTTGACACCGGTAGCCGCCACGCATATCAGCTTCAGGTTGCGGGCCGCATCGATCTCATCTCTGTAGACCTTCACCTTGTTGGTTATGATTATATCGCAGTCAGCCACCCTGGAGGCAGTCTCATCCTGCCTGGTCGCGTCATAAAACACCGTCTCACCGAACTGCTTAAGTCCATCCAAAGACACATCCTTGCCGACAGTCGCGGCATCCAGAAAAACTATCTTCATACAAACGTATTTTTAATTTTCAGCAAATTTAAAAAATATTCTACTTTTGTTTAAAAATACTGCATACATGAAGACACTGATACTCTCATGCGACATGGGCGGAGGACATAACTCCGCGGCCAAGGCCCTGGCCCAATGGGGCGGACGCAACGGGATAGAATGCGAGACAGCCGACACCCTCTCGTTCATCAGCACCGACTTTTCCAGGACGATGTCGGACCTGTACATCTTCACCACCAAAAGCAATCTGATAAAGGTCATCTACAGGACAGGCGAGATCGTGCCCCGCTCGCGCAGAGTCAAGTCCCCCGTTTACGTGGCAAATAAGATCTACTGCAAGCGTCTCTGCGACCACATCCTTGCAGGCGGCTTCACCTCCGTCATCTGTACTCACGTCTTCCCGGCCGAGGCCATGACCGCCCTGCGCCGCGCCGGTCTGCTGCCCTCCGGCCTCAGAACCGTCTTCGTCCAGACCGACTACGACGCACTGACACTGATGAAGGACCTCGAGGTGGACGGCATCGTCATCCCCCACCCCCACCTTATAGAGGAATGTGTGGCCATCGGAGCCCGCCGGGAGCTGCTGTATCCGTTCGGGATCCCGGTCAGTGAGGAATGCTGGAGACACGTGGACAAAAACACAGCTAGGGAAGAATGTACCGGCCTCTTCTCCGGCAGCGGCCATATTGACAGCAGTGCCCGCTGGTATCTGATAATGTCCGGCAGCATGGGATTCGGCAAGACCGGGGAACTCATCAGGACAATACTGGAGGCCGAGGGCCGAGGAGTAGAAATCCTCGCTGTCTGCGGCAGCAACACCAAGCTCCGCAACCGCCTCTGCAAGGATTTCGGTGAAGAAACCAATGTCCACCCCATCGGCTTCACAGACCGCGTTCCACTGCTTATGGACGCCTGTGACGTGCTGTTCACCAAACCGGGCGGTCTGTCCAGCACAGAAGCCGCTGCCAAGCGCATTCCCCTGATCCACACGGCTCCCATCCCCGGCTGTGAGACCGACAACGCCCGCTTCTTCCACTACCACGGCATGTCCTACAGCACCACTGACACCGCCCAGCAGGTCGCCGTCGCCCGCCTCCTCTGCACCGACAAAAAATTCAGGGAAGGCATGACCGCCGCTCAGGCAGCCAACACCTTCCCCGATACTTCAGAGCAGATCTTCAATCTACTCAGATAACACTACCTGCCGTTCCACTTGAGGGCCTTGAAGAGCTCGACCACCACGAGGGGAACGAAGGCCAGAAGGACGATGATACCCCACTGGTTGGGAGACATGGAGACGAACTCGAAGGCACTCATCAGAGGCGCGATCAGCAGCACCGCTAGGGTCAGCACGAGGGACATCAGCAGGGCGAAGATCAGCGGCTTGTTGTTCAGGATATTGAACTTGAAGCGGGACTCCGTGTTGGAGTGCAGGTTGCCGGCGTGTACGAGCTTTGCCATGATCAGCGATGCGAAGGCCATGGTCTGACCGAGAGCCTCGCCGCCCTGATTCTTACCTATGATAAAGGCAGTGAGGGTAATGGCAGTCACCATAAGACCCTGGTAGCTGATGCGCCAGATCATGCCTCGGTCCATGAACTGCTTGCCCTTGCCGCGGGGACTCTTGCTCATCACGTCCTTGGCTGCGGGGTCGAGGCTCAGGGCCAGGGCCGGGAAGGTCTCGCTGACGAGGTTGATCCACAGAATGTGTATCGGCAGCAGGGGTATGCCCATGTTGAATATCGAGGTAATGAAGAGCAGAATCACCTCTCCGAGGTTGGTTGACAGCAGGAAAAGGATGGTCTTGAGGATGTTGTCGTAGATACGGCGGCCCTCGGAGACGGCGGAGACGATGGTCACGAAGTTGTCGTCCTGGAGCACCATATCCGAAGCGTCCTTGGCCACCTCCGTGCCGGTGATACCCATCGACACTCCTATGTCGGCCTTCTTGAGAGCCGGGGCGTCGTTGACACCGTCACCCGTCATGGCCACTATCTCGCCCCTCTTCTGCCATGCCGTCACGATACGTTCCTTCTGTTCGGGAGCGATACGGGCGTAGACCGAATATTTGTCCACATTGGCATCAAAATATGCATCGTCGAGCTTCTCGAGGTCCGTACCTGTAATGGCCAGATCGCCCTCCTGGAAGATGCCTATCTTCCTGGCAATGGCCAGGGCCGTCACTTTATGGTCTCCGGTAATCATCACAGGACGGATACCCGCGCTGCGGCACTCTGCGATGGCTCCGATGACCTCCTCACGCTCGGGATCTATCATTCCGACCATTCCGACGAATATCAGATTACGCTCGACCACCTCCATATCAGACGAAACCTCGTCCATGGGCCTGTAGGCCATTGCCAGCACCCTGAGGGCAGACTCGGCCATAGTCTCGTTGCGTTTCTGCAGGTCAACTATATCAGATGTGGTGATTTCCCTGACTCCTTCCGCAGTCTCTATCCGGTCGCAGACGGAAAGTATCTCGTCCAGACCGCCCTTGACATTGGCCCTGAGAGAGCCGTCCTCCATACGGTTGATGGTCGTCATCCTCTTGCGGGAGGAGTCGAAGGCCACCTCGCCTACCCTCGGGCAACGGGCCTCAAGCGCGTCCTTTACCACACCCTGCCTAGCACCGAGGTCTATCAGGGCTATCTCGGTAGGGTCACCCACCTTGGTAGTAGTGCCGTCGCTGTTCTTGACCAACTTGGCGTCGCAGCAGAGCACGGCTATCGACACCAGACGGTCGATATTGTCGCTGACCGCATAATCCTCCACCACCGTCATCTGGTTCTTGGTCAGGGTACCGGTCTTGTCGGAGCATATAACGGTTGTACAGCCGAGGGTTTCCACCGAGGGCAGCTTGCGGATGATGGCGTTGTGCCTGGCCATGCGGCGCACACCCATCGACAGGATAATGGTCGAAATAGCCGGCAGTCCCTCGGGGATGGCCGCAACTGCCAGGGAAATCGCAACCATGAACATGCTGATAACCGGACGGCCGTAGAGCACGCCGATAAGGAATATCACCGCACAGATTACGATGGAGGCGATGCCTATCACCTTGCCGAGCTTCTCCAGGCGCACCTGCATGGGAGTCTGGGTCTCGGAGTCACGGTTGAGCATGTTGGCGATCTTGCCTATCTCGGTGTTCATACCGGTACCGACTACGATACCCTTGCCTCTGCCGAAGGTCACCACTCCGCTGGAGAACGCCATATTCTTCCGGTCTCCCAAAGGAACTTCTGTCTCCGATATGGTCTCGGGAGACTTCTCCACCGGCACAGATTCACCGGTCATGGACGACTCCTGTATGCTCATATTCACCGACTCGGTAATCCTGATATCGGCCGGCACGATGTCTCCCACCTCCAGGACTACGATGTCGCCAGGCACCACGTCCTCCACATTGACGATGTATGACTCACCGCCGCGGATGACCTTGGCCATGGGAGCCGCCATCTTCTTGAGGGCATCCATGGACTTCTGGGCCTGGAACTCCTGGTAGGCGCCGATAAAGGCATTGAGCAGCAGGATGCCCATTATAATATAGGTATCCAGCAGGCCCTCGCCCGTCCTGACACCCATGACGCCAGAAATCACGGCGGCTATGATCAGCAGAATGATGAGAAAACTCTTGAACTGCTCGAGGAACATCACGATGAACGGACGTCCCTTCTTCTGCACCAGAGTGTTCTTGCCGTACTTCTCAATCCGTGCGGCTATCCCGTCGGGACTCAATCCCTGCTCCGCATCGGTCTGAAACTCCTTCGATACCTCCTCGATGGAATGGTTGTAGTATTGCTTCATATCGTAAGAATTAAAATCGGCTGCAAAATTGGCACTTCATTCCGTATAAATTGTTATGTTTGCTGCAGAAAAAATGTAGAAAAAGTCGGATTTCAATATGAATTCGGAGCAAAATGGCTTTACCATAGGACTGTGCACCGCCGGAAAGCGGGAACTGCGCATCAGCGGACGGAGCTGGGAGATAGTTCCAGGCTGCCTCTTCATCCTGATTCCACAGCAGTTCACGGAGGACATATCCTGTTCCAAAGACTTCAGCGCCAGGACCCTCAGTGCCTCTCTTGAAGCCATCCTGGAGCATCCCAGCCCGGTGGACATCAACATCCTCAACATCACCTTCCTGCACCCTGTAATCCAGCTCCTGGAGGACAGGGCGGCCCGCCTTCTGGGATACTACGATTTCATTGAAAAACGGAACAATGATACCGGAAACGCCTATCACGAAGAAATATCCAAGACACTCCTCTATGCACTCATGCTGGAGATCAGCGACATCTACCGCAGTATTTCCGGAGACCGGAGCGAGGTGACCAAGCCCCGCCAGGAACAGCTGACCGACGACTTCTTCAAGCTGCTGACCGCCCACTACCGCAGCGAGCACAACGTAGCCTTCTATGCAGGCCGGCTCAACCGCACCCCGAAATATTTTTCCGAGGCCATACGCCGCATCAGCGGACGCTCCGTATCCGACTGGATAGCCACCATGCTGCTGAGCGACAGCAAGCTGCTGCTCCAGACCACAGACATGACCATACTGGAGATATCGGAGGAACTGGGTTTCTCCAGTCCTTCGGTATTCGTGCAGTTCTTCCGCCACCACACCGGCACCACCCCGCTGCAGTACCGCAAGCAGCTATAGCAGAGGACTTACCAGACGGGCTACCGATTCGTAGAACTTGTTGCGCAGCGGACGCTTGTTCCATTTCGCCTTGGACACCAAAGTACAGCGGGAAAGATCCTTGTGGAAACGGTCTTCTATAATCTTTGCACACTCCGGGTCGTAGATAACCGACGTGACCTCAAAATGATGCTCGAAACTGCGGTTGTCCATATTGGCCGAGCCGATGATACAGTATTCTCCGTCAATACTCAGCACCTTGGAGTGATTGAAACCGCGCTTGAACAGGTACACCTTGACCCCTGCGTCTATCAGTTCGGAGATATAGGACATCGTGCCCCAGTTGGTCAGCCATGTGTCCGACCGCTCCGGGATCATCAGCGACACCTTTACATCAGATAAAGCTGTAATCTTTATGGCGTTGAGTATTGTCTCCGAAGGTATAAAATAGGGCGTAATGATGTAGATATGGTCCCTGGCCTTGGTTATGGCCGTGAAGTAGCACTGCATGATGGCCGCCCAGTCGCTGTCCGGACCGGAGGAAAGTATCTGGGCATAATATCTGTTGCCGCCTGCCGTACCGGTAGTCAGCATCTCCTTGTCCTTCAAGTTGACCATCGGAAAATATATCTTCCGTCTTCCGACATTCTTATTCAGGATAAAATATCGGTCCAGCAGGAATATAGCCTGCAGGGACATCACCGACAGGCCCTCTATGCGGACATGGGTGTCCCTCCACTCCGGAAAATCCCCGCCGTCATAGTAGCGGTCCGCAATATTCACTCCTCCCAGAAAACCGACTTTACCGTCCACCACCAGAATCTTCCTGTGATTGCGGTAATTGACTATCGGAGGCAGGAAAAGCAGGTGAAACGGCGAGAAATTTAGAATCTCCACCCCGGCATCCTGCAGCTCCTTCAGGAAGGTCTTTCCAAGATGGCGCCCCCCGAATCCGTCGTACATCATCCTGACCTCAACTCCCTCCCTTGCCTTCGCCATCAGTACCTCCTTGAAAGCATTGCCCACACGGTCATCCTCGATTATGAACGACTGCAGGTGTATATGTGTCCTGGCGCTCCGCATCGCGTCAAGCATTGCCGAAAGAGCCTCCTTGCCGGAAAAGAAGATATCCACCTTGTCATTGGCCGACAGCAGACTGTACGCGCTTCTGAGGTTCTGGACTATGATTTTATGGCACCTCCTTACTTCCTGAGGAATATTGTTGCGGTCCTCAAACCGTACCAGCATCTCCTTGCACAGCTCCTTCCTCAGCCCCAGATCACGTGCTCCCTTACGGCTGAACATCTTGTCTTTCCGGAAGTTGCGGCCAAAGAAGAAATACAGCAGGATACCGATATAAGGCAGAAGCATCATCACCAGAACCCACGAGAGAGTCTTCACCGGGTCCCTCTTGCTGGAAATCAGCTTTATCGACGAATATACGGCAATCGCTATGTTCAGCGCATACAGCAGAGATGTGAATATCGGCCAGAAATTCAGGAACCACATAGACTATTTCCTCCCAGTATACAGATAAGCGACTCCGCCGGTCATGGACTCCGCAGTGACTTCCCGGAAGCATCCCTCCTCCAGTTCCCTGCAGAACATCGCCGGAGCCGGAAAATCGAATGAGGACTCGGGCAGATAGGTATAGGCATACGCCTGTCTGGATATCAGCCGTCCTATAGTCGGTAGCACATGTTTGAAATACATGGTATAAAGTCCGCGCCACATCCTGTTTCGCGGTATCGAGAACTCCACTATGGCCAGTATGCCGCCGTCTTTCAGGACACGTCTGAGTTCCGTTATACACCGGGCTCTCATGTCGAAATTACGGATACCGAAAGCTATGGTGATACAGTCAAATGCACCGTCATCGAAAGGAAGTCCGGCCGCATTGCCGTATATGAATTCTATATCACCGGCCTTTGTCCGGGCGATGGCCAGCATTTGTTCTGAGATATCGGCGCCGGTCACATCAAGGCCTTGTCTTTTAAGTGCTATCGAGACATCCCCCGTTCCACAGGCCACGTCAAGAACCTTTGCCTGAGCTCCGGCGGGTACCGACTCCACGACCCTCCTGACCAGCCTTCTACGCCAGGAACGGTCTATTCCAAAGGAGAGGAGATGATTGAGCCTGTCGTAAGTCGGCGCAATCGAGTCGAACATCGACGAGATGGTCTCCTGGTCTTTCTTAAGCTGTCTTGCCGGCATAGTCTGAGATAAAACCGAAAGAGCGGTCGTCCATTCTGAGTTCACCCTTCGTCACATGGCCGAGAAGCGTAGCATCTATCCCGTGATTGAACATGAAGTTCACGAAATCCTCTTCCTGTTCATTATTGACAGAGACTATCGCCAGGTATTTGGTGTTGCCATAAAGAAACTCATCGTCACTAAGATCCGAGTCTCCCGTAATATCAAAACCGAGCGCATTGGCCCTGCAGCATTCGACCAATGAGTGAAATATACCCTTGCCGGATATCCTGTGAAGGGAGGATATGAAGCCGGCATCAATGCTGGTATTGAGATAATCAACTGCCTCAGAAGATGTTACAAGATACAACGTATCGCCCTTCTGTGCAAAACTGCTCTTAATCTCTTTCATGGTCCGACGTTTTTACTGAATTTTGATGTAAATTTAAGAAAATTTCTAAAAAAAAGTTTCTTTTTCAGAAAAACATTGTATATTTGCAGCCCCAATGAGCCCAGATGGTGAAATTGGTAGACACGCTACTTTGAGGGGGTAGTGCCCGTTTAGGGCGTGCAAGTTCGAGTCTTGTTCTGGGCACAAAAAAGGTCTGAATCGCGCGATTCAGACCTTTTTTTGTGTACCCCATGGCGGCTGATTTCTCGGCTTCTGCGCAATTTGGACTTCGTCCACATATACTGGGGCGCCTCGGCAATCGCAAGTAAACTTGCATTGCTCTCGGCTTCTGCGCAATTTGGACTTCGTCCACATATACTGGGGCGCCTCGGCAATCGCAAGTAAACTTGCATTGCTCTCGGCTTCTGCGCAATTTGGACTTCGTCCACATATACTGGGGCGCCTCGGCAATTGCAAGTAAACTTGCATTGCTCTCGGCTTCTGCGTATATTCGCGTATTAAAATTTGGAATATGGCTGACACGAACAATAATAAGAAAGCGGCCCTCGACTATCACCGCGAGGGCAAACCGGGCAAGATAGAGACCGTGCCTACAAAACCGTACTCGTCACAGCACGACCTCTCCCTGGCATACTCGCCGGGAGTGGCATGGCCGTGCCTGGAAATCAAGGACAATCCTGAAAATGCCTACGAATACACCAACAAAGGCAATCTTATGGCTGTGATATCCAATGGTTCTGCTGTACTTGGACTAGGCAATATCGGAGCCATGGCCGGAAAGCCTGTCATGGAAGGCAAAGCCCTGCTGTTCAAGATATTCGCCGGGCTTGACTGCTTTGATATCGAAATAGACGAGAAAGACCCTGAGAAATTCATAGCCGTTGTAAAGGCCATATCCCACACTTTCGGAGGCATCAACCTGGAGGACATAAAGGCCCCCGAGTGCTTTGAGATCGAACGCCGCCTAAAAGAGGAATGCGATATTCCGGTGATGCACGACGACCAACACGGCACGGCCATCATATCCGCGGCCGGCCTGCTCAACGCCCTGGAGCTGCAGAACAAGCGCATAGGTGACATTTATCTGGTAGTCAATGGAGCAGGAGCTGCCGCCATCGCCTGTACGAAACTGTATATCGAATTGGGTGTAAGGCCTGAGAATATAGTAATGTGCGACAGCAAGGGGGTGATATCAAGCAGGCGGACTGACCTCAGCGCGATGAAACGCAGTTTCGCTACGGACCGTAATGTTTCAACTCTGACTGAGGCGCTGAAAGGGGCGGATGTCTTTCTCGGACTGTCCACCAAGAACGTGCTCACCAAAGAGATGATAAGGACAATGGCAGACCGGCCGATTGTCTTTGCCCTGGCCAATCCGGATCCCGAGATAGAATACTCGGAAGCCTTGGCCTCCCGCGATGATCTCATCTTTGCCACTGGACGATCAGACTACCCCAACCAGATCAACAACGTTCTGGGGTTCCCCTATATATTCCGGGGTGCGTTGGACGTAAGAGCCACTGCCATTAATGAGGAGATGAAACTGGCCGCTGTCCATGCCATCGCAGAGTTGGCCAAACAGCCCGTTCCGTCTGTAATCAATGCTGCCTACAATCTGGAAAGCATCAGTTACGGCAAGAGCTATATTCTACCCAAGCCACTGGATCCCAGACTTCTGTCCGCAGTGGCTCCGGCAGTTGCGAAAGCCGCCATAAAGTCAGGGGTGGCAAGAAGGCCTATCTCCGACTGGGAAGGATACAACCGGCATCTGGAGAAAATGATGGGCTACGACAACAGCCTCGTAAGACGGTTTGCCGATGTGGCCCGTTGTCAGCCCATGAAAGTGGTATTCGGCGAAGGCAATACCGACAATATGCTTGAAGCTGCGGTTCAGGCCGGTCAGGAAGGACTGTGCCGCCCCATATTGCTCGGCAATGCAGACCTCATCCAGACAAGGGCGGACGCACTTGGCCTGCGGCTTGACAGTGTGGAGATTGTCAACCCTCGGCATCCCGATGAGAAAGGACGCCGGGAAAGGTATGCGCATATGCTCGCTGACAAACTGGCCAGAAACGGGTACACATATCAGGACTCATACGAGAAGATGCTCGACCGCAATTACTTCGGCATGATGATGGTCGAGAGCGGAGATGCCGATGCCTTCATCGCCGGCACCTATGCTGACAACCACTCCGTGACATCAATAGCCCGTGACATCATAGGCATCCGCCATGGTTTCAGCACTTTCGCCACAATGCACATACTCAGCACGAAGCGGGGGACATTTTTCCTGGCCGACACAATGATCAATGAGCGTACTGATGCAAAGACTCTCTCCGACATAGCAAGACTGACGGCAGGAGCCGTTGAATATTACGCCTTTGATCCGGTCATAGCAATGCTCTCATACGGCAATTTCGGTTCAGACTGTCGCAACAGGCAGGAATTCAACGGCTCAGCATCTACTGTACGTCATGCCGTGGAGATGCTGCACGCACAGTACCCTTCCATGGCCGTCGACGGAGAGATGAGGACGGACATAGCCTTGAACCGCAGCCTGAGAGACAGGACATATCCGTTCAACAAATTGCTTGGAAAGGATGTCAATACCTTGATATTCCCGGATTTGAACTCCTCCTCCGCCGTATGGCACATGATGATGGGCATGGGCATTGGAGAGTCCATAGGCCCTATCCAGATAGGTCTCAACAAACCGGTGCATTTCATATCCGTGAACGCACCGGTCAGGGAGATTGTCAACCTTGCAACCGTAGCATCCATGGATGCAGCCACATACCTAAAGGCAGGCAATTGCCGCCTAGACCGTTGATCCCTGTGCGGGAATGCCGCACTATGCCATCTCAGCGCTGCCAGCCCCGGCGGGATTAGCCCCGCAGGGCTCGGCTTTTTCCGCACCGGAGTACTTCGTGCAGGTGGATTAGCGTGCTGCCACTACTCCCCCGACGGGATTAGCCTCGCTGGCTCGGCTTTTCCCGCACTGAGGCAGGCCTTATGAAGGCGTCCGCAGGAACAGAGTTCCTGCAATGTGGCTTCGCCACATGCTTTATATTATATGAGAGCCAGCGGTAAGTAAACTCACCGCTGGCTCTCATATAATATAAAGGGACGTACATTACTGCCGTCCCTTACTGCCTTTATGGCTGTGACCTCGGCGGGATTCAAACCCACAACCTTCTGATCCGTAGTCAGATGCTCTATTCAGTTGAGCTACGAGGCCGTTATGTTGAACTTACTACTCCTACTCCGCAGGAGAATTAACTGCCTCCGCACCGGGAGCAAGTCCTATGAATCTCTTCTCTTTAATGCGAGCCTTCTTACCGGTGAGATCTCTCAGATAGTAAATCCTTGCCCTGCGTACCTTTCCGCTCTTGTTGAGGTCTATCTCGGAGATGAAAGGTGAATAAAGAGGGAATATTCTCTCGACTCCGATACCGTTGGAAATCTTGCGTACAGTGAATGTCTGGGTTGTACCGGCACCCTTTCTCTGTATCACTACACCACGGAACTTCTGGAGTCTCTCCTTGTTCTCTTCCTTAATCTTGTATGTCACAGTTACTGTATCACCTGCCTTGAAATCGGGATACTTTCTCTCACCCTGTGAAAACGCCTGTTCTGCAATCTTAATTAAATCCATTTCTTTCTAACTTTTTGGCAACATTGCCGCTCTAAAATATCTGTGCAAGAGGTTGCTTGATTTTTGGGACTGCAAAGATAGATAAAAGAGAAAACATTCCAAATTTTTTTGACATTAACTGAACATTTTTTTCATCCTGTCAAAAAAATTGCGGTCTTTCTTCGTCGGCTTAGGGTCAAAATTGCCCGAAGCCTTCATCCTTTCGAACATCTCCTTCTCTTCCCTGTCTATCTTCTTAGGTGTCCAGACCTGAATATATACCAGCAGATCTCCCCGCCCGTATCCGTTTATATCCGGAATACCCTTGCCTCTTACACGCAGGAATGTACCGGACTGGGTTCCAGGCTCTATCTTGATCCTCACTTTGCCGTCAGCCGCCGGTATCTCAGCCGAAGTACCGAGCACAAGATCCGGCATTGAGACAAACAGTGTATATATAAGGTCATTGCCATCCCTCTGGAGTTCTCCGTCCTCCTCCTCTTCTATAAGAACCAGCAGATCTCCGTTCACTCCGTTGCCCTTCGCCGCATTGCCCTTTCCATGAACTGTCAGCTGCATACCCTCCACCACGCCGGCGGGAATCTTGAACGACACCTCTTCGGTCTCCTCCACAACACCGGCTCCATGACATTTAGGACATGGTTTCGCGATGACCTTGCCTTCTCCGCCACATGCCGGACAAGGAGACGTGGTCTGCATCCTGCCCATAAACGACTGTACTATCCTGGTAACCACACCGGTACCATGACACGTCTCACAAGTATGGACATCCGCCTCCGATTCCGCTCCACGGCCATTGCAGTGAGAGCATTTGACAGCCTTCTTTATCTTAACGGTCTTCGTAACCCCGTTGACTATCTCGGAAAGTGACAATTTGACACGGATACGTATATTCGAGCCTTTCTGCACTCTTGCAGAGCCCCCTCTGCCGGACGAACCGCCGAAACCGCTGAAGCCTCCGCCGAAACCGCCTCCGAAGATATCTCCGAAACGGCTGAATATATCCTCCATGGTAAAGCCGCCGAAACCGTCAAATCCGCCACCGCCACCGGCAGCACCGCTCATTCCCGCATGGCCGAACTGGTCATATCTGGCCTTTTTGTCCGGATTACTGAGGACATCATATGCCTCAGCCGCCTCCTTGAACTTCTCCTCAGCGGCAGCATCACCCGGATTCCTGTCAGGGTGATACTTCAAGGCCATCTTCCGGTAGGCCTTCTTAATATCCTCGGCCGAGGCATCCCTGGATACCCCGAGCACTTCATAATAATCTCTTTTCCCAGCCATTGTCCGTTACACCCCCACTACTACTTTTGCAAAACGTACAACTTTGTCATTCAACTTGTAACCGGGCTGGATGACATCTATAATCTTATTCTTCTTATCGGCCTCTTGAACCGGCATCTGAGCCACCGCCTCGTGAAAGTCGGTATCAAGTTCTTTTCCTATGGCCTCTATGACGCTCAGTCCGCGTCCTTTCAGATAGGACATCAGCTTATTGTAGATGAGTTCCGTTCCCTCTACGGCAGCCTTGTCCGAACCGGACTCCCTAAGCACCTGCAAGGCCCTCTCGCAGTCGTCCAACACAGGAAGCATACCTTTTATAATATCCTCTCCGGCCGTAGAGATGAGATCAAGGCGCTCGCGGGCAGTACGCCTGCGGTAATTGTCAAACTCAGCGGCAAGCCTGATGTACTTGTCATTGACCTCGTCTATCTTGGCCTGCAGTTCCCGAAGCTCTTTCTCCTTTTCTTCTTTGTGATGAGATTTCTCAGCCTTTTTCTTCTTCTGGCCTGTATCTCCGCTCCCTTCTTCAGGAACCGTTGCTTCATCTTTTTTATCTATATCTTCTTTTTCTGCCATAACATCATAATTTCTAAACGCACAAAGATATAAACAAAAACACTGCCAAAAGGGTAAAACGACAAAATGTCAGTTATAGTCTAACAATCTGAGGCGTCACACCGCGATACTTGGGCATAGTGGCCCCTATCGGTGCTCCTATATAGGTAGGGTCGCACATAACATATCTCCGGCCCTCAAATGTATAGCTGTCGCCGATTACTTCATCCGGGAACACAACCCCGCAGGCGACATGTCCCTTGTAGCAGAACATTGCCACATCCATTCCCAGCAGATCCTTTACCAACCATGAGAAAAGCAATACCCTGTCCTTGCAGTTATTGGCGCCGTAATAAAAAGATTCCTCCACAAACAAAGGCTTTGACCGTCCGAACATCTCGTAATCGGTTTTGTATTCAAATCCTTTCTGAATAAGCCCCAGAATGAAAGCCACTGCCTCTTCCGGATTCATGGAGTCCTTAAGTATCTTATATTTCACCTGAGTGAATACCGCCTTCTGAAGCGCAGGGTCTACTGCCGACTTATGATACATCAGCAAGTCGGACTGAGGATAATCAAGTGTGAATTTCACACATGGAACATTGAGAGGCACCTTCACCTCCTCTCCGAGTATGGCAGACCATTCCGGTAAAGTTTTGAGACGGTAATAATCCAGACTGACAACCATCTGATGGTCAATAACCAGGTTCATCTTTCTATCCGCTGCCGAAAAATCATTTGAGAATGTATACAACGGATCCTGGCTGTTCAGACGAGTATATGAGAAAATATAGAAATCCTCATCACCATCCGTAATATAAGAGACTTGATATATGGGGCCGGTAAAGGGCAGGAGCAATATAAGACTGCCTCCCGAAGAACCGACTCTGGCCTTATACTGCATCTGGTTCAGCAGAAACATCTGAGTCAGCACTTTCTCATTTACATACTCTTCGATATACACAGCATCGGTGTATTTCTTCACTGCAGTATATAAAGCCCAGTCGCTTAAGGAATACTTCTCCCGCATCGCTGTGAGCGCATCCACCACTTTCATATAGTCCGAATCGGAAAGCATCTTCCACCCACTGGATGCATCCTGTTCAGTAGCCCCTATCCGGGAAAGCCGCATATTCTCCGCAAAGGGTATTATTTCTTGGATTCCAAAAAAATCGACTGACACACTTCCGGAACCGTCATAATCAGCTGATATCGCAGGAACTGGCACAGGATATGCCGGAGCTGCAATAATGCCGGATGCAGGGAATCCGTGCGCTACGGATTGTCCGGCATCCGCCGGATTATAATACACCGGTTCTTCAGACACAGGACCTATGGGATCCTCTTTTCCTCTTTGAACAAGGAATTCCTCCCATGCGGCCGACAAGTATTCTGAAAACTCGGCATTGGCTTTTGAACGCCAATCCTTAAATTCTGCCGTCCGCTGCCTGTAAAAATCCAGAAAAGAATCATCTTTGGACTGAGCGTAAGAGAATATAGGAATTACTGCCAAGACAAACGTCAGTGATATTGTTTTTTTAATATTCATAACTATCTGCATTTAATCACATTCTAAAAGAAAGCTCCCACCGGTATTGCAAGGGGGAGCTTTCATACTTTAAACCAGACTCCTAAAACGGAGGAGAATATTGACTAGTTCTCTTTGCCGTAATTGGCCATCTCCTCTTCGAAGGTCTTCATGAAACGGTACTGATCGAAATCGACTGAGAGTCTCTCGTCATTGCTGATAAGCACGTCCTCAACACCCTCGGCAACAGGAACTCTGGACATTTCAATGCAGATCCAGTACTCATAAGAGCCGTCCGGATTCTGATAAAGCTTGGTCTCTTTCACAATAGCACCCTTAAGCGTCTGGTTCACTACCTGACGGATACCACTCTCTATCTTTCCGCGGACTTCCGACTCTTCGTTCATATCATACTGGTTCATATAACTCTCAGTAACAGATTTAACGATAGCCTCAACCTGAGCGGCAAGAGCATTACGGGCATTGAGATCCGCTGCTGTACGGGCCATTTCCATATTCTTGCTTGTACCTGATGCAGCTGCACGGAAATACTCAGTATCTGTTCTATATTCAGGGGTATTGAAAGGCATAATCACTTCTGTCTTACCGGAATTGACTACCTGTTTCTGACCTCCGCAAGAAGTTACTGCCAGCATAGCGGCAAGACCTGCGCACACGAAAGGAATAAATTTAGTTTTCATACGTTTAAATAATTATTGATTAATACTGCAAATATAATGTTTTATTTATTTCACACAAGTAAATAGCATGAATGGTTAAATGTGACAAGAATTTTTTAAAAACCAATATTACATCTTGTCATTGCTGCCGAGCACGTCATATATCTTGTGCTTGTAAAGCTCTTTAAGTTTCTCTCTTGCAGGGCCTAAATACTTTCTGGGATCAAACTCCTCGGGATGCTCCACGAACACCTTGCGGATGGCAGCGGTCATGGCCAGACGGCCGTCGCTGTCAATGTTGATCTTGCATACGGCTGATTTTGCGGCCTCGCGGAGCTGATCCTCCGGAATACCTATAGAGTCTTTAAGATGGCCGCCATAATGGTTGATCTCCGCCACGATATCCTGAGGCACGGATGAAGAGCCGTGAAGGACGATAGGGAATCCGGGAATCCTCTTTTCTATCTCATGCAGGATATCAAGACGGATCTCCGGCTTCTGCCCCGGCTTGAACTTGTAAGCACCATGGGATGTACCTATAGATATGGCGAGGGAATCCACGCCCGTCTTGCTGACAAAGTCCTCAACCTCCTCAGGGCGTGTGTACGTATGGCTCTCGGCCTTCACGTCATCCTCCACACCGGCCAGCACACCGAGCTCACCCTCAACAGTAACGTCATACTGATGGGCATACTCCACGACCTTTCTGGTCAGTTCTACATTCTCATCATAAGGCTTGGACGAACCGTCTATCATTACCGATGAGAAACCGTACTCAATACAGCTCTTGCAGAGTTCAAAAGTATCGCCGTGGTCCAGATGCAGTACGATAGGAATCTGGCAGCCCAGTTCCTTTGCGTACTCGACACCGCCCTGAGCCATATAGCGGAGAATCGTCTGATTGGCGTACTTTCTGGCACCGCTGGACACCTGAAGGATAACAGGAGACTTGGTCTCCACGCAGGCCTGGATGATCGCCTGCATCTGCTCCATATTGTTAAAGTTGAATGCGGGTATGGCATAACCGCCGTTGATGGCCTTCTTGAAGAGCTCCCTTGAGTTCACCAGGCCGAGATCTTTGTAAGATACCATAGCGTATATCTGTTTTAGAGTTAAATATTCTTTCTTATCTATCGCAAATTTAAATATTTTTGCAGAATGAACAAAAAAGTAATCATATTCTCGGCTCCGTCAGGGGCAGGCAAGAGCACGGTCGTAGGCCATCTCCTGAAAAAATACCCGTTTCTGGAATTCTCCATATCCGCTACATCCCGATCCCCCAGAGGTTCTGAGCGGGACGGAGTGGAATACTATTTCTTCTCCGAACAGCAGTTCAGGGAACTTATAGCCCGGGACGCATTCGTGGAATACGAAGAGGTCTACCCCGGCTCGTTTTACGGAACGCTCCGGTCAGAGGTGGAGCGCATCTGGGCCAAAGGGCATGTCATCCTCTTCGATATAGATGTCAAGGGTGGAGTCAATCTAAAGCGGATATTCGGAGACAGTGCCATGTCCGTCTTCGTCAAGCCGCCCTCGATCGAAGAGCTGCGGAGAAGGCTTGAAGGCCGCGGGACTGACACCCCTGAAGCCATTGAGCGTCGGGTCGCCAAAGCCGCCGAGGAACTCGGTTACGAGTCCCGCTTCGACAAGGTCCTTGAAAATGACTGTCTGGAACGTACGCTTGCAGAGGCAGACAGCCTGATTGAAAGCTTCACCGGTCTTAAGGCATAAATATTCTAAGGATGAATAAAGTACTGTATTTCGGTTCATTCAATCCCGTACACTACGGACACACCGGCATTGCACGCTATGTCGCCGCCATGCCGGAAGTGGACGCAGTGGTGATCATACCGTCCCCGCACAACCCGTTCAAGGATACAGCCTCCCTGGCCGACCCCAAAGTCCGGCTTAAACAGGTACACCGAGCCTTCGAGGACCTGTCTCCGAAAATCACAGTATCGGACATCGAATATCACATGCCGGAACCCCTGTACACCATCCGTACCCTGCACAGCATAAAAGAGACAGAGCCGGACACCAACCTGATCCTGCTCATCGGCGGAGACAACATAGAAAGTATCCGGCGATGGTACAAAGGGCCGGAGATATTGGCGGAATTCGAAGTATGGGTCTATCCCCGCTTAGGATACGACGGAGAAAACGCCTGCCGCGAAATCTCCGCCATGCCGGGTGTGCGCGGCATCCGATTCCTCGCCGAAGCCCCTATACTGGACATCTCCTCCACCAGCATCCGCACCCACGCCCCACAAGGAAATCACCGAATAACACAACTGAACAGTGACAGGAACTCATAAAACAATACCGGCGGCACTGGCTATGGTGCTGATACTGCTGGCGACCGCAGCCCTGCAGGCGCAGGAGCGCAGGCGGTCACTGGGGCCGTACACCATGTACGAGCAGATCGTCTACCAGGCCAAGCAGGAGCGGCTCATGACCTGGCTCGCCCACGACATGAATCACGGCAGGGCCACCGGCACCAGGGATGCGGCGAGGGTGGCAAGGTATATCGAGACCCATTTCCGGCAATACGGTCTGGAACCGTTCTGCGCAGGCAGTTTCTACCAGCCGTTCCTGGCCGACTCGGCAAGCGGCACAGTCGGCCGCAATGTCATAGGCATCGTGCCGAGCGCGGTACCGTCGGACGAATACGTGCTCATCACGGCTCACTACGACCATCTGGGTGTCCTGGACGGCAATATCTACAACGGTGCCGATGACAACGCCTCCGGAGTGACCGTCCTGCTCAACCTCGCCGATATGTTCGGGACCATGAAGAAGACCAGAACAGGCCCGGACAAGAACATCATCTTCGCAGCCCTCGATGCCAAGGAACTCAACATGGCCGGCTCGAAACACTTCGTCGATCACCTGATCATCGGAAAGGACAGTATCATCTGCGCCATCAATATCGACCAGATAGGCACTGTCATAGAGCCGGTACACGAGGCCGACACCAACTTCGTGATAGTCCTCGGCGAGCAGACACTGCGCAGGCAGGACCGGGGCCTCATAGACATGTGCAACCGCTATTACAACATCGGCCTCGACATTGACCACACCTTCTACGGCAGCGAGAACTTCACCCGGCTGTTCTACCAGCTCTCCGACCAGATCGTCTTTCACGAGGCCGGCATCCCTGCCCTGGTCTTCACCTCCGGCTTCCACCGCCACACCTACAAGACCACCGACGACCCGGACATCATCTCCTACCCCGTCATGAAAAAGCGCACCCTCCTCATCTTCTACCTCACCATGATGCTATAAACTATGCAGTTCAAGATTCAGTCACCATATAGGCCGACGGGGGACCAGCCGGAAGCCATCAAGGAAATCTGCGAGGCAGTCAATGCCGGTGCGGACGCCGTGACCCTGCTCGGAGTCACCGGCTCGGGCAAGACTTTCACGATGGCCAACGTCATCGAGCGGCTGCAGCGGCCGGCTCTGATACTCAGCCACAACAAGACTCTGGCAGCCCAGCTCTACGGGGAGTTCAAGTCCTTCTTCCCGGACAATGCCGTGGAGTATTTCGTTTCCTACTACGACTACTACCAGCCCGAGGCCTACCTGCCGGTGACCGACACCTACATCGAGAAAGACCTGAGCATCAACGACGAGATAGAAAAACTGCGCCTCTCTGCCTCCTCCGCCCTGCTCTCGGGCCGCCGCGACGTGATAGTGATATCCTCCGTCTCCTGCCTCTACGGCATCGGCAATCCGCAGGATTTCCACGACAACACCATCATACTCCGCAGCGGAATGCGCATCAGCCGCAACAAGCTCCTGTACCGCCTCGTGGACGCCCTTTACAACCGTAACGACGTGGACTTCAAGCGGGGAACCTTCCGGGTAAAGGGCGATACGATAGACATCTACCTGGCTTACGCCGACACCGGCTGCCGCATAGTATTTTTCGGAGACACCATCGAGGAACTGGAGCTGATAGACCCGCTTACAGGCATGACCATTGAAAGCCCCGAGGAGGTCATCATCTACCCGGCCAATATCTTCGTCACTACCAAGGAGCGCACCGCCCAGGCCATCAGGATGATACAGGACGACATGATGCAGCAGTGCGAATATTTCAGTTCCATAGGGAAGCAGCACGAGGCCAACCGCCTCAAGAAGAGGGTCGAATACGACATGGAGATGATCAAGGAACTGGGCTACTGCCCGGGCATCGAGAATTATTCCCGGTACTTCGACGGGCGGAGCGCCGGACAGCGGCCATTCTGCCTCATAGACTACTTCCCCAAGGACTTCATCACCTTCATCGACGAGAGCCACGTCACCCTTCCGCAGGTGAGGGCCATGTACGGAGGCGACCGCTCCAGAAAAGAGGTGCTGATCGAATATGGTTTCCGCCTCCCGGCCGCTGCGGACAACCGCCCCCTGAAATTCGATGAGTTCGAGCACATCCTGGGACAAAGGGTCTTCGTCAGCGCGACTCCGGGCGACTACGAACTGGAGAAGAGCGAGGGCCTGATAGTGGAACAGGTGGTGCGCCCCACCGGCCTGCTGGATCCTCCGATAGACGTGCGCCCGTCCAAGAACCAGATAGACGACCTGATGGAGGAAATAGAGCTGCGCACCGAGAAGGACGAGCGCGTGCTGGTCACCACCCTCACCAAGAGAATGGCAGAGGAGCTGGAGAAATTCTTGACAAAACGGCAGGTGCGCTGCCGATACATCCACTCGGACGTGGACACACTGGAAAGGGTGGAGATTATCGAGGACTTCAAGGCCGGAAGGTTCGATGTACTGGTGGGTGTCAATCTGTTGCGCGAGGGACTGGACCTGCCGGATGTCTCGCTCGTGGCGATAATCGATGCGGACAAGGAAGGATTCCTGCGTTCGGACCGGGCATTGACCCAGATCGCGGGACGTGCGGCACGAAATCTGAATGGTCTTGTAATAATGTACGCGGACACCGTCACCGACTCGATGCAGAAGACCATAGACGAGACCAACCGGCGCAGGGCAAAACAGGCGGAGTACAACGAGAAGCATCATATCGTACCTACGCAGGTGCGCAACGACAAGAAGAACTCCCTTGCCGCCATCAGCGGAGCATACAAGGAGCCCGACGAGGAGGAGAACGCACGTTATGTGGCAGAGGACCCGGTGATATCCAGGATGAGTCCCAAGCAGCTGCTTGAGGCCGTCGAAGCCGTCAGGAAGAAGATGGAGGAAGCCGCCAAGACCCTCGACTTCCCGGCTGCAGCCAAGTACAGGGACGAAATGTATGAACTCATGAAACTCAGGAAATGAACGGAACCGAAGACACTCTCAAAGCCATCCTCGACTGCTATCCCCCCGACCAGCAGGAGCAGATACTCAAAGCCTACCGCATAGCCGCAGAGGCCATGAAAGACAAGCTGCGCGAGAACAGGCATCCTTTCATAGAGCACCCTCTGGGAGTAGCCAGGATAGTGGCGGAGGACATCCACCTCGGCTACGAGAGCGTCATTGCCGTATTTCTCCATGAGACCATCCGGTTCTACCCGGAGGTGCTGCAGAATCTCCCGAAAGGATCATTTTCCCATGAAATCATAGACATAGCGCAGAGTCTCAACAAAATAGCCGCTATCAAACCCAAGGAGACCCGCCTGGAGGCCGAGAACTACAAGCGTCTGATCGTATCCTACTCCAAGGATCCGAGGGTAATGCTCATCAAGATTGCCGACCGCCTCGACGTGATGCGCAACATCGAGCTGCTGCCCAAGACCTCCCAGGAGCGTAAGGTCACCGAGACCATGTTCCTGTACATCCCCATCGCCCACCAGCTGGGTCTGTACGGCATAAAGACAGAGCTGGAGAATATATTTTTCCGCCATACCGAGCCGGAGAAATACCGTGAGATAACCAACAAGCTGAAAGCCACCGCCGCCGAGCGCGAGGAGCTGCTGAACGCATTCCTGATCCCGATCAAGCGCAAAATATCCGGTTCAGGCATCAAAGTCACTTACAAGCAGCGCACCAAGGCCGCCTGGTCGATCTGGAAGAAGATGCAGAAGCAGGACATCCCATTCGAGAAAGTGATGGACCTGCTGGCCGTGCGCATCATCATAGAGACTGACGAGGGCGTAAACCGGGAAAAAGAGCAGGAACTGTGCTGGCAGGTGTACTCCATGGTCACAGATGAATACAAGCCCGACACATCCCGGCTGAGGGACTGGATATCCAAGCCCAAGAGCAGCGGCTACGAGTCCCTGCACATCACCGTACAGTTCAGGGGCGATATCTTCGTGGAAGTGCAGATACGCACCCGCCGCATGGACGACGTGGCCGAGAACGGACATGCCTCCCACTGGGCCTACAAGGGCATAAAGGAGGAAAAAGGCCTGACCCCCTGGCTCCAGAGCGTGAGAAATATCCTGGAGAGCGACAATAAAAACGACTACGAGTACGTATCGCAGTTCCTCTCCGAGGACGTCTTCGTCTTCACTCCGGACGGGGAGCTGCGGAGACTTCCCAAAGGAGCGACTGTGCTTGATTTCGCATTCAGCATACACACCAACCTCGGCCTCAAATGCGTGGGCGCAACCATCGACGGCAAGCCGGCCTCCATCAAGGACCGGCTCAGCACCGGTCAGGTGGTGGAGATAAAGAGCGGCAAAAACCAGCGTCCCTCTCCCGACTGGCTCAACTTTGTGGTCTCGTCCAAGGCCCGCAACAAGATACGCCTGAAACTCAAGGAAGAGGCTCTGAAGAAGTCCGCCGCAGGCCGGGAACTGCTTGAACGCAGACTCAAGAACTGGAAGATGGAACTGGAGGACGAGGACCTGACCATCCTATGCAAGAAATTCAAGCTCAGGAACATCAGCGACCTGTACGCCGCCATCGAGGACGAGAGTGTGGACATCATGGATATCAAGGCATATCTCTCCCGCAAGCTGCAGCAGGAAGCCGAGGGGGAGAATGTTCCCCAGCAGCCCGCCGCAGTCAAGGAGGGGCCTGTCTCCAAGAGCAATACGGCCAAGGACAAAGCCGACGACTATCTGACCATAGACGGTAAGCTAAGCAATGTCTCCTACAAGATGGCCCGCTGCTGCAACCCTATCTACGGCGATGAGGTATTCGGTTTCGTATCAGTCAAGGAAGGCATCAAGATTCACCGCATGTCCTGCCCCAACGCCGCCCGCCTCATCGAGAACTACCCCTACCGTATAGTCAAGGTCAGATGGAAGGAGACCGCCACGACCAGCAGTTTCCAGACCACCGTCAAGATCATAGCTGACGACACAGCCGCCTACCCCGCCGTCATTCAGAAAGTTACTGACTTCGGGGCCTCGCTCAGGGCCTCCTCGATGACTCCGCGCGGAGGCCGCAACACCGGGGAGTACGACCTGCGGCTCCAGATATCCGTATCATCCAACTCCATGCTGGACAAGATCATATCATCGATACGCAAGACCAAAGGCATACTGTCGGCGGTCAGAATCTCAAAATAGGACAGATGGAAGAAGAGCACATTCATATAAAAAAGGCCTCGGCCAACAACCTTAAGGGCATAGACGTGGACATCCCCCGGAATAAGTTCACGGTCATCACGGGTGTGTCCGGCTCAGGCAAGACCTCTCTGGCCTTCGACACCCTTTTCGCTGAGGGGCAGCGCCGCTTCGCGGAAAGCCTCTCGTCATTTGCCCGTCAGTTCCTCGGGAGAATGTCCAAACCGCCGGTCGAGAGTATCTCCGGCATCCCGCCCGCCATCGCCATAGAGCAGAGGGTCAATACCCGCAACCCCCGCTCCACCGTCGGCAGCACCACCGAGATCTACGACTACCTGCGGGTGCTCTTCGCCAAGATAGGCCACACCTATTCGCCGGTCACCGGTGAGGAAGTGCGCTGCGACACAGTGGCTTCCGTCATGGAACGGCTGCACTCGCTCGCATCCTCCGTTCCTGCAGGGAACCCTTCCGACGAAGAATATTCGCCCGGCATCTGCTTCATACTGGCAGACATCCGCTGGGGCGAGGAGGCATATCGGGTCGAACGTCTGCTCAACCTCAAGGAAGAGGGATTCTCCCGCCTGTACATTCTGCCCTCGGGGGACAATGCCGGGCGGATGGAGAAGATCGACTCGCTCCTGGCCGACATGAGCCGCGCCGAAGGACGGGAGGTAGCCCTGATGGTGGACCGTATCCCCTTCGACAGCAGCACATTTGCGGACGAGGAGACGGAGAACCGGGTCATGGATTCCGTGCGCACGGCATTTGATAAGGGAGACGGGCACATCGCCTGCGCATTCTCCCCGGCTGTGGACGGACATGCCCTGCTGCGGTTCTCTTCCCTCTTCGAGGCGGACGGCATGCAGTTTTCCGAGCCTACGGAATGGATGTTCAACTACAACAGCCCGGTGGGAGCCTGCCCCGTCTGCGGGGGTCTGGGCAAGATCATCGGCATCGACGAGTCGCTGGTCATCCCCAATCAGGCCCTGTCCGTCTATCAGGATGCCGTGGCCTGCTGGAAGGGGGAGGTGATGAAGTATTTCAAGGAAGAGGTGCTGGCCAATGCGGACAAATTCGGCTTCCCGGTGCATACCCCCTACAAGGACCTCACGGCCAAGCAGAAAAGCGACCTCTGGAACGGCAACAAGTACATCACCGGCATCTATCCCTTCTTCAAAGAGCTGGAAGCCAAGCGGTACAAGATACAGAACAAATACATGATCAGCCGCTACTCCGGCAAGACCGTATGCCGCGAGTGTGAAGGCAGCCGGCTGCGCAGGGAGGCCCTGTACGTACGTATCGGCGGGCGCAACATCCATGAGCTGATGACCATGAGCATCAAGGACCTGATAGCCTTCTTCGACTCTCTGCAGCTTCCGGCCTACGAGGAGAAGATCGCAGCCAGGGCTCTGAAAGAGATACGGGACCGCCTGTACTACATCGACCACGTGGGGCTGTCCTATCTGACCCTGAACCGTGCGTCCAACACCCTCAGCGGCGGTGAGAGCCAGCGCATCAGCATCGTCTGCTCCCTCGGCAACAGCCTGACCGGCTCGATGTACATCCTCGACGAACCGTCCATCGGACTTCACAGCCGGGACACCGGACGGTTAATCGAAGTCATCAAGAGCCTTCGCGACCTCGGCAACACGGTTATAGTCGTGGAGCACGACGAGGAGATTATCCGCAGTGCGGACTGGCTGATAGACATCGGACCGAGGGCCGGCAAGCATGGAGGCGAGGTAGTCTACTGCGGCCCTCCCCCGGCTTCGGACATCTCCGAGGCTGACGCATCTGCCCTGCTGGCAGCATGGCCCCGGTCATTGACCTTAGAGTATCTGCTGGGCCGGAAGAAGATTTCCATTGACCCTGTCAAACGCCCCTGGAAGCAGTACATAGAGGTCTGCGATGCATGCGAGAACAACCTCAAGAACATCGACGTGCGCTTTCCTCTCAATGTCATGACCGCTGTCATCGGAGTCAGCGGCTCGGGCAAATCCACCCTCGTGGGCGACATCCTCTACCCCGCCCTCAACCGGATGATCAACCAGGTCGGAGCCAGGCCCGGCTCGTTCCGGGAGCTGCGCGGTGACCTGGACCGCATATCCTCGGTCGAGTTCGTGGACCAGAACCCGATAGGCCGCAGCTCCCGCTCCAACCCGGTGACCTACATCAAGGCCTACGACGACATCCGCAAGCTCTTCTCCGAGCAGCCGCTGGCCAAAGTCAACGGCTTCGGGCACTCGCATTTCTCCTTCAACATCGACGGAGGCCGCTGCCCCGAATGTCTCGGCGAGGGTACAGTCAAGATACCCATGCAGTTCATGGCCGACATCGTCATGACCTGCGAGTCATGCGGAGGAAAACGTTTCATCCAGGACGTGCTTGAAGTCCGCTACCGGGGCAAGAATATCAGCGACGTGCTCGACATAAGCGTGGACGAGGCCATCGACTTCTTCACCGCTGCCGGCGAGCCTGCCGCCGCCCGTATCGCGGCCCGTCTCCAGCCTCTGCACGATGTGGGACTGGGCTACGTCGCTCTCGGTCAGAGCAGCAGCACCCTCAGCGGCGGCGAGAGCCAGCGCGTCAAGCTCGCCTACTTCCTCGGCCTCGGCAAGGACTCCGGCAAGGGCACCGCATCCGACAAGCCGGTACTGTTCATATTCGACGAGCCGACCACCGGCCTGCACTTTGACGACATAGAGAAACTGCTGGCCTCATTCCGCGCCCTAATAGACCGCGGCCACACGATTATCGTCGTCGAGCACAACCCCTACATCATCGCCGCAGCCGACCACATCATCGAGCTCGGCCCCGAAGGCGGCGACCAGGGCGGCTACCTCATCAGGCCTTCGGCTCGATGAGGTAAGTACTCCTCACCCAACCCTCTCCCAGGAAAGGGCCAAGTCGCTCCGCTCCAAACAGGCCTTCGACCCGATAAGGCAAACACTCCTCACCCAACCCTCCCCCAGGAAAGGCCAAGTCGCTCCGATCCAAACAGGCCTTCGACCCGATGAGGAAAACACTCCTCACCCAGGAAATGACCATACCGCACCTGTTTTCCTGGGCACTTTCCGTCACAAAACAGAAGCGATGGTGCAGTCCTGAAAAGTAGTACTTGATTTACAGCCAGTTACAAAAGACGCTGCACACTTGGCCTGTTTCAGACTAGGTCAAATGTGCAGCGCATAAATGTAATCAGTTGATATTCAGTCGCATCACAATCCGCATCGCACCGTCATTTCAAAAAACGGCAGAAGACACTTGCGGATAATATTGTTTTCTATTTAGAATGACACTCTGAGCGACATACCGGCCACTGGCTGATAACTTCCTGAAGCCAATGCCAATGTGGACACGTACGGAGACATCGTCACATTATACGCCGTATTCGCACGCATATCCTGCTCATACATATTCTTAATCTTCGCAACCTTGACCCCATCGACAATCGCTGAGATATCTATCGCCAGCAAGGCTGCGGCTCCAGCCAATGTTAAAGTAACTCCTAAACCCGGTGCATCATATGCCAATCCGGAACCAACTCCCATCAAGACTGAAGCTCCTATCGCACCTCCCAGAAAGCCGATACCGCGACCGACCTCACCGCAAAGCATCTGTCCCAGTCCTGGAATGACCCAAGAACACAGTCCACCTACCGCCGGATACCATCTGTCACCAGGCTGACGTACATAGTCAGAAGCCTTATAATAACGCTTGTAATCTTTATATTTCATACCCGGTACAACTCCGGCCGGTACCTCCCTGGTTCCATAGCCTCCATAATTTGTAACAGATGAAGTCGTATTAAACACATCATTTGTTCCGTTCTCGTATCTTATTATCAGTATATCCGATATGGATATTGTAAACACAGGTCCGTCAGGATTGTCAAATCGCTTGTATTTGACCTCGGTCTGACCTACTTCCAGAATTTTGGCCTTGATGTCCTCACCGTTCTTTTTTGTAATGAGGTCCTGGGCCTGCAGTGACAACGCCGCAAACAATACTGCTGACAGCAAACAGATAAACTTTTTCATCGTTTAATAACATTTGTCTCCTGACTCCAAAGAGATTTTACACAAAAAGAAAGTGTGGAGTCATTCAGTTTATCTGACGTGAGGCTCTGGAATGCCCAATAACAAATAAACAAAACTCCACACCCGTACGAATATGGAGTTACACGGAAGTGCACCACCTTTATCGATACAAGGTGACGAGTGTGTTGCTTATCCCTGTTATTGTCGAATTTTCCAGATTCCACGTCAAGGACAAAAGCTGAAACACTTTCATCTAAATATGTCACTACTCCGCAGAATAGCACCGCAAATATAGCAATTGTTTTAAATTCTCACAATACTTCGGTAAATTTTTACCGAAAAATTTAAAATTTAACAATCGAGTCGGATAAGGCCGGCTCAAACCCTTTA
>CALVDG010000009.1 GCA_944326255.1 uncultured Bacteroidales bacterium
TTCCTCTCTGAAAAATAAATGTTTTTATTGCTTATTATCCGCACCCAAAAAGTTGCATTTATAAGTTGAACTCAAGCCATACCTGGAGATTATCCTGCTTATGCTGTCGACTGCCTCCTTATTGCCGTCCAACGCCATATCTATCCGTGCGTGGTTCTTCTCAAAATACACGGAAAGCGTATCCCTGTCTGCCGTCCGGGCATAGGCCCCTATAAACGGAACAAGAACAAGCCATACTGAAATTATTATTTTTATGTTCTTCACGTCTACAGAAACTTGGTTTAAGTCGGACAAAGATATGAAAACTTTATCAAAGTTGTAACATTCATCCTAGAGTTTTATCTTCCAGACAGTTATTATCGTCCCTGTAGAATATCTGGAAGCGGATTTGTCTTTTCAAAAGATGTCAATTTAAACCAACGTTTTTTCTGACACTCCTGTCCTGTCCAGGCAAACACCTGGATGCAGGCAAAAAAATACCGGCAGCCTGAACAGACCGCCGGTATCCCGTGATTTTAAACAATTATCGGATTTACTTACTACCACATCTCATAATAATCGGACTCTGCCGGAGAATAGAAAGTTACATCATCACCCTCAATTGTGACACCTGCCGCCACAAGGTAGAAATAATAATCATCTCCGTCGTTTGCGAAACCGTCAGACTTACCGCTATAGGAGCCTTTAAGCATAATATCCTCTATATACTGGGCGAATGTACCCTCATATCCGGAATTCTCATAGCGTCCGTAAAAATAATCGTACAGATTGTCCGGATAGAAGTCATCATACTCGCTATCCGTCATGACCGCGTATATGTACGGAGCTGTCTCATCGGAAGGCTGGATGTTCACTACAAACTCCCCATTGGACTCTCCTTCGATGACCAGATAGAATGTAAGTCCGTCGCCAGGGTCTCCGCCCTAATCTTCCGGAGCAGTGAACCCTGCAAATTCATAATTGAGATATGTCACCGTCTCTCCGGAGACAGCATACCCGATTGCAAATACGACATACTCTTCACCCGGAGCCAGAGAGTACATATACTCGTCTATTCCAGTGGAGCCGTATTGTCTCAGATATTCCACGACACTTCCAGGATAGGCCATGTCCTCGATATACACCGACGGCTCATACGAATAATAGTACGTCCAGTCTTCAATAGGCATCACATCATAGAAATAGGACGCTTCGTCATCGGTCGGAGTCACCCGAATGAACACTTCGCCTGCGCTCTGCGGATCTATGTCAAAATAGAAGCCCAAGTCACCTCCGTCTCCTTGTCCGCCGCCCTCAGGCGTCGAGAACTCCTCATAATCCTGGGTCGTAAAAGTAACGGCCCCGTTGTCGATATTGTACCCTATTGCAAACAGGACGTAGTCTCCGCCCGGCTCCGTCAGCACAAATGAGTCATAAGTGTAATTCTGCGTACCGATCGAGCCAAACTGCTCGAGATACCTGAGTATGGTCCATCCAATATTGGAAGCATATGCCTCGATTACATTCTGCGCGCTGCCCTGATACGTGTTATTCCAGGCATCGGCAGTAACGACTTCGTAAAAATATGCGGCGGACTGATTGGACGGAACAATCTCCACCTCAGCCTCCTGAGGTCCCGTAGGATTGATGTTGAAAGTAAACTCAAGGTCCGTAACGGCTTCCGGGTCAGGAGTGCGCACATCTTCCCGACTGACATCGGTCGTCATCAGGCCATCCTCATATCCGAACACCAGGACAGTGTAGTCATGTGACGGCACTATATTCTTCTCGTAAGTCATGGTCTCCTCACCAGTGCAAAGCGAGTTGTCCGTCACAAGTCCGAGCAGGAAACGCCTCAACGAGACTCCGGACATGGCATCCACGGTCTCCTTGTCCTGAAGTATAATGGCATACTGATCCGAATTCGAGGGAACCACTGACACCACTATACTGGACTGGGTCTTCCCGACAATACTTATGTCAAATGTATTGTCAGACACAGGAACATCCACGGACAAGACCACGTGCTCCACTTCCGTAGTAATGCCAAGTGCGGCGTCAATGCCTGCTCCAACGACATGGAACTCAGCCTCCGCATACTCGGTTATATCGTAATTCCTGTTCCCGTCCCCCGTCATTGCAAGCTCGGCAAAGGCCGTCGCCGCATCACCGTAATATTGCAGATATGAAGCCAGCATATCCTGCAATACTGCCTCCGGCTCATTGCCGGCATCCTCATACACGGAGCCGGGAAGCGGCTCGAAATAGTAAGACAGCTCCTTGTCCGTCGGAGATGTCCTGACATTCAGCGTAAACCGGTCTGTCATTTCAGCCACAAGGTTGAGCTTTGGAGTCTCTGCTTCCTGAGACAGCAGCGTAACGCTTATCTCCGCCCACTCAGACTCAACAGATGCGGAGGTCGATACCGCCTTTACCTTAACTGTATACATGCTGTCCGGTATCAGGCCGTCGAAAGTAACCGAGAGACTTTCGGTACTGGCCTGTTCTTCACGGAACTCGTAAGTGTACATGTCCGCGTTCTCCACGGCCTCCCAGGCCACCGTGAACGACGTGGACGTAGTGTCTGCAATACTTAGGACAGGCGTATCCAGCACCACGCCTTTCTCATCGGTATTACACGATACGGCAGCAGCAAGCACTGCCGCACACAATAAAATAGATCTTTGTTTCATAGTGATTTATGTTAATGTTTTAGTATTCATTCCGACGGAGTGGTCACCATCTCACCGTATGTCTGCGGGCTATAGAACTCGACTGTCTGAGTACTGTTGTCCATATCCACGCCCACAGCCATGAACATGTACGAGCTCTCAGGGTATATACCGTCGTTCCATTCATCGAACACCTTGTCCGTAACTCCGGTAGTGGCAAACATATCCGCATACTCATAAGGTGTGATCATCCCCATTGTCACATAATCCAGATAGGCGTTGATATCGGTGCCGAACTCCTCGTAGTCGTAGTCAGGCATGGGTATTACGATGTACTGCGCCTCCATGTCCGAAGGTGTTACCACGGCATGTATCGCTGTAGGTCCCTGTACCTCTATAAGCCAGTCAAATGTAAGCTCCGCACTGCTGGATGCCTTGTCAGTTCTAACCCTTACCGTATCGATGTCCGTACTGAGAGCGGTGTTCCAGCCGAACACCATCACCGTATACTCGGTATCGGGGTCCAGAGTACCCTCCTGATACCTCATCTCCAGATAGCCGCTATAGACGTGCCCGTCATTGATGTATTCGCCATAGGTGTATTTCAGCAGGTCCTTCATGTCCTGCTCCGAATAGTCCTCCATGTCGCCCTCTATCATAAGCATCGACCATGGATCGTCATTGGAAGGCTCCACGCTGACAACAGCACTCGATACTCCCACATCAGACACGGCGATGTCGAACGTAATGTCTGAAGGAGGAACCGGGCCGGAATAGAACACTGTATCCACAACAGGCGTTATACGGTTGGCGAGAGAGTCAATACCCGCAACCAGGATATATGTATGCTGATCATAATAATAGTCAAAATAAGACTGCACCGTTCCGCTCTCGGCGACCATATACATCCACGAGTCTCCGAAAGAGTCAATATATCCCTGAAGGGCACTGGCCCATACGTCCTCCGGATTACCGCCCATCTCCTCCCATTGGGCATCATAGAAACAATCACGGTAAAAAAGCATCTGGTCATCATCCGGCACAATCGTATATTCCACCATCATCATATCCGGATTGTCCGAAATCTCTATCGTAAATATCCTGCCCTGAGGATTCTCGGGACTGCTCAAAGTCACACTGATCTCCGCCTCGGGCGATGCCCTGAACAAATCGGCATCAGATGACGGCACTGCAGAAAGCCATACCACATATGTAGAATCCGGTGCCAGATCCATAAATGACAGCACTGTATCCTGCGTAATCGAACTGCTTTCTGTCCAGTCGCACCTGTAACTATAGTGGGCGGCACCCGTGACAGGGCTCCACACAAGAGTAAACGAAGTCTCATCCTGCTCCTGCACTGTCACGGAAGGAGACGGAAGCGGAACAGTCTCAAGACTGCCGTCACCGTTGTCCTCTGGAGTACATGATACAAAAACAGATGCAGAAAGTGCAAAAAGCAAAAAACAAAGCTTAAATAGATTTCCCATATGATATATTAGCGTATTAGTTCTTACAAATATAAGAAACTAACACCCATTAATCACGGACTGCCGATGTATTTTTAACGAGTTCGACAATTTGTCGAATTTGAAATACGCCTGACTTCCTCCCTGTATTTTGCCGGAGTCATACCTACTTTTTTCTGAAAGAAGGTATAAAATGTTGTAAGAGAGCTGAATCCCAAATCCTGGCTCAGAGCTTTCAGAGGGATGTCCTCATCCGGGTCCGAAAGAGTCTCCAAAGCCTCCTCTATTCTGAACGAGTTGATATAATATATGAACGACATTCCTGTCTTCTCGTTTATTATCTGAGACAGATAAGTACGGTTGGTACCCAGAAGAGCCGCCACCTTGTCCCTGGTAAGATTCTTTTCCTTGTATACTTTGTCTTTCCGCATGAGTTCCCCGAGCCTGTCGAAAAGCTCCCCGCTCTTGTCGGTCAAGGGCCGTGACGGCTCATGCGACAGTACTTTGAGTTTCTCCTCGAGTTCCTCAATCCGTCTATTCTGTGCCTTCTCCTTGTCTATCGCCTCCTTGTACTGCCGGGCTATCCTGGCATACAGACGGTTCTTGTGGCTATACATCATCCAGACCATTCCGAGAACGGCCAGCATAAGCAGAATGACAAAGCCTGAGACCAGCAGGGTGCGGTTCTTCCTGATAATAGTAAGGTCGCTCTGTTGCCTCTGGCGCTCATGCTTTTCCTTCTCGTATTTTCTGGTAAGCTCATTCAGAGTCCTTTCCCTCTGTAGGTCCTGCACCTCCTGAGAATTGAAATGATACAGTTTGAACAACTCCCAGGCCTTTCTGTATTCGCCCTGCCTGCTGTAAGCCTCTGACTCGGCCAGATACAGACGATGCAGAAAGATATGGTTGTCCGTGGAATCCGATATCCTGACACCGCGCTCCAGAATCCCAACTGCCTCATTATAGCGTCCACAGTCCAGCAGAAAATTGCCGTACGACAGATATATAGACACAGCCGCTGTCGTCGATGCAGTCCCAGAAGAGCCAAGAGCATCCACATAATACTTCTCGGCCTCGATGTCGTTACCTTCATCATGAAGAATATCACCGTACAAAGCATAGACCTGAGCCTTGTCTGAATATCTGTCGGCAAGCCTCACCGCCTCACGGGCATACCTGCGGGCACTGTCCAGGTCTCCTTTGAGATAGAACATCATAGCCGAGGTACTTGAACCGGTGAATACCAGATAATCATTACCTGCCAGGCGTCCATACCGGTAAATCTCACGGGCATACGCCAGTCCTGATGTGTCCTGTCTCAGATTGAAGGTATAGACCAGATTGGACCCAAGCACAGCATAGTGATAATATGATGAACGCTCCTCCGCCAGTTTCAGCCCCTGAAGAAAATACTCCACAGCCTTCTCATAGTTCATGTCCCTGACAATGGAATATATCCCAAGACCGTTCAAGGCAGCATACACCGCCTGACACTCACTCTCATCACTGAAAAGGCTGTCCTGTCCATTCCACAGTCTCAGGCTCTCTGACAGATAGACATAGGCCGAATCATACTCGTCCATGGCCAGATAAGACTGGCCGATGTAACTGTCAGCCAGCATTTTCAACGACAAGTCCTGACGCATCTGCGCCGTACTGCGTAAAGCCACCGCGCTTTTCAAAGCCCCGGTATAATCTCCGGACTGCATACTGTGGATATACCCGTCCGTTACCAGAGTGTCCGATGAAATCTGAGCATGGGCATAAATCACGGAAAGGCACAACAATACCGTCACGGTCAATGACCGGAGACACTGCTGATTCCTAAGAGAGCGTACCGGCAAAACGGTCAATCCTCTCTTTGGCATATTCAAGAGTAACTTTGAAGGTCTTGCGTCCGCTGCCCGGCAGATCATACATGGAATCCATCATCACCGCCTCACAGATTGAGCGCAGACCGCGGGCCCCGAGCTTGTATTTCAGGGCGGTGTCCACTATCAGATCCAGCACAGAGTCCTCTATCGTCAACTTGACTCCGTCCAGCTCGAACAGATGCACATACTGCCTGACCAGAGCGTTCTTGGGTTCGGTAAGGATTCGTCGCAAAGCATCCCTGTCCAGTGGATTAAGGTATGTTACTATAGGCAGACGGCCCACTATCTCAGGTATCAGACCGTATGAGCGCAGGTCCTGAGGTGCGATGTAACGCAGCAGATTGTCCATGTCTATGTGACTCTTCTTCTCCTGGGCGCCATAACCGACCACACGGGTGTTTAGCCTCTGCGCTATCCGTTTCTCAATGCCCTCGAATGCCCCTCCGCAGATGAAGAGGATATTGGTGGTGTTTACCGGTATCATCTTCTGCTCCGGGTGCTTGCGTCCTCCGGCTGGCGGCACGTTTACGATACTGCCCTCCAGCAGCTTGAGCATGGCCTGCTGGACACCTTCTCCCGACACGTCCCGGGTTATCGACGGATTGTCACTCTTGCGGGCTATCTTGTCTATCTCGTCGATAAATACTATTCCCCGCTCGGCCCTGTCCACATCGTAATCGGCTGCCTGAAGCAGACGGGACAGGATGCTCTCCACATCCTCACCCACATAGCCGGCTTCAGTGAGCACAGTTGCATCAACTATGGCGAACGGCACATTGAGCATCCGCGCTATGGTCCTGGCCAGAAGAGTCTTGCCCGTGCCGGTAGGACCAACCAACAAGATATTGGACTTTTCTATCTCCAGGGCCTCCAGAGCCGACTTCTCGGCATCCAGCACTTTCTGGGCCCCGGATTTCTTCTTTCCGGCCTCAGCCTTCCTGCGGCTGAAAGCCTCGCCTATACGCTTGTAGTGATTGTACACGGCCACCGCCAGGGACTTCTTGGCATCGTCCTGTCCTATCACATACTGGTCCAGAAATGCCGTTATCTGCTTTGGCGTTACATTAAGGGTCTCACATGAGGCCGACTTCCCGGATTCAGCTCCGCGATACTCATCGAACAACTCATCTCCGAATATCGAATGTACGTACTCCGATACCCTGAGTGCGCAGTCCACGCAGATAGAACTCCCACCGCCCTGCAGCAGCATCTCCACCTGATCGGAGGTACGGCCGCAAAAGGCGCATTTATCCACTTTCTTCTTATCGCTCATCGTGAGAGTATATTGTCCACCATTCCATATTCCAGAGCCTCCCGGGAAGTCATCCAATAATCCCGGTCAGCATCCTTGGTAATCTTCTCCACCGCCTGCCCCGTATGCTTGGAAAGGATGTCATACAGTTCTCCCTTGAGCTTGCGTATCTCGGCTGCGGCTATCTCTATGTCGGAAGCCTGTCCCTCAGCACCTCCCATCGGCTGATGGATCAGCACTCTGGAATGAGGCAACACCGAGCGCTTGCCCTTCGCTCCTGCGGCCAGCAGCACAGCTGCCATTGAGGCTGCCATGCCCGTGCATATCGTAGCCACATCCGGACCTACGAGTTGCATGGTATCATAGATGCCCAGACCGGCATAGACCATTCCCCCGGGAGAATTAACATATATCTGAATATCGGACGAGGAGTCCGTTGACTCCAGAAACAGGAGCTGCGCCTGTATGATATTGGCCACGTCATTGTCAATGGCCACACCCAGGAATATAATCCTGTCCATCATCAGGCGTGAGAAGACGTCCATCTGGGCGACATTGAGCTGACGCTCCTCTATGATAGTGGGATTGATATAACCGGAATACACCCTGGAATATGAGTCCAGACGGGCCGAGCTCATTCCAAGGTGCTTCACTGCGTATTTTTCGAACTCAGAAGCCATAGAACTACTGGTTCATCTTGCGGAGGTCTGCGGAACTGATCTCCTTGTTGTCCAAAGTAACTGTCTTGCGTACAAAGTTCAGAACTACATTCTCCTGAGCCTTCTCGGCGATACGGCGTCCCTGCTTGTCATCTGCCAGGATGTTCGCGGCATAGCCCTTGAGATGCTCCTCGGGTACGTTGTTCAAGCCGTACATTGCGAACTGGTAACGGGCCAGTTTCAAAGCCTCGGCGTTGACATCGTCCTTGGTCACCTCCAGCTTGTTGTCGCTCATGATGCGGCCCTCGACGGTCTGCCATTTGAAATCCTTGATGAACATGGGGAAGTCCTTGTCGATGTCCTCCTTGGAGAACTTGCCCTCATTGACCTGATACAGCCACCTCTTCAGGAAGTCCTCAGACACCTTGATGTCAGCCTTGTTCATCAGATACTCACGGGCATCCAGCATAAAGCGGTAGTCACTCTCCTGCCTGAACTCCTCTGTCATACGCTCTGTGACAGCCTTGTCGAACTCAGCCTCATCGTGAACCTTGTCCGGTCCGAAGAGGGCGTCGTAAAGCTCCTTGCCGGGCACTGCATCCACATAGTTCTTGATCTCCTTGACGGTCAAGTGCCATACAGGCTCCATACCTTCCAGTTCCTCTTTCTTGACGCGGAGCATGGCTGCGCGGTCAGCCTCATTGGGGAAGGTCTTCACGACATCCACATCCAGCTCATCGCCGGCCTTCTTGCCCAGGAAGAGGGCCTTGGCCTCCTCGTGGAGCACGTTCATGGCGATATAGGAGGCGTCCACCTTTCTGTCTCCCTGCACCATGTCGGCTACTACGAAATCACCGTCCTTGACCTCGTCGCAGTTCTCCAGGCGGGAATACTGCTTGTAAAGCTGCTTCTTGTATTCCTCTTTCTCCTTGTCGTTGACGGGTATATTATAATAAGGTATGTGGTCGTCCGCCGAGACAGTCAGGTCAAACTTGGGAGCCAATGCTATGTCGAAAGTAAAATCGAACTCCTCTCCACCGTCGAAGTCATTCTTGGTCTCAGCGTCCTCAACGGGAAGGGGCTCACCGATCACTGTCAGCTTATGCTCCTCGATATAATTGTTCAGACTATTGGATATCAGTTCATTGATTGACTCTACAAGAGCCTGGCCACCATAAAGTTTCTCTATGAGACCCATCGGAGCCATCCCCTTTCTGAAGCCCCTGATGTCGGCACTGCGACGGAAACGGTTGAGCACTTTCTTCCTGCTGTCCGCATAATCGTCTTTTACAAAATGGAATGACAGTCTAATCGTCAGTCCGTCATTTACTAATTCTTTTACTTCCATATCGTTTATATATTATTGTCTTTTTGATACAAGTGCGCAAAAGTAAATAAAATCCTTTATTTTACAAAAGATTGAGCCGTATTTGATTTCGTTTCGCTATCTTTGCCTAACACAAACTAATCAGCAGTCATTATGAGAATGAAAATCGTAGCGGGCAACTGGAAGATGAACACCCTGCCCGCAGAAGGAGCCGCACTGGCACAGGATATTGTCAACGCAATCGCAGAAGTTCCATCGGACGTACAACTCATACTTGCCCCTCCTTTCACGCATCTCGACCGCGTGGAAGAAGTCATCAAGGGTACGGCAGTGGCCCTGTCTGCCCAGAACTGCGCCGACAAGGACAAAGGCGCGTACACCGGTGAGGTGTCAGCGGCCATGCTCGCAGCAACCGGATGCACATACGTAATCTTAGGACACTCAGAAAGAAGAGAATACTATCACGAGACCTCTGCTACGCTGAACGGCAAGATGGCCATGGCACTGGCCAACGGACTCAGACCCATATACTGCGTAGGCGAGAAACTGGAGGAAAGAGAGGCTGGAAGGCATTTTGACGTGGTTGGCTCGCAGATAAAAGAAGTACTGTCCGGTCTGACTCCCGAACAGATAGCCGGTACAGTGGTGGCTTATGAACCCGTATGGGCCATCGGCACAGGCAAGACGGCCACTGCAGAGCAGGCGCAGGAGATACATGCTTTCATCCGGAAGACTCTTGCGGAGAAATTCGGAGTTCTGGCAGAGAATATCCCGATACTCTACGGAGGCAGCTGCAAGCCTTCCAATGCCCGCGAGCTTTTCGCACAGAATGACATCGACGGTGGTCTCATCGGAGGTGCCGCCCTTAAAGCGGAGGACTTCATCGCCATAGCCAGAAGTTTCTAGCAGTATGGAATACATAGAAGTATCCATAGAGATCAGCCCGTTCAAGGACGAATATGCGGAAATAGTCACGGCTGAGATAGACAGCCTGGGCTTTGAGAGCTATCTCACTGAGGAGCCGTATCTGAAAGCATATATCCCTAAGGAGCGGTTCAGCGAGCCGCATCTGAAAACCGTACTGAGCCTTATCCCGGAGACGGACTTCAAAGTACGCTATACTCTGACCCTTATTCCGGAGCAGAACTGGAACGCGCTTTGGGAATCCGCATTCGAGCCGGTAGTCATTGACGGGCGCTGCACTATTAAGGCATCATTCCACAAAGGACTGCCCAGAACCAGATATACCGTCACCATAGATCCGAAAATGGCTTTCGGCACAGGACATCATCAGACTACTTTTCTGATAGTCAGAAGCATGCTGCAATCAGAAAAAGACATTCGCGACAAACAGGTTCTGGACATGGGATGCGGCACCGGCATCCTCTCCATACTTGCGGCCAAGATGAAGGCAGCCGTACCGGTTCACGCGATAGACATCGATCCCACTGCCGTCCGCTCGGCCAGGGAAAATGCCCGCAGGAACAGAGTAACAGACCGCATCAAGGCCCTGTGCGGAGACGCCTCACTGATACAGGCTGGAAGGTATGACCTTATTATAGCCAACATCAACCGCAACATCATCCTCGAAGACCTGTCCACCTACTCGCGCGGACTACGTCCTGAAGGCAGGCTTATTACCAGCGGCTTCTATGTGGAAGACTGCGCTATGGTAGAAGCGGAGGCCGCACGCCAGGGGTTGGAGCGCATCTCCTCGGAGAGCATGGACCGTTGGGCAACCGTAACATTCAAGAAAATTTAATCCTATCAAGTCACTAATAACACAAACTCTGAATGAAAAAAATACTGATTTTCGCTCTGTCTGCCGTCTGCATTTTATCAGGACAGGCAGCTGTCACTTTTATCAAAGCCGTTCCTAAAGACCAGGATGTTCCTCTCTGGATGAGGTATCCCAAGATCTCCCCGGACGGCAGCAAGATAGCATTTTCTTATCAAGGTGACATCTACTACGTGCCCGTATCCGGCGGAGAAGCCGTAAGGCTCACCGCTACTGACGATTATGAAAGTCAGCCGATATGGTCCAACGACAGCCGCACCATAGCCTTTGTCTCAGACCGCTTCGGAGGCATGGATATTTTCACCATGAGCGTCGACGGCGGGAAAGCCACCCGCGTGACCACGCACTCCGGCACCGAGACCCCTCTGGCCTTCTCTCCGGATGACAAATACATCTATTTCTCCGCGGCCATCCAGGACCCCGCCTCCAGCGCGATGTGGTCCGCCTCATGGCTCACCGAGTTGTACCGCGTCAAAGCCACCGGCGGCCGCCCGGAGCAGATAACAGCCACCCCTGTATGCTCCATCAGCTTCGACACCGACGGTGAGTCATTCCTATACTACGACCGCACCGGCAGCGAGAACATCTGGCGCAAGCACCACACATCCTCAGTGGCCCGCAACATTTTCTATTATGACGCAGCCGATGGAAGCCACACCCAGATTACATTCAATCCCGGCGAGGACCGCGACCCGGTATACACCTCTGAAGGCAGGATGGTATTCCTCAGCGAGCGCGACGGAGGCTCCTTCAACGTCTACGAGGCCGCAGTGAATGACGCTGAGAACGTAACAGCCCTGACCTCCTTCAAAAAACATCCAGTGAGGTTTCTCAGCCGCGCCGGCAACGGCACACTATGTTTCGGCTACAACGGAGAAATCTATACACTTGCCGAGGGAGGCAAGCCGGAGAAAGTGGACATCAGCATCGTCAACGACTACCTCAACCATCCGTCCACACTCTACCTGGGCAGCGTGTCCGAGATGGCCTTCTCCGATGACGGAGAGGAGATCGTCCTGCAGAGCCGGGGCGAGGTATTCGCCACCACAGGCGAGTACAGCACCACCAAGCAGATCAGCCGCACGGCAGCCGCCGAGGAGGGCATCACCATCTCCCCTGACGGAAAGACCATAGTCTACGCCTCAGAGCGTACCGGCTGCTGGAACCTCTACAAGGCCACCCTGGCCGACGAGGACGAGCTGCATTTCGCCTATGCCACCCTTATCAATGAGGAGCCCCTGCTCAAGGATGACGGAAACGAGCGCACATGGCCCTCGTTCTCCCCTGACGGAAAGGAAGTGGCCTTCATAGAGAACCGCAACATCCTCAAGGTACTCAACCTCGAGACCGGCAAGGTACGTCAGATTACCGACGGCACACAGCACTACGGCGAGTTCCAGTACGACTGGTCGCCTGACGGCAAATGGTTCGCGCTGACCCTGATCACCAACCGCCGCGACCCGTACAGCGACATAGGCATCGTCTCAGCGGTTGACGGCGGCAGGATACACAATGTCACCAACAGCGGCTACATCGACCACTCGCCTCAGTGGGCAATGGACGGCAACGCCATCATCTTCATCTCCAACCGACTGGGTCTCAGGGCACACGCCTCATGGGGCAGCCAGGACGACGTATTCATCGCCTTCATGAACCGCGATACCTACGACAAGTTCAACATGAGCGAGGAGGAGTATGCTCTCTACAAGGAGAAAGAAGAGGCCGCCGAGAAGAAGGCCAAGGAAGCAGAGGAGGCAGAAAAAGAGAAAGCCTCCAAGGACAAGAAAGGCAAGAAAGACGCTGAGAAGAAAGACTCTGAAGAGTCTGGTGAGGACAAGGACATCGAGATAGACTTCGACGGCATAGAACACCGCATCATGCGTCTTACCCCCATGTCTTCCACCCTGGCCTCGGCCGCCCTTACCGGCGACGGTGAGAGCCTCTACTTCCTGAGCGCATTCGAGGAGGGCTTCGACCTCTGGGAGCTGGAGACCCGCACCGGCGCCGTATCGCTGCTCAAGAAGCTCAATACATCATACGCATCACTGGCATTCGACAAGGACGAGAAGAACCTCTACATCCTCGGCTCACGTCCCCAGATCATGAGCATGGCCGGCAAGCAGACCAAGCCGGTCAACTTCAACATGAGCATGGAACTGGACCGCGCGGCCGAGAGGGCCTACATGATGGACCACGTGTTCAAGCAGGAGGAGAAGAAATTCTATACCGACACATATCACGGAGTGGACCTGAAGCAGCTGCGCAAGGACTATCTGCCGTTCCTGGAACACATCAACAACAACTACGACTTCTCCGAGATGCTCTCCGAGATTCTTGGTGAGCTGAACGTATCCCACACCGGCTCAGGCTACAGCGGTCGCGGAGCGGAGAAGAGCACACCCGCGCTCGGACTGCTGCTGGACATGAAGTACACCGGTGACGGCCTCCGCGTGGACGAGGTGCTGGAGGACGGACCGTTCGCCGTCAGCGGCTCGAAAGTGAAGGCCGGAGTGATACTTGAGGCAATAGACGGAGAGAAGATACTGGCCGGCGAGGACTGGTTCCCTCTGATCAACGGCAAACTGGGAGATCAGGTGCTCTTCTCGTTCTACGATCCGGCAACCAAGGAACGCTGGAACGAAGTGGCCAAGCCAATCTCCAGCTACGAGCAGAACGAGATGATGTATAAAAGATGGGTGGAGAGCCGTGCGGCGGAGGTTGACAGCCTTTCCGGCGGACGCTTGGGCTACGTACATATCCGCTCTATGGCCGATGGCAGTTACCGCGACGTATACGCCGACATCCTCGGCAAATACAACCTGCGCGACGGTATCGTCATCGACACCCGTCACAATGGCGGCGGCCGGCTCCATGAGGATATCGAGATACTATTCACAGGAGAGAAATACCTTGAGCAGGTCATCCAGGGCACTGTTGTATGCGACATGCCCTCCCGACGCTACAACAAGCACTCCATCATGCTTGTGAGCGAGGACAACTACTCCAACGCCCACGGCACGCCCTGGGTATACCAGCACCAGAAGATCGGTTCGATAGTAGGTATGCCCGTACCGGGAACCATGACATCGGTCAACTGGGAGACTCTGCAGGATCCCACGATGTATTTCGGAATACCTGTCATCGGATACCGCACACGCGACGGTCACTATCTGGAGAACTCCCAGCTTGAGCCTGACTTCAAGGTACGCAACAAGCCTGAGGAGCTCATCGAAGGACGCGACGAGCAGCTTGAGGTAGCCGTCCGCGAGCTCCTGCGCCAGATCGACGCCGACACAGACCGCTGGTAAACCACATCAACGGGATGTGCAAGCATCGGTAATTATCGTAAAAGACTGGATAGCAAGCCTTTATAAACACAACGGATGGATTTCGGAGTCATACATGGCCTTGAAATCCATCCGTTATTTTTGCAATCACATGATCTACCGGCGATTACCATCACGTCCGATGCCCGTACATCTCGTTAATGCATATCAGTTCCGCGCATTACATTGCAAAATACCGGACAAGCAGCGTATTTTTCAGAAAAATACTATCTTTGCACTCCCGTTACACAAGACACGCGGGCGTGTTGTAATTGGTAGCCAAGCCAGACTTAGGATCTGGTGCCGCAAGGCGTGGGGGTTCGAGTCCCCCCGCCCGCACAATTCGCAATGTGTTCTCTTTTTCATAACATGATTGTTCAACAGGCATCCAGCCCTAAATGGATGCCTGTTTTGTTTGACGGGGTGCTGCTGCGGTCTCAGAAAGGGAAGAGCAGAGGAAGGACGAATACCATGACGACACCCATGATGATCTGGAGGGGCAGGCCGACCTTGATGTAGTCCATGAAGGTGTACTGACCGGCCGGCATTACGAGAGCGTTGGGCGGAGTGGAGAACGGGGAGGCAAAGCACATGCTGGCCGCCACGGTCACTCCAAAGAGCAGAGGCACCGGACTGACACCTATCTGCACCGCGCTCTGAAGGGCTATAGGGGCCATGAGCACGGCCGTCACAGTGTTGCTGATGAACATCGTCAGCAGCGAGGTAGTGAAATACACGCCGGCCATCACGGCCAGGGGACCGTAAGAGCCCAGTCCGCTCACTAGCGTGCCGGAAATCATCTCGGACACTCCCGTCTTCTCCAGAGCCAGGGACATGGGAAGCATGGCGGCGAAAAGCACTATGGTCTCCCAGTTGATGGTCTTGTAGGCCGCCTCCACATTGCGGAAGCACCCAGTGAGTATCATCAGCACGGCGGCTATGAGCACGGCGGTCACAGGCTCGACCTTGATGAAGTCAAATACCATCATGGCTATCATGAGCAGCATTATGATACCGGCTACCGGAGCCTTGTAGTCCAGAGTCACTTTGGCAGCCTGCACCATCGGCTGGCCGAGTACGACCCAGTCGGTGTCCTCGCCTCCCAGGCGGCCGATATCCTGCCACGTACCCTGCACCAGAAGCACGTCTCCGCTGTGAAGCTTCTCCTTGCCCAGGTCGTGCAGGATATAGTCCTTCTTACGGCGGATACCCAGGACATTGAGATTGAACTTGTCTCTGAAGCCGGCTTCCTTGACGGTACGGCCAGCTATATTGGATGTCGGCATCAGCACTATCTCGGCTATGCCTATATCGTAGAAATCCAGCGAATTGCCGGAGCCCGAAGACGCTGTCTCAAGAGAGTGGTCATCCATCATCTCCAGAGCGAAGTCCGAGGCGAAACGGCTGACCGAGTCAGGCTCTCCGGAGACATAAAGCACGTCCCCGCCCTGAAACACCGTATCGGAAGAAGCCAGCTTCTGGGAGACCGTCTTGAGGAAGCGGTGCTGGGAGCCCTCTCCCCTTCGCACTTCCAGCAGATTGAGTCCGTAGCGATTGCGCAGGTCCAGGTCCACGACCGTCTTGCCTATGGCGCCGGAACCGGGAATGGCTTTGAGACGGAACAGATTGTGCGACAGCCCATATTCCTTGACCAGCTGATTCAAGGATTTTCCGGCAGAGGACTTGTCGTCCTTCTTTCCCTTTCCGGAGAGAAACACCTTGGTCAGCGGAAGCAGCACCAGGATTCCCACAGCCACGCAGACAAGACCTACTGGAAGAAACGAGAAGAATCCCAGCGGCTCATAGCCGGCTGCAGTCAGAGTGTCCTGAATAATAAGGTTCGGGGGCGTACCTATGAGGGTCATCATACCGCCCATGCTGCTGGCGAAGGCGAGCGGCATCAGCAGACGGCCGGAGCTGATCCCGGCATTGGCGGCCATACTCACCACTATCGGCAGCATGAGGGCGACCGTGCCCGTGTTGCTGACAAAAGCCCCTATGGCGGATGTACCCAGCATTACCAGCAGGAAGAGACGGGTCTCGCTGTTGCCGGCCAGACGCAGAAGCCTGGAACTGATCATCTTAGCCAGTCCTGTCTGGAAAATGGCACCGCCGACAATGAACAGTCCGGCCATCATGATGACCACCGAGTTGGAGAAGCCCGACAGAGCCTCCGACGGAGTAAGTATATGAAATACCAACAGGGCAATAAGCGCACAAAGGGCAACTATGTCAGACCGGACTTTCCCCGACACAAAGAGAACAACCGAGATGCCCAGTATAATAAGAGTAATCAGCATGGCTCTACAGGTTTTAGGTTCATCGGACAAAGATACGCAAAAAGCTTGATTTTCCTTCCGCGCAAAGACATTATTATTAATGTATCTTTGCACGTCAAATAAATACTTATCCGTATATGAAATTCAGACACCTCACCTGCATAATATTCCTCATACTGCTTCATCACTGCGTCTTCGGAGGCAATCCTGACAGAGACTCTCTGATTCACAGGCTCAGTCACCTGAGCCAGACCGGCCAGCACAGCAGCGTTGTCAGCATTGCCTCATCCGAAGCCGCGGAAGCACTGCTTTCAGGCGACACACTGTCAGCACTGTACGCAGACATATTCGCCGCACAGTCATATCTTTTCCTGGACTGCGCCGACTCGATAAAACACTATGCCGACATAGTGGCGGAATATCAAGACAGATACAAAGACTCAAGATTATGGCTTATCTTCAACAATGTAATGGGCTGCCGGTCACTAAGGGTAGATATGAACTACGCAGAGGCATTCAGTTATTTCTCACGGGGCATCGAATGGGCCGAGGCTGACAAGGACACTGCCAGCATGATATCAATGCTCCTCAACATAGTCAACATCTACTACTATCGAGGCAGCTCTGACGGCATAGGATACGCATCAAGAGCATGGGACCTGACACAAAAAGCCGACATTCCCGACTCCGGGTACTACAGATGCGTCTCCGACATAGGCATGGCCCAGATGCTCCTGCTGTCAGGAGATACAGAAAGGGCCTCAGACTATCTCGACGATGCCCTCACTTCAGCCCGCGACTACAACGCGGCCTCCCAATGTTCCCAGATATACATCATGAAAGCCGGCATCTGCGAGCAGGACGGCAACGACTCCTGCGCGGCGCGGTTCTATGAGAAAGCTGAGGAATACATCGGTTTTTCCGATTACACCACATTCATCCAGCTGCACCTGCACCGCGGGATGTTCCTCGAGAGAATGGGGCGCAGCGACGAGGCGATGCGGCTGTATCTATCTGCCCTGGAGGCATCAGAACGGAGCAAAAGCATGGAATTCAAGCATATGGTTCTTGGGAAAGCGGCAGACCTGGCATTCAGGATGGGCAAGACAGACAAGGCTCTCGAGCTCTATAGAATGGACAGGCTTCACACAGACAGTCTGGTCAACAGCCGGGACAACGAATTCACCAGACTCATGTTCCTCAATCAGGAATACCGGCATCAACAGGATATGCTGGCAAAAGAACTGGACCGGCAGAGGTCCTACTCATCCATGCGTATCTCTGCGCTTGCAGCTGCTCTTGTCATTGTCATAGCAGGAATGCTTCTCATTCTGTATCTGAGACAGAAAAAAATGTACAGGACACTGGTTGAGCAGCACCGGAACATCATGCAGAGAATGGATGCCGATCTCCGGGACAAAAGCGAAGAGCGGTCTGAGGAAGACATGAAGCTGTTCATGGAAATTGACCGTTTAATGCGGGACGAAAAACTGTTCCTGAACAAAAACATCTCCCTGGACCTGCTCGCAGAAAGAACATCCAGCAACAGGACCTACTGCTCCAACGCCATCAACTCATGCGCAGGCATGAACTTCTACAGATACGTGGATGTCTTCCGGATCGAGGAAGCCACAAAAAGACTCATCCAGGGAGGGAAGAGCGTTCTTCTAAAAGAACTGGCATATGACCTCGGATACAACTCCCTCACAGTATTCTCAAAGGCATTTGTCCGCGAAATCGGCTGTACACCAAGCATATACCGTAACAACATAAAAAACAGAAACATTCAATAATACTTTAATCGCAAGTACTATCGATTCTTTAATTTTCATTTTAAGCAGGCGATGGGTACATTTGTCTGACTTTTAAAACTATCAGCATATGAAAAGAATCCCTTTTTTCACAACCGTCATCTCAGCATTGGCCGCCATAGCCCTGTTTACCGCCTGCCGCGATGATGAGACAGATACGTCTTCTGTCATAGAGATTAACTTTGAATCAACGGAGATCAATATCGAGGCCGCCGGAGGTAAGATGACCGCACGGTACACCTTAAGCGGTGCCGGAGACGCAGATATCTCCGACATTGACTTCAGAGCTGACGACGGATGGGTACATTCTTTTGACACATCCGAGACAGGAATCCTGAAATTCACAGTAGACCCTAACGAAGACAGCACGGCACGCACTACCGCCATAAGGTACGATTGCGATGGCCTTGAGATTAAAGGGAATGAGCTGAAAGTAATTCAGGAAGGTACAGTTTCCGAACCCGAAGACGAGTGGAGAGGCATGGACTTTGATTTGAGGGTCGAGATTGAGGGCCATAACGTAACCGTCTATGTGACCCCCGAGGATGACACAAGACCTTATTTCTTCGACATCTATCTGACAGAGGACTTCAACGCCAGAGATATGACTCTCGACGAATTCGCCCAGTCCGTTATCGACGAACTGATAGAGTTCTACTCCGAAAACATGGAGCTTTCAAAAGAGGAGATCATTGAAGGCGTCAACTCCATCGGACCGGACAAAGGAGAATATGGAGAACTTACAGCCGGCAAGGAGTTTATGCTCTACGCCTTTGAGCTGAGTCTTGAAGGAGAAGTGCTGTCAGATGTGAAGACCGAGATATTCAACACCCCTGAAGTCGAACCTTCCGACAACGACATCACCATTACTGAAGGAGAGGTGACAGCTGTATCCATTGAAGTCAACTATGGCACGACAAACAATGACATCTACTTCTACGACCTCGTCCTCGCTGCAGATTACGAAAACATGACAGATGAGGAGATTATGGAGGCGGAGATCCGCGAATGGGGAGGCAACATCTCCTACTCCCTCGTCTCCGGAGATTTCACCTACCTGTTTGAAGATCTGGAGCCTGACACAGAATATCTGGCTCTTGCCTTCGGGTACGGCGTAGGCACCAACACCACCCCTCTTACAAAAAAGAGCATACGCACAGTACCCGCCGGGAACCCTCTGGAATGCACTTTTGAATTTGAGTTCAGCGTGATAGGAAACATGATCTCGGCATCCGTCATCCCCAGCGACGAGACTGTCAACTATTTCTGGAATCTGTATGATGCGGATGCAACTCAGGATGAGATGAAAGCCGCTGTACTGGAATCCCTGGAAAGCACCCTCGCAGACGGATACTATACAAGTGAGATGGAGTTCTGGCTCAACGAGACAGCCCGTGGAAAGGACGGTTATCTTTTCATGGGACTGGATGAGGAGAAGGAATACAAATTAGGAGCAGTTGCAATAGATCTTGCGGCCTGTGAAATGGCCGGAGACTTCACTGTCAGCGATATCATCAGCTTCAAGTCCGAGGAAGGAACCAGCATTGAGGTCACATTTGACAAATACTTCAACGGTGATGATGCAGCCGCACTTGGCCCTGAATACAGCGAATTTGCAGGAAAGGCCCTGGTACCGTTCACAGTAAAGGTCAGCGGCGCAGAGACTTACCGTTGGGTAGTCACCGAATATGAAGAAGACTTTGACAATGCTTCCGACAGTATGTTCTGGATGGCACTGGGATGGGACGGATATGAGAACGAGCCGTCACGCTACGTGGCTCTGGAATGGGATAAGGACTATACGGTCTACGCCATGTCCCAGGATGCCGACGGAAACAAGTCCGAACAATTCTCCATGCCCGTCAGATTCTCCGCCGACGGAGCCTCGCCCATAACCGAACTGACGGCCGAATAGAAACAACGGAAACAGTAACGGTACACAAAAAAGTCCGGCAACCGCGTGATTGCCGGACTCTTTGTATTTAAAGGGGATAAGTCTTACCTTGCAGATGCAGAGTTCTTGAACAATCTGCTGTTGGGCTGAAGTGTTGCAGCCTTGATGGGCAGATTATTTACCATCTCCACCTTATCCACCGATACGAAAGGATTGGTGTCCCTGAAGGTGTTTACGCTGCTGCGGACCGGAGCCATCGCTCCTCCGAAGCTCTGATCCTCCAGACTGAGCCTGCCTTCCCAGCTGCCGTCCCAAGTATATCCGAGATCATCGATAAAACTGAATGAGATTGCATATGTTCCGTCACCGTTGTTGGTAATATTGAGATCTCCAGACATAGCCGGAGCGAACTCCGACACATACCCTTGATTGTCAAAACCTCCGAGATAATTGGTTCCGTAGATCTGTCCGCTCGTAAAGTTCATATAACCTGTCGCATAATTACCGGGATATAGATAACCATACTCAATCGGCTTATATGTTCCGCTTGAGATACCATCTTCAAAAGTAATTGCCTCACATACTATCTCCGTCATGAAACCGTCCTCACCTGTGGTTGGGAACAGTTTGATCGCCCAATTGCCGCCTCCTGTTTCATAATAGTCTCCATAGAACACGGCCGAGCCCTCTGCCCCGTCAAGATTAAGCGTATAATCCTCCTCCAGCGTTGAGTAAGGACCGGGGATTCCCTGTATCTCAAGTGAGCCGCTGTAACTGCAATCCACTGAATATCCGTTGTCGGTAGTAAACGTACATGTAATATCATAACCGGAAACCGCATCTCCCTCAACAGTCATCGTGCCGCCGGTTATCAAGCCTATCAGTTCTGTATAATAGTCAGGACAATAAGCCGCGTATGTTCCGACCAGAGACTCATAGCCGTAAATGTCCACACTCTTACCACCCGGGAATAATGTATTGGTTTCATAAGAGTCAGATACTGTATACGTGCCAGTTGCCAGCTCTCCGCTTTCATTATAAGGCATGTACATGTCTATATTGAGGATACTTCCCGGAGGTGTAGCGTAACCGCCTTCTATAGCCATGTCTGTAAACTGAATGGTAACTTCCATAACATCCCCGTCATCAGCCACATAGACGGCTACCGCATTATCGGCTTCTATATCCAGGTCCTGCCCCAGAACATCGTCACCGCCGGCAGAGCCGCCTACGACATCGTAAACTGCCTCTCCCGTATATGAGACGTGATGTATCTTTCCGTCCTCATCTGTCAGTACAGCATCCATGACGATATTGCCACCTTCATAGGCTATCGTCAATGTACCTGTATCAAAATATGTATCAAATACATACTCTCCGTCCTCCCCGATACTGGTTCCACAGGAATAATCCCAGGAGAAGGTCATGTCTTCAACTACACCAGAACCGGAACTGAGAGCATAAGTCCCGGCAGGAGGAAGGGGGTTATTCTCATCCTCAGGTGCGGCTGCTGCGAATATATCAAACAGATAGTACGTTCCTCCGTTCTGCTGATATCCGTCCGCGTCGAAGTCCTTGTCAGAAATCCACGTATAATAGTTATAATTGACATCATACTCCTGACCATAATAGGTGCCGTTAAAATAACTCATTTTATACTCATAGTCATACGAGCCTGTCTGACCGGCAGCTGCCTGGGTCACTTCCGCAGCCGTCTCAATCCGGCCGTCGCCATACTCGTATACCACGCTTATCTCAGCTGTTCTCTCATCTCCCGTATTAGCAGCGGCAGTGATGGCTATAACTCCTGAATTATCCGCATTGAGCGTCAGCCAGTCCGCCTCTGATGCGGCAGAGACCTTACCGTCCGCGGCCGGGTTGATGATCTCGTAGGTCAGCTCAAAGTCACCTCCCTCTGCAGGAATTGAAGGAGCAGCGCCAAGCTCTATCTCAGGAGCCGCACCGGCTACTCCCTGACTGACTTTGACATCTGCTGTAACTTCCCCATCGACGCCATATGTGTATTTAAGGGTAATGAGACCGTTTCTATCCGCACCGCTTTCATTCGGTTCCGCCACAAATGTGACCATGGTATCGGATGCAACTGTGAAATCAGTCATCCAGCCATCTTCAGAGTTCGCCGTCAGCTTTCCGTCAGCAACTGGATTCTCAATAGAATAAACAAACTCACACTGGCCTCCGGCACCGGGAATGGTTATCTCGGTCGCATCGAATGTGATTTCAGGAGGAGTCTCAGACACTATCTTCTCCTCACATCCGGTGACAACCGCAAAAACGGCCACCGCGAGAAAAAACAAGAATGATTTTTTCATAATATGTAGTTTTAATGGGTTAGAAAAGCATATATACGTTTCAAATATACAAAAAAGATGTGGATAGAACAATTCTCCACATCTTTTTCATCCAATTTACAGTAATGCTGCTATTTCTTGCTGTCCATCAGCTTGCGGATGGCGTTGCCGAGTCTCTTAACGCCCTCGAGCATATCCTCGTCGCTGACGTATGAGAAGTTCAGACGCATGGTGTTCTGGCCGGTGCCGTCGCAGAAGAACACCTCGCCGATGACGAAGGCCACGTTCTCCTTGATGGCCACCTCGAAGAGCTCCTTCGCATCCAGTCCCTCAGGCATGGAGACGAGCAGGAACAGACCGCCCTCAGGCCTTGTCCAGGTAACGCCCTGAGGCATATACTCGGTCAGATACTGGTGCATCAGGTCTCTCTTGTGACGATAGAGGTCGATGGTGGTCTGGAGATTCTTGTCGTAGTAGCCTTTCTCCATGTACTTGGCAGCCACTTCCTGGTTGAGGATAGGTGTGCAGAGGTCAGCTGACTGCTTGGCCACGATAAGACGGCCGATAATCTCCTCGGGAGCAAGCACCCAACCCAGACGGAAACCGGGCACGAATGTCTTGGAGAATGTACCCAGCAGTACTACTCTCTCGGGAGCCATCGAGTACATGGTCGGATAGGACTCGCCTTCGTAACGGAGCTCCTTGTAAGGGCTGTCCTCGATGATGATGAGGTCGTACTTGCGGGCCACGTCGATGATCTCCTGACGTCTCTTCAGGTCCATGGTGACTCCTGTAGGGTTCTGGAAGTCAGGGATGGCGTAGATGAACTTGGGCTTCTGACCCACGGAGCAGAGAGCGGATACGACAGCCTCCGCCTCCTCGTCGTGACGGATGCCCACGGGACGGCCCTGATATGACCAGATGGCCTGAAGCGCACCCATATAAGAGGGCAGACCGCAGAGCACGGTGTCACCGGGGTTGATGAAGATTCTGGAGATCAAGTCAAGAGCCTGCTGGGAAGCGGTGGTGATGAGTATATTGTCGATACCCACCTTTACGCCTTCCTTCTCGTATTTCTTGGCAATCTGTGTTCTCAGAGCCACGCTGCCCTCGGTAGAACCGTACTGGAGAACCTGTGCGGGCTTCTCGTCCAGCAGTTCGTTTATTATCTCCTTGAGGTCGTCTACGGGGAATGTCTTGGCATTGGGGAAACCGCCGCCGAAAGATATAATCTCAGGCCTGTTGGCCACTTTCAGAAGGTCGCGGATAGCAGACCTTCTCATGCTCTTAGCATTGTCTGATAAAAAGGTTGTAAGATCAAGTGCCATAGTATTTCTATATTAAAGTATGCACAAATTTAGACAAATTGTTATTAAAATCAAAGCCAAACTTAAAAATTTTAAGCAAATCCGCACTTACAAAATATTTGCTATCTTTGAAAGTTTTCAAGACATACCAGCAGATACTATGCCAACACTGAGACTGACAAAGGAATTCCGTTTCGAAGGAGCGCACGCCCTCACCGGATATGACGGGAAATGCAGACACATACACGGGCATTCCTATATACTATACGTTACTGTAAAAGGCACTCCCTCCAACCCTGACGGCACACCGAAGTCCGGTATGCTGATTGACTTCACTGACCTCAAGCGCATAGTCAACGAGGGCATCATCGACCGCTTCGACCACGCGCTCATACTCAGGGACACCTCCCCTATCGCCGAAGAGATAGCCGGGGCCTATCAGAGGGTGCTCGTCGTACCGTTCCAGCCCACGTGCGAGAACCTGATACTGCACTTCGCGGACATCATCCGCCAGGCCCTGCCGCAGGGCGTAAGCCTGCACTCGCTGCGCCTGCACGAGACGGCGACATCCTACGTGGAATGGTTCGAATCCGACAACGAATAAACCGGACGATATGAGCAACAGACTCTTTCTCATAGACGGCCACGCCCTCATGTTCCGGATGTACTATGCCTTCATCCGCCGCCCCATGGTCAACTCCAAGGGGGTGGACACCTCGGTCATCTTCGGCTTCACCCGCTACCTGCTGGATCTGATCATCCGCGAGAGGCCGTCACATCTGGCAGTGGCCTTCGATCCCCCGTGCAGGACATTCCGCCACGAGGCTTACCCCGAGTACAAGGCCAACCGTCAGGCGGCCCCCGAAGTCATCAAGGACTCCCTCGAACCTCTGACGGAGATAGTACGCTCGCTCGGCATCCCGGTGCTCATGGTTCCCGGATACGAGGCCGATGACGTTATAGGCTCGATGGCCGGAGAGTGGAGCGGAAAGGGCTTCGATGTCTATATGGTCTCCCCCGACAAGGACCTGGGCCAGCTCATATCCGACCATGTCTTCCAGGTCAAGCCGGGCAAGAGCGGTGCGGAGGACGAGACCATGGACCGTCAGGCTCTCTGCGAAAAATTCGGCATCAGCTCTCCGGCGCAGGTGGTGGACATCCTGACCATCTGGGGGGATGCGTCTGACAATGTTCCGGGAGTCAAGGGCATAGGCGAGGTAGGAGCCAGGAAGCTGGTGGGCAGATACGGCTCGGTGGACGGGATAATGCAGCATCTGGACGAACTGCCGCCCAAGCAGGCCGCAGCCATGCGGGAAGCGGCGGATCATCTGGCCATGAGCCGTTTCCTGGTGACAATAAAGACGGATGTGGCCACGGGCTGCACCGAGGAGGAACTGCGCCTGGACATCCAGGATCCATCTGCTGCGGCCGGCCTGTTCAATCTGTACGAATGTCCGTCCCTGCTGGCTCTGCTTCCGGCGGTGTCAAACGGCAGCAGCACAGTTCCAGCCCCGGATGAGGGAAAAGGGAACGGCAAAAAGGCCGAGTTCAGGTACGTCGGTGCGGAGGAAATATCTGCCGCCGCAGAAAAAGCCGGAATCGCCGGAATCGTCCTGTCAGGAGGAAAAGAGCCGGATGGAAAGGACCGCTGCTTTATATCCGTACCCGGAGAGAAAGACTCCCCTGCCCTGGTGTTCAAGACCCCGGACCCGGCCGCTGTACGCGGAATACTGGAATCCGGACAGATAATCAAGACCGGCTACAGTCTCAAGCAGTACATCAACCTGCTCAGAGAGGACGGCATAAGCCTGGACGGGCCGCTGGCCGACATTGAGCTGATGCACTATCTCCTCAACCCTGAGACATCGCACCGGCCGGACATACTGGTCTCATCCTACCTCAGACTGGACCTTTCCTATTGCCGCTCCCATGAGACAGCGGACACCTCAGAGACATCCGAGCCGGACCTCTTCTCCGCAGCACCGGCTGACGACAACGGTGAGGACCGGGTCTACAAAGCCTCAGTGGACGCATCTCTGATGGTTCCGCTGTACAGGGCCGTAAAGGAAGAAGCCGACAGGGATCCGTCCGTCGGAAAGCTGTACGAAGACATCGAGATGCCTCTGATCCGCGTACTGGCCGACATGGAATACAGCGGAGTGCGGATAGATACGGACATGCTGGCCGCCTACGGCAAGGAGCTGGGCAAGGAACTCTCGGTCATAGAGGCCCGCATACGCGAGGAGACCGGAGAGCCTGCACTGAATATCTCGTCCCCCGTCCAGCTGGGAGCCGTGCTCTTCGACAAGCTCAGGCTGGACCCCAAGGCCAGGAAGAACAAGCGGGGCAACTACTCCACCGACGAGGAGACTCTGTCTGAGCTGAAGGACAGGCATCCGGTCATCGGCGACATACTCCGCTTCAGGGCCGTCAAGAAACTCATATCCACATACATCGAGCCGTTTCCCTCACTTATCGACCCCAGGGACGGCAAGGTACACACTACATTCAACCAGGCCCTGACGGCCACCGGAAGGCTCAGCTCCACCCACCCCAACCTGCAGAACATCCCGATCAGGACGGAGATGGGACGCGAGATCCGCAAGGCTTTCATCCCGTCCTGCCCGGACAATGTGATCATCTCGGCCGACTACTCCCAGATAGAGCTGCGCCTGATGGCCTCCATCAGCTCCGACCCAGATATGATAGAGGCGTTCCGGCAGGGTCAGGACATCCACACGGCTACAGCGGCAAAAGTCTTCAAGGTCAGCCTGGAGGATGTCACTCCCGAGCAGAGACGCAGGGCCAAGACCGCCAACTTCGGCATCATCTACGGCATCTCCGCCTTCGGTCTGTCCCAGAGACTGGACATCCCGCGAAAAGAGGCCAAGGAACTGATTGACGGATACTTCCAGCACTATCCCGCCATTGCGGACTACATTGAGCGCACCAAGACTGAGGCCAGAGAGAAGGGATATGTATCCACCATCTTCGGACGGAAAAGATACATCAAGGATATCAATTCGCGCAACGCCACGGTCCGTGGATTCGCCGAACGCAACGCCGTCAACGCCCCTATACAGGGCAGCGCGGCGGACATCATCAAGATAGCCATGAACCGGGTGGCGGCGGCCCTGAAAGCCGGAGGCTACAAGGCGCGGATGATACTCCAGGTACACGACGAGCTGGTGCTGGACACTCCGAAGGAGGAGGCGCAGTCCGTCATGGAACTGGTACGGAAAGAGATGGAGGGTGTAGTACAGCTCCAGGTACCGCTGACAGCAGAGTGCGGCTGCGGAGCCAACTGGCTGGAAGCACATTGACATACAAACCTGACAAGACGATGAATGACGACAACAGCATAAAAGGGCAGCCCGACGCTACGGGCACAACTACAGAAGAAAGCGAGCTCGCAGTAAAAGCCATGACGGGTGACACAGCTGCGTTCTCGGAGCTGGCCGGCAAATACACCGAACCTCTCCGCCTTTACATCCAGTCCATCTGCGCCAACGCCACCGACGCGGAGGACATCTGCCAGGAAAGCCTTCGGAAAGCATACCTGAGCGTATGCCAGTACAACCCTGAATATCAGTTCAAGACATGGATATTCTCCATCGCCAGGAACACGGCCATCGACCACCTGCGGCGCAGGAACAGCTTCACCACGGTCAAGCTGGCGGACACAGACGAGCCGTCCGTCGGAGAGCATGAGACCGAGAACTCTCCCGAGGACGAGATGATAGACGACCAGTCCTACGACCTGTTCATCCGCTCCATAGCCGCCCTGCCTGACAGATACCGCCGCATCGCCGAGCTGCGCCTGCTGCACGACTACGCCTATCAGGAGATTGCCGACGAGCTGTCCATGCCGCTCAACACAGTACGCACCAGAATCCGCCGGGCAAAAGCCCTGCTGGAAAAAATGATGAGAAAATGAACGAGGACATCATATTCAGATATTTCCCGGAGATGGACGGCAGGCAGCGGGAGCGCATGGCCATGCTGGGCCCGCTGTACAGCGAGTGGAACTCACGAATCAACGTCATCTCCCGCAAGGACATGGACAATCTCTACATCCACCACGTCCTGCACTCCATGGCCCTGGTACGTTTTATCAGAAGCAGCGGACTAAGGCCTGAGAGCATATTCGACGCCGGCACCGGAGGCGGATTTCCAGGCATACCCATGGCCATAGCCATGCCCGAATGCAGGTTCACCCTCTGCGACTCGATTGCCAAGAAGATCAGAGTGGTCTCCGAAGTCTCGTCCGCCCTGGGGCTGGACAACGTGACTCCGGTCTGCAGCAGGACTGAGGCCATCAAGGACAGAAAATATGACTACGTGGTATCCAGGGCCGTCACGGAACTCAGCAAGTTCATCCCCCTGACCCGCCACCTGTACACGGAAGGGATTCTCTACCTTAAAGGCGGAGACATTCAGCAGGAGATAGAGGAATGCGTCAAAAGGTGCCGCATCACCCCGGAGCAGGTCTCCGTACACAGTATTTCAGACTTTTTTGAGGAAGAATTTTTCGAAAGTAAAAAGATTATTTGCATTTTCCGGCAAAAGCACTAACTTTGCGCTCCATTTTACTGACAAATAATAGAATTCTAGAATATGAAACGTACATTTCAACCGTCACAGCGCAAGCGCCGCAACAAACACGGCTTCCGCGAGCGTATGTCCACCCCCAACGGACGCCGCGTCCTCGCAGCACGCCGTCGTCACGGCCGTAAGAAACTGACCGTGTCATCCGAGGATCTGTACTAACAGTCCACAAGTGCGCGAAACATAGAAAGCCCGGCTGGTCGACCAGCCGGGCTTTCTGCGTTAGAATTCAAAGTTCAGACCACCTGTCACATTGGCGCCTGGCATCGGGAAGCCGGCGTTGATCTCGTACTTCCAGTTGAGCAGATTCTCGCCGCGCACCCACACGGACATCCAGTCCAGGATGCGGAATGAGGCCCTTATGTTCCACAATACGAAATCCTCCTGCACCGGACTGTCTCCGACCTGAGTGTAAAGCCCCGCCACATACTGTACGCCTGTGGACACATGCCAGCGGCCGTGAGCAAAGAGGCCTCCGACGTAGAGCTTGTGCTCCGGTGCTGCCACTACGGGATTATCCATGTGCAGGAAACTGTAATTGGCGTCCACAGACCAGTCGCGGGCGATACGCCAGGCCACCTGAGCCTCCACTCCCGCATTGCGCAGAGCCCCGGCATTGACATTGTGCGGACGGCCGTCCACCATCTGCGTCATGATGAAATTGTCCCCGTCGATATAGAATACATTGACTCCGTATGAAAGCCTGCCCTCCAGCAGTTTCTGGGACAAAGACAGTTCGTACGTCCACATCCTTTCCGATCTCAGGTCCGGATTCTGAGGAGGGAACATATACATCTCGCGGATAGTAGGATAACGGAAGCCCTTGCTGACCGAAGCCTTCAGTTCCATGGAGTGAGGCAGGTGAAATGAGAGACCGGCCTGAGGCACCCACTCTACACCGATATGCGAATGGTGATCAATCCTTACGCCGGCATCCAGCGTGAGCCATGTGCCGATATTCTGGCGGAAATCCACATATCCTGCCACCTCGTGCTGAGCGATGTCCACGATATCCTCCCGCTCACCCCTGCGCTCTCCGGCGACGTATTGGTTCCAGGCAGAGCCCCCGAACCGGTACCAGTCCACCCCCACTGTCAGACGGTTGCCCCAGAACATTCTCACGCTCTGGTATGCCGATATGCCCATCATGTCGTCATGAGAGTTGAAACGGTAATCCAGAGGCTGATTGTCAGTAGTATCCAACGGATAATAGCCGTCATTGATCTGGTGGTCTCCCCAGTTGTAGAACACACTCAGGGCACCGGACGTACCCTCATACTCGTTTTCTACAGCCAGCGAGGTCATCCCCCTTGTTACGCTCTGATCCGCATCCGAGAGAGGATTTGACACAGTTCCGGGATTGGAAGCGTTGAAATGGGTGACATTGACATCAGCCCTGACTCTCCAGTGCCCGGAGATCTCGTATCCCAGCTTGGCATATTCCCCGTACTGCTCGAATCCCATATCCGCACGGTGTCCGTCTGTCCGGTTGTACGAGGCGCTTACGATGCTGGAGAATCCCTTGTAGCGCACCCGGTTGGTCAGTTCGGTCTGGACCGTGTTCCACGAGCCGTAGCCCGCGTTGATATCGGTACGCACCCCGTCCTGCTCCATCCTGCGCGTGACGATATTGACCACACCGCCCATGGCGTTGGAGCCGTACAGCACCGAAGCAGGCCCGCGCAGAACCTCGACCCTCTCCGCCATCAGGGACTGGTAAGCGTCCGATATCGGATGGCCGAACATCCCCATGTACTGCGGATGTCCGTCGATGAGCACCATCACCTGTCCGGAGCCTCCGCTCAGTCCGCGCATCGATATGGTTCCCGCAGCCCCCTCCGAGACTCCGTACCCCATGATGCCGCGTGAGGTAATGAAGAGGCCGGGCACCTGCTCGGTCAGCACCGGCAGCAGTGACGGGACATTGGAATACTCGATTAACGGACGGTCCACTACACTGACCGTCATGGGCAGATGCCGGATATCAGTCTCATTGCGGGTACCTGTCACCACCACCTCCGAAAGCGTGTCGGTCAGGACTTTTCCGGAAGTATCAGCCGGCACTTCAAAACAACGGGCCTCCGCCCGGACAGACGCTGCAGCACATATAAATGCCGCAGCCAGCACAAATATTTTTCTCATAGTGCAAATATAATCGTCTGTCCTGAGACGGAAACACAGATTTTACCCGAAATATTACCAATTTTACCGAAAAGGCCGTGCCGGGGTAAGTTTTTCTTTATATTTTTGTGCTATGAAAAAGATATTCAGGAAACCGTTCAGGGTCTCATTTACCAAGAACATACTGCTTATCCTCGGCATTCTCGTGGCAGGCTACCTGGTCGTCATCCTATCCCTTAAGGCCGTGACGCGCCACAATCAGGAGCTCACCGTACCGGACTTCTCAGGCATGAGCCTGGAGGAAGCCGGAGCACTGGCCGGGGCCGAAGGCTTAAGAATAGACGTGACCGACTCGGTGTACATAAGAGGGATGGAGCGCGGATCCGTCTCGCGTCAGAATCCACTTCCCGGCTCAAAGGTAAAGAAGAACAGGAGAATACTCCTGGTAATCAACTCAGTGATTCCCCGGCAGTCCATCGTGCCCTCCGTTACCGGATACTCATTCCGGCAGGCTAAGGCCGAACTGATAGCCAACGGCCTCAGAGTGGGACGGCTGATCTATCAGGAGGATATGGCCACAAACAATGTCCTGGAGCAGCAGTACAGAGGAGAGGACATCGCCCCCGGTACGAAAATCAACAGCGGCACCGCCATAGACCTGATTCTGGGCCTCAATCCGGAAGACAGTGCGACATTCGTTCCCAACGTGGTCGGCTACAAATACCAGATGGCCACGGAGCTCCTGCAGGACAACTCCCTGAACATCTACAGCTGCGATTTTGACAGCACAGTATCCACATATTCCGACACCCTGGAAGCATACGTCTACGGCCAGTATCCGCCTGCTTCCGATTCCATAACCGTCAGGACAGGCTCGGCAGTGTCCCTTTTCCTGTCCAAGGACATAACCCGAATACCAGTGCCCGATGACGAAGCAGACAGCACCGACTCCCTCTGAGCAATGGGATGACATAGAAGAGCTGGACGACAGCCCTGATTCCGATGAGGAACAGGGGATGTTCGAGCATTACGGCCTGAGCGTAGACCGCGGCCAGAGTCTGCTGCGCATAGACAAGTACCTCACTGCGCACATAGAGGGCGCATCCAGACACCGCATACAGCTGGCCATCGAGGCGGGCTATGTACGGGTCAACGGGACGGTCATAAAGGCCAACTACAAAGTAAAGCCCCAGGATGAGATAAAGATATTCCTGCCTTACCGCCGCCGAGGCTTCGAGATACTTCCCGAGAAGATGGATCTGGACATCAGATATGAGGATGAGGACGTACTGGTGGTCAACAAGCCGGCCGGACTGGTGGTACACCCGGGCTGCGGCCATTTCACCGGCACCCTGCTCAACGGCCTGGCATGGTATCTGGGACGAAGCCAGGGCCCGGATGCCCCGGATGACCGCATGGGCATACTCGTACACCGCATCGACAAGGACACCTCCGGGACCCTGCTGATAGCCAAGAACGACGATGCCCAGGCCTATCTGGCCCGGCAGTTCTTCGTCCACTCCATTGAGAGAAAATATACGGCAATAGTCTGGGGCGACATGGAGCAGGACTCCGGCACCATAACCGGCGATATAGGCCGGGATCCCAACGACAGGCTCCGCTTCAAGGTCGTGGAGGACGGCACGGGAAAGCACGCCGTCACCCACTGGCGTGTCATCGAAAGGCTGGGCTACATCACTGTCGTGGAATGTTCCCTGGAGACAGGCCGCACTCACCAGATCAGGGTACATATGAACCACATCGGCCATCCGCTGTTCAACGACAGCAGGTACGGAGGGGACAGGATACTCAAGGGCACCCTTTACTCAAAATACCGGCAGTTCATAGACAACTGCTTCGAGATACTTCCGCGTCAGGCACTCCACGCCGGCACCATAGGGTTCATCCACCCGCGCACACACGAGAAAGTCACGGTCAGCAGCGGACTGCCGGCTGACATGACCGCGCTGATAGAAAAGTTCCGCAACTTTGTCAGCAGCCGACAGGCCTAACGCCTATGAGGAGGAAGCCCTCCGGGGCCGCGTCTCATACCTCCGCCCATCATCCTGTCGAAATTGCCGAAACGATAGACGAGGCTTATGATGAAATACTGCCCGAGGGTATTGTTGTAGGTGTCCTCGATGTAGTTGTCAGTGGTATTGCGGTAATTGTTCCTGGACTGATTGAGTATATCGTAGACCTTCAGGCGCAGGGTCATCTTTTTCTTCAGGAACGACTGCGATATCTCGGCGTTCCAGGTCAGGGACGGCTCACCGAAACCGGCATCGTATCCGATATAATAATTGTACCTGGCATCGGTGGCGATCTCCATACCCCAGGGCAGGGTGGCCGTCACCTCGGCGAACACCGAGTTGTCCCATGTATCGGAACGGGCCTGCGAGGCAATCTCGTACCACGCCTTGCGGTATGAGGCGCGGGCACCGAGACGGGTCTCCAGATAATCGTTCCTGTAGACGAACGTCAGATTCTCCATCACTGAAAGGGTCGTCGTCCTGCCTGCGATAAGGTCATCCATTATCTCGTCCAGAGTCGTGGCCGTAGTATCGTTGCCGGTATAGGACAGACTGCTGTTGACAGCCGCACGGGTAAAGGACATGATAGAGAAGCCGGACTTGGCTATCTGGGAATTGACCATGAACATCAGGTCTCCTCCTATGACCGGCCGGTCGGAGTTGATGGGAGCCGTGTACTGCACTCCCGAGCCGTCGTACCAGCTGGCGTTGATGATATCGTCCTTGGTATAGTTGAATCCTCCCATCAGAGCGTAGGTGGAGAAGGTCTTCATATCCGTATAGTCATAGTGCATCCTCAGTCTGTGCTGAAACTCGGGCTTAAGAGTGGGATTACCCAATGACACATACAGAGGGTCCGAGTTGTCCGGCACGGGCATCAGCTGATTGACAGAAGGCTCTGAAGTACGGCCCCAGTAGAACAGACGCAGGAACTCATTGTCCGAGAAGTTGTAGTCAAACCGGGCCGACGGAGCGAAATTCCATACCGTATAGGACGTATCCCTGGCCGCCCCCATCTGTCCTACAGTCCTGGTTGTGGACGGTTCGGCATTGACTCCTATCTGGAGATTGTATTTCTCCTCCTGCTTCATCATGCTCACCTGCATCCTGTGGCTCAGGAAAGTGTTGGTCATACGGCTGGAATAGTCATCCATCAATCTACCGCTGACGTTGTCATAAGTCATCTTCTCCGACTGATACTGCTGCCAGTCAAAGCGGTAGGATCCCAGCAGGAAAAAATTCCTGCCCAGAGGCTCTGTATACGTCAGGTCTGCGGACACCGAATAGCTCTCATCCTTCTGGTCGTATCTCTGGTCTATCAGTTCCGTTCCGGACAGCACGTTGTCAGTGTATGTATTGGTCTCGGAATAGTTGATACCGCTGTAGTCATTGTTGGACAGGGAGTAGTCCAGGTTGAGGGACAAGGTGCGGCCCTTGGCCTCCCCTATCTTCTGGCGCAGGAGCAGCCGGCCGTTGGTTCTCCAGGAGATACCGTCCGAAGAGGACTCGCTGCGTCCGTCATTGACCTTGCCGCTCTCGGAATTATCCGTGGAATACTCGCTCATCTCATCGTAACGGCTGCGCCCGTAGTTGAAGCGTGGACGGAAAAGTATGGAAGTCTTATCGTTGAACTTATAGTCAAACACCACTCCGCCACGGTGTCCGTCACTGAAGAAGCGGCTGGTCTCGTTGTTGTCTGTCATCAGACTGGAGCCGTCCCCCAGGAAGGTAGTCCTGCTGCTGCGCTCCTCCACGTCCCTTATAGAACCGTTGTAGAGATAATTGCCGCCTATCTCGCGGTCCTTGTCCCCGCCGATATTCATATTGCCGTTCACTCCTGCCATCCAGGAGGTCATGATACCTCCACGGTTGCCTCCGAAGCCGCGCCCGCGCATACCGCCGCCCATCTCGCTGTTCATGTCGTTGAATCCGCGGTTGTTGGTATTGTTGCCGTTGAGTATGAAGCTGATCTGGTTGTTCTCGGTGAAGCGGCCTATCATGCCGGAAGCCTGATAACGGGCTGCGTGCTCCTCCGTCTGCAGGTCGTGTCCGCCTCCTGCCGTCACATTGCCGAACCAGGCCTCCAGCATACCGGGCTTGATGCTCAGATCTATGACCTTCTCCTCATTGCCGTCGTCTATGCCGGTAAACTCGGCCTGATCGGACTTCTTGTCCACTATCTTGACTTTCTGTATTATCTGCGCAGGGATATTCTTGGATGCCAGCGAAGGGTCGTCCAGAAAGAATTCCTTGCCGCCTATCATTATCTTGTTTATCGTCTCCCCCTGATACGATATCGCTCCGTCACTGTCCACATCCACGCCGGGCAGTTTCTTGAGCAGGTCCTCCAGCACGTCATTGTCAGTGGTCTTGTAAGCCGCGGCACTGTACTCTATCGTATCTTTCTTGACCACTATGGGATTGCCGACAGCCGACACCACCACCGCGTCCAGCATCTCCACGTCCTCGCTCATGAACAGTTCTCCGAGGTCTGTCACCGCCTTGTCCACCGTGATATTGCGGATAAGTTTCCTGTACCCGACCATATCCGCCACGAACATATACTTGCCCGCCGGGACTCCTTTAATCATACCCTTGCCGTCGGCATCCGTCACGGCATAGTATGCGCTGGTGTTTCCGTCCTGGGAAAGATATATGGTGGCGAACGACACCGGTTCCAGCGAGAGGGTGTCGGTCAGCTTAACCTTCACAGTATTGTCACCTTTCTGCGCAAAAAGGCTCCATGCGGAAAATATCAGCAGCAGCGCAGAAAGAAGGCGTTTGTATGTCATCGTGTGTCAGAATTAAAAACGTTGTTTTGACAAATCTCAACTGCGATAGTTTAAACGGACAGGTATTAAGTTTTGCGGCTGTTCAACGCATCCGCTCGGGATGGGACTTCACGAACTTCTCCCAGCTGGTGGAGTTCTCTACATCCGCGAACGGATTGACCAGCTGGTAGAAATGACACAGGGCTATGGCCAGGGCATCCGATGCGTCCAGAAACTCCGGCCTGAGCTCCGTCGCCAAAGTTCTGGACAGGATCAGGGCTACCTGCTCCTTTGAGGCCGCTCCCTGACCGGTGACAGCCATCTTGACCTTCCGCGGAGCATACTCGAAGATAGGGACATTGGCCGCAATGGCAGCCGCAATGGCAGCTCCCTGGGCCCGTCCCAGCTTCAGCATGACCTGCGGATTCTTTCCATAGAAAGGGGCCTCGACCGCCACGTCATCCGGGGTATATCTGGAGATAATCCTGCTGACTTCCGTAAATATGGTATTGAGCTTCGCGAAATGGTCCTTCTCCTTCCGCAAGTCCACCACCCCCATGTCCACATAGTGGACCTTACGTCTGTCTGCAAGAATGACCCCGTAACCAAGAATCATGGTTCCGGGGTCTATTCCCAATATCACCCTCTGTGCGTCGTTCATCGGACTCAGTCTATCCGGATGAAGCGGGTATATTCCTGCAGCACCTTCGGGATGTTGATGCCGTCGGGAGTCTGGTTGTTCTCAAGCAGGGCGGCCACTATCCTGGGCAGAGCCAGAGAACTGCCGTTGAGAGTGTGGGCCAGATTGATCTTGCCCTCACCGTCCTTGTATCTGAGCTTAAGCCTGTTGGCCTGATATGACTTGAAGTTGGACACCGAGCTGACCTCCAGCCACCTCTGCTGGGCCGCCGAGAACACCTCGAAATCGTAGGTAATGGCCGACGTGAAGCTCATGTCACCGCCGCACAGACGGACTATGCGGTAAGGCAGTCCGAGAGACTTCACAAGTCTCTCTACATGGAGCACCATCTCGTTGAGAGCCCGCTCCGATGCATCGGGAAGCGAGAGCTGCACTATCTCCACCTTGTCGAACTGATGCAGGCGGTTCAGACCGCGCACGTCCTTGCCGTATGAGCCGGCCTCCCTTCTGAAGCAGGGAGTATAGGCCGTCATCTTCACGGGGAAGTCAGACTCACTCAGGATGGTATCCCTGTAGATATTGGTCACGGGCACCTCGGCCGTAGGCACCATGTAGAATTTGTCCAGCGAGACAAAGTACATCTGTCCCTCCTTGTCCGGCAGCTGGCCGGTACCGAAGCCCGACGCCTCATTGACCAGAATAGGAGGCTCTATCTCCATATAGCCCGCCTTTGTGTTGAAATCCAGGAAATACTGAATCAGAGCCCTCTGAAGCTTGGCTCCCTTGCCCTTGTACACCGGGAAACCGGCACCCGTCAGCTTCACTCCCAGGTCAAAGTCTATGATATCGTATTTTGAGGCGAGTTCCCAGTGCGGGAGAGCACCTTCTGGAAGTTCCGGTATCTCTCCGCCCATACGGACCACCACATTGTCATCGGCATTCCTGCCTGCGGGCACTATGTCATCCGGGATATTGGGCAGCTGCACCAGGAGGTCGTTCTGCAGTTTCTGGCTCTCCTCCATCTGAGACTCTATCTTCCTGGAGTTCTCTTTCATCTGAGCCACTTCCTTCTTGGCCGCCTCGGCCTCATCCTTCCTGCCCTGCTGCATCAGGGCTCCTATCTCCTTTGCCTTGGCCTTCTGAGCCGCGAGAGCCGCGTCCAGTTCCGTCTGGCAGGAACGTCTCACCCTGTCCTGCTCCAGTATTTTCTCCACTATGGCGGATGCGTCAAAATTCTTTACCGCAAGCCTTTCGATTACAAACTGAGGGTCATCCCTCAAAAGTTTAAGAGTCAACATCTGTCTATCATTTTTTCCGGCTGCAAACTTACATATAAATTCCGTATTTCTACACCGATTTAATAAAAAATCAAGGCCGTATTCCTAGAAACAGTACAACAGGATAATCTTCGCTCCGAATCATTATTAAAAAAGCTTTTTATAAAAAATTTTTTCTATAAAAAGAATTTTACATAAGGATAAGATGCTATCTTTGCAGTGCTATTACTAATATATAGCTTACAGTTATGTGCATATCAAACAAGATTGGTCCACCGGTAGAAGGCGACGACTTCTTCGGCAGGGGAAAAGAAATTCGTAATGCAAACAGATTGCTTGACAGAAACCATTCTCTGCTATTGTCGGCACCACGTCGTATTGGAAAATCATCGTTGGCAAAACGATTGATTGAAGAGAAACAGAATCAAGGCTGGAAATGTGTTTATATAGATCTCGAGGAGACCACTACTGAAGATGGTTTTCTCCGTTTGGTCGTTGAGGCTTTCAAGAAGAACGGCATATGGAAACAGCTTACAGAAGGAATGTCAAAAGGCTTGGCATCGGTTCTTGACAGAATTGAAAAAGTTTCGTTCGGAGGTATTGATTTCGACATCAGGATAAGAGAGGAACAAGAGGATTTGTATAAAAATCTAAAAGAATTAATAAAGCATGATGAAGACACCCTTATTGTGGTAGATGAGTTGACACTCTTCCTTGGCATTCTGAACAAGCGTGAGAACGGAGCCGAAAAAGTAGCATTCATTCTTAATTGGCTTAGAAGCCTCCGACAAGTGAGCAAGACCAAAGTACGATGGCTGTTCTGCGGTTCAGTAGGTTTAAGGAACTTCACCTCGGCTATGAATCTAGGATATACCATCAATGACTTGACTGAGTTTGGATTGGATGAACTTACCCGTGAAGAGGCCATAGGCCTGCTTACAGGTTTATGTAAGTCTGAGGATATGGAAATGAGCGAAAATCTTGTCTATTATACATTAGATAAGTTGCACTGGAATATTCCGTACTTTATTCAACTTATATTCTCAAAGTTAGTGGAAATGTATGATGGTGCTATCTCAAAAGAAAGCATAGATGCCGCATACAACAGACTATGTTCTGAAAACTTCCTTAATACCTGGTCGGAGCGATTGTCTGAATATCGTGAATACGAAGCACCTGCCCGCCAGATACTGAAATCACTGTCCACTCAGCCTGCAGGAATGGAAAGAAATGCGATGCTTGACATCCTTATGACAGGCCAGGGTGCAGCAAAGATTGAAGAGGTGGATTATACTTTGAGTAAGGTCTTGGAAATGCTGGAGAATGACGGGTATATATTGAAGAAAGATTCAATCAGAGCATTCCGTTCACCTCTGCTTAGAGATTATTGGTTTAACAAATTTGTACAATAGTAAAAGAGACACGGATGCAAACAAAATTGCCCATATTACACGAGACCCTGCTGTCTTATGATATTAAGACAAGGGATATTCTTGCCATTAATGAAGATGCATATACTTCATTGACAAAACATCTTTCAACGGGAGATATTTCAAAAACGGCTCAGCCCAATCTTATTGTCGGTGAGTCCGGAAGTGGTAAAACCTTCCTGATGAAACGACTGTGCGGCAGCATCAAGAAAGACACGGGCAACACCTTGCACCCAATCGTTATTGAAGGTAAAACACTTTTCTCGACTGAAGACATCTGGCTTCAATGTGTTTTGCAACTGAAAACAGAACAAAGCGATGATTGTTTTGACACCATCCTCAAATGGCAAGAACTCAGTTCTAAGCGTATAGTGTTGTTCGTTGACAACATCCAATACTATTTTGAGCGTACCGACAACACAGAACAATATGGTTTGAGAGGCAAACTCAATAGAAGAGGTGCGCCTATTCTAATTGCTTCATCAGAGCAGGTACTGCCTGCCTTTACCGAATATGACGCAGCCTTTTTTGATGGATTCAAGATAACTTACCTTAAACCTCTAAGTTTATCTGCTATTGAAGATTTTACTAAGGGGAAATACGATATTGTTCGTTTGGAAAAGATAATGTCATATATGCCCAAAACCATTCGCTCAATGTTTATAGCAATAGAGATACTGGATAAATCCGATGATTCCAAGAAAGACCTTACGTTTCTGTCCGATTATTTCTTTTCCCACTATCAGGAAAGATTTGATGCAACAAGTATACAGACACAAAGAATATTATCTGCTCTGTCGCAATCGGATTCTGGTCTTACCTTATCCGAAATACGAAAGATTACAAGACAAGGTAACGGAAAGATTTCACCGTATCTGAAACTGATGGCAGATCAAAGATTGATAAACAAAGAGGCAAAGACATTAAGAGGAGGTGTTTACTTCATTATAGATCAACTATTCAAGTTATGGCTACGGCACAACACTGCCCCAATAATAAAAAATGAGCTGCCTTGACGGGCAGCCCACTTACTTTCATCTCCTATCGGTCATTACTCCGCGCTGGGAGGTATAATCGATACATAGGACTTGTTCTCCCTGGTCTTGCGGAAAGACACCACACCGTCTACAAGAGCGTAAAGGGTATGGTCCTTGCCCATGCCTACATTCTGACCGGGATAGTGTACTGTTCCTCTCTGACGGACGAGGATATTGCCGGCCTTGGCCATCTGGCCGCCGAACAATTTGAGTCCAAGTCGTTTGCTGTGTGATTCACGACCGTTCTTCGAACTACCGACACCTTTTTTATGAGCCATAATCTGTCCTCCTGATAATTAAGCGATCTCGTCGATGAGAATCTGGGTTAAACACTGGCGGTGACCATTGAGCTTCTGGTAGCCTTTACGACGTCTCTTCTTGAATACCAGAACCTTGTCAGCCTTTACATGATCCAGGATGGTAGCCTTTACGCTGGCACCGTCCACATAGGGAGTACCCACTTTGACCGAACCGTTGTCATCGGTCAGAAGCACTTTGCTGAAATCAAGAGAAGCACCCTTCTCGCCCTCAAGACGGTTCACGAAGATCTTCTTCCCTTTCTCAACCTTGAATTGCTGTCCTGCAATGTCTACAATTGCGTACATCTAATAAAATAATTTAAAAATTAACGGCAGTAAGCGGTTATTATACTTTCAAATAACTCTTATTCAGCAGCTTAACAACCTACATTGTGTATTTTGGGAGAGCAAAAGTAATACATTTCCTCATTTTTCCCAAATTAAAGGCAGAAAAATTACTTTTTTTCCTATTTTTGCTAAAGAGAAAGACCGCAATCATGGAATCCCCTTTTACCTACAACTGCACTGCCTCCGGGAACAGTTTCCTCGCGAGAAAGAAGGAAGTCAGTCAGACCGTCCTCAACATCCGCAGCAGAGTCCACACCGTAATCTACGAGCCGCCCAAGACCGGCAAACAGTCCCTGATAGACATGGCACTCGCCCAGACCGGGCTTACTCCGGCCGTCATAGACATGATAAGCATGATAGACTCTGACGAGCTGCTTCATGCATTGCAGGACACACCTGAGCACACCTTAGTATATATAAAGAACTTTCAGAACATACTGCGGTTGCCGGACTGGGAGAGAGCAGCGGCCGATCTGAGTCACCGGATGCAGAGTGACGATGCCCCCGCCTACATCCTGTCCGGTTCAGGGATAAACGCCATGAAGCATATCTTTGAGGAGAAAAAACTCTTCTACCGGCAGTACGAGAGGGTAAGGCTCTCCCCCATAGACGAGCGTTCCGTCACCGACCATATCATCAGGACATTCCTGAAAGTCGGCAGGGTCGTGGAGCAGAGCCAGGCCGAACGCATCTACAACACAGCGGACGGACACCCCTGGTACATCTGGCAGATAGCCGACACCTGCTTCAACCTGACAAAGGGATACCTCAGCGACAACATCATCACCGAAGCCGTGGACTCCCTGCTGTACACGCACTCAGTCAGGTTTCAGGAGACCGTGGACAATCTGAGCCGGTATCAGCTGTATTTCCTGAGAGCGGTCTTCGACGGCATCTCCAAGGCCAGCTCCTCGGAAGTGATTGAGCGTTACCGCCTCAACTCCTCCGCCAATGTACACCGCATTAAGGAGGCCCTAACCAAAAAGGAGGTCATCCATATCGACGGACAGGACACTCCGAGGATCATCGACCCTATCTTCCGGCTATGGCTGAAGAGATTCTATTTCAAGGACAATAAAGAACAATAATACCATGAAGAGACTGGCAGTGCTCTCCGGTGCAGGAGTCAGCAAGGAGAGCGGAATCAACACATTCAGGGACTCCGGAGGACTTTGGGAACAGTACCCGGTGGAGGAGGTGGCCTCCATAGAAGGCTGGTACCGCAACCCCGGCCTGGTCCTGGACTTCTACAATGCCCGCAGGCGGGACGTACAGCACAGGGAGCACAATGAGGCCCACAGGATTATAGCGGAACTTGAAAAGGACTTCAAGGTGACGGTCATCACCCAGAACATAGACAACCTGCACGAGAGAGCCGGCTCCACCGACATCATCCACCTGCACGGGGAGATTACCAAGGCCCGCGGCGAGCACTCCCTTCAGCCAGTATACGATATCGGCTACAACGACATACATCTGGGAGACAAGGACAGCCGGGGCGAACAGCTGCGTCCGCACATCGTCTGGTTCGGCGAGCCGGTGCCCATGATTGAAAAAGCCGCAGAAGTTGTCTCCAGATGCGACATTCTGCTGGTCATCGGCACATCGCTGGCCGTCTACCCCGCCGCCGGTCTGGTAGGCTACATCCGCGACGGAGTACCGGTCTACCTCATCGACCCCAACCCCATCTCCCTGCACTACAGCCACTACACCCAGATACAGGACGTAGCCACCTCCGGCATGCGGAAGTTCCGCGACCTGGCCGAATCCCTCAGATAAAAGAGCACGACCCTGCTCAACAACATACTCAGCCTGAATAAAAAAGCCGCACCCTGTGATTGAGTGCGGCTTCATGTTTATAACATTCTCTGTAGATTATTTGCTGTATACGGGACTTGCCTTACCGGCGAAATCCTTTGCTGAAAGAAGTGTTGAGACTTCTCTTTCAACATAATTTGCCCTGGGAGCAAATGCGGGAGCGTATCCACCACCTGTAAGATCGGCATAGTACTCGTCAAACAGAGCGTAATTTGTAGATTTACCGCTCTCGGTAAATGTTACCACCTCCATGAACATGTCACCGTAGTTGCCGTCAGCATCCACGCCTATTACACAAAGTGTCGTGGGCTCACTGTCAAATGCAACATAGAACAGAGGTGCGGGATCTCCTTCAAATGTCTGGTCACCCTGAGCCAAGGTAGCATCGTACAGTTCTGTCTGATCGGATGAAGTCACATCGCCGATCCAGAGGATATAGACACATGATTCCGCTCCGTTGGTGTACTCGAAGTCCACTGCCGCCAGAACAGGATTGCTCGGATCCTGAAGGAGGCTGCCATAGCCGGCATTATATGTTGCAAGATCCTCTATGGCCCAGTAATTGTCCATGCTGGCTGTCGCATATGCGTCAGTCGGCTGAGATTCTGTCGTGGTGAAAGTCTCTTTTGTCATCTCTGAATTATAAATTCCTGCAGCCACATCCACTCCGAATGCAACAGCATAGTATTCTGTACCAGGAGTCATTCCACCCACCTCATAATCAGGCACATCACCGCGTAATGCATATTGTGCCAGCACTCCATATGCAACATACTGAGCTAAAATCTCGGACATTATATCTTCATCCTCATATCCTGCCTCATACCAAGAATTATCTATGACTGTCACGAAATAATCTGCGCTCTTATCTGAAGGGAAAATATCCATAACCACACTGGTTGTCTTCGGCTGCAAATCAAATTCAAAAGTCAGCCCTGTCATCTGAGCCTCTTTGGTCATGAATTCCTTCTTAGCCATATCTGAAGTATATGTATTAGCCTCCGGATCAATTCCGAATGCCACAAGATAGTATGTGGTGGCCGGACTGAGCCCTGCCACTGTATTACTATATTCTCCCTGAATAGCTTGTATATTCCCCCGAGAAAGAAGATCTTCCATAATGGCTACATCATCCATTCCAGCCTCATAAAAGGAATCATCTATGAACGCGATCATATAATACTCGTCATTATCCGAGGGGACTACCGTAAATTCAGCTGTTGACACATCCGGCGTGACCGTGAGTTCAAATGTCAGGGGCTTGTCCCATGCTGCCTGAATGGCATTGAACTGCGCATCCACAGTCTGACCGTCTCCATACCCGTATGTCAGGGTGACTATCGCGCTTCTGTCAGCACCGCTTTCGTTCGCTTCAGCCACGAATGTGACAGTACCCTCTGTATCACAGTTGATCTCACCCAGCCATGTCTCTGAGGACTTCGCACTGACTTGTCCTCCATCCACTGCATTGGTTATTGTATAAGAAATACTTTGCTCTCCGCCTTCGGGAGGTACGGTAAGGTTGCCGCTTACCTCTAATTCAATCTTGGGAGCATTGGGGTCCACCGGCTCATTGCCATTACCACCGTTGTTTTTCTCGCATCCGGCCAGAACCATCGCTCCGGCCATCAAAAGTAAGATACTTTTTTTCATATTTAAATAATTTATTTGGTTAGATGATTGCAAATATAATAATTTCCATTCATCTTGTACACATATTCAACATCAATCAATAAAAAAACCGCACCCTCTGATTGAGTGCGGCTCTGCTGTATCCTGAAGAAGTGTATTACTTCTGACGGTTCTTGTAACGCTGATAGAACTTGTCCACGCGGCCGGCGGTGTCCACCAGTTTCATCTTTCCGGTATAGAAAGGATGAGAGGTGTTGGAAATCTCGACCTTTACGAGCGGATAGGTGACACCCTCAATATCTATGGTCTCCCTGGTGTTGACACAGGAACGGGTGATGAACACATGCTCGTTGGACATATCCTTGAATGCTACAAGACGGTAGGATTCGGGATGTATACCTTTTTTCATCTCTAAATGTTTTATTGGTTTCGGGCTGCAAAAATATACATATTTTTCTTATTCACAAAAAGATTTGCCGAATTCGATTTCAGAGAGCCGCACATTACAGTGCCACGCTCCATCCAGCGCACAAGCCTATGCACCAGTTCAATCAGCATATTTTATCTCCCGCTTCTCTATCTTCACGGGTATGGTGCCGCCATCCTGATATGTAAGACGCTCTATCCAGTTTCCGCGGGAGTCCAGCGTTCTTTCAAATCGGAAAACAGTAGTACGGGCCTCTCCTGAGAGAACCATATCGGAACAGAATCCTTTGTCATCATACTCCATAGAACTCTCCATCTTACCGAAAAGCATGCTGTCCGAGTACACGGAATCCCTGCGTCCCGTAGAGTCGTAGCTCATCCTGAACTCACTCAGTTTCTTATCCTTCAGGGAATACATGATATTTCCGGTATTGTACCCGCGCTCATCATATGTCATAATACGGTATCCTGCCGGCTGGTCCTCCTTGAAAGAATAATCCACCTTGATACTGTCGTCTCCGAAATATCTGTACACCTCATACTTCTTCAGGCTGTCCTCGGCATCCGTAACTCTCATCGAATACAGGCGTCCTCCCTTATACGTGTATACAGTCTTCTCCAGCAAGCCCTTGGAAGACGACACCAGTTCTGTCTCCATAAGCTGTCCCTTGTCATTGTATACTGATGTCTGCTCAGAGACACAGTTCCCATCTTTATTGAAACGGCGCAGAAGTGTGGCATTACCGTCACCGTTGAACTCCACATAGATATTGTTCGACATGGGATCTATGTCTCCGGCCTTGTAACCGTCCTTAGTAGAATCCACCTTATAGGACACTGTCCTCAAAGACAGCACATTTCCTCTCAGTTCATACTTGGACGCATCGGTTTCCTGAACAGGTGACCAGGAATTACACGAAACAACGGCCAACGCCGACAGGCCGGCCAACGCGGCCGCCCCTAATCTCAGATATTTTCTCATATTTGTCATATTAGTTGTTAATTGTCCTGAATGTCTTGACACGCACGAGCTGCTCGTCATACAGCATATAACGGCGGGCTTTCCGTATCCATTTCTGTTCCTCCACCTTGATATGCTCCTTGAGATCTGTCCACGTGGCAACGCCTTTCACATAAGAGCCCATGACATCGTCTCCAGCCACTGAGCGGAAACCGGATGTGTCCACCGGAAGACCGTCCGCCACCAGTTGCCGCATGATTCTCAGCGCGTGGGCCGTCGAATGATACGGCACCCCTGGCCTCGGCAGCATCTGGAAACCGTAGCAGACCTCATCCTTATATCTGCCGAAACGCGGGGTAAACACCGTCTTGCGCAGGAATACTCCGGCATCGGAGAATCCGGACACATCGGCCTGTCTCAGATAACGTTCCATATACGGAGCCCCGAAGAGTTCGTAAGGCCGGGCCGTCCCCTCCCCATAACTCAGGTCCGTACCCGAAAGCAGTATCATGCCGCAATAAAAGTTCGATGTGAACAGTCCGGGGACATCCGGCCTGGGCGGAATACTCCACGGCATCAGATACTGGGTCGCCGGACGTACCATATAGGAGATGATATGCAGCGGGAACCTGGCCCCCAGCTCCGAATAGAAGAGGTTTGCCAGTTCTCCCAGGGTCAGGCCGTGCCGGTGCAGGATCCCGTCACTGGCGGTACCCTCCACCCACCGGCCGCAGATGTTCTCCCTGTCCAGGATATACATCGACACAGAGAGGCCGTCATGATGGATTACTCTGAATATCTCATGCAGCAGCGCGGTCATACTGTCGTATCTGGAGCCGGTATCCTGATACTCTACGATGAGCGCATCGATGTCCTCCAGAGCACTCCGGTCCACAGGCGTGCCCGTCAGAAGCGGCACGAACTCACAGCCGTCAAGTCCAAGACCGGAATACCTGGCGGCTCCGGCAGGAGAACCCGCATCGGATTCTCCGAAAATACCGGCTGCCGGATAAAATATTTTCTTCAGGCTGCCCCTGCGGTAAAGACTCTCAAACAGATACTCTTCTGTCTCAGGATTCCAGGCAGACTGGTTGCACAGCACGGCAAGCCGACCTTTGCGCAGCACGACATCTTCCTGACGGTCCAGGGGCGTTGTTCGGAACGAGAACATAATCAGCCTATTATCGTCTTAACCATAGAGATGACATCGGTGGCTATCCTCTCAGCCCCGGCCTCGTCCTCAGCCTCGGAATAGACCCTGATGATCGGCTCGGTATTGGAGCGGCGCAGATGCACCCACATCCTCTCTCTGTCAAAGTCTATCTTGACTCCGTCGATATCGGTGATGCGCTCGGAGGCGTAGGCTTTCTTCACCTCTTCCAGCACCTTGTCTATCAAATCCTTGTCGGACAACTCTATTCTGTTCTTGGAGATAGAGTAGCGGGGCAGGGATTCCCTCAGCGCGGAGACCTTCTTTCCCGACTCGGCTATGCTGCTCAGGAACAATGCTATGCCTATCAGCGCATCCCGGCCGTAATGCAGGTCCGGCACTATGACACCCCCGTTGCCCTCGCCGCCTATAACGGCTCCGGTACGCTTCATCTCGGCGGTCACATTGACCTCTCCCACTGCCGACGCCGTATAAGTGCATCCGCGGGCCTCGGTCACATCCCGCAGAGCACGGGACGAGGAGAGATTGGAGACTGTAGGGCCGGGCCGCTTGGAAAGCACATAGTCAGCGACAGAGACAAGGGTGTACTCCTCTCCGAAGAAACTGCCGTCCTCGCAGACCAGGGCCAGACGGTCTACGTCCGGATCCACGGCTATACCCAGATCGGCTTTCTCCTCAGCTACTGTGCGGCATAGATCCACCAGATGGGACGGAAGGGGCTCCGGATTGTGCGCAAACTGTCCGGTAGGCTCGCAGTTAAGCTTTACGCACTCCACGCCCAAAGCGTCCAGCAGTCCGGGTACGGCGATGCCGCCGACTGAATTGACCGCATCCAGTACAGTCTTGAAATGCGCTTTTCTTATAGCTTCCCTGTTCACCAGCGGATGGGCCAGCACGGCCTGTATATGAGCGTCTGTAAAATCCTTTTCCACATACGAGCCGAGAGAGTCCACGCCGCAGTATTCAAACCTCTCCTCCCCGGCAATCCGTACAAGCTCGGCACCCTCGGCCGCATTGAGGAACTCCCCGTGCTCATTGAGCAGTTTCAGGGCATTCCACTGCCTGGGATTGTGAGAAGCAGTAAGTATGATGCCTCCGTCGGCCTTCTCGAATATCACGGCCATCTCCACAGTAGGCGTGGAAGCCAGGCCGGCGTTGACCACGTCTATGCCGCAGGCTCTGAGAGTCCCGCAGACTATCTCGTCCACCATAGGGCCGGAGATGCGCGCATCCCTTCCGACCACGACTTTCAGCCTGCAGTCCGTACCTTTTGCACGGAGCAGCATCGAGGCGTATGCCGATACGAATTTAACAATATCCAGAGGTGTAAGCGATTCTCCACAAGTTCCTCCGACAGTGCCTCTGATACCGGAGATGGATTTAATAAGTGTCATAGTCCTTAAAGTTTATATTATTTCTACATCTTCTGCTTCCATCCAGCCCTGCCTGCCGTCCGACAGTTCTATTCGGTACCACTCTCCCAGAGATTCCAGCACGGATATCCTGGTTCCCTCGTGCAGAATAAAGAGAGATTGGTCCGTAGAGCCGGGTGAGCTTTTGACACTGCTTACGGGTACGGTCACCACCGCCTCACCGTCAGACTCCAGAGCGGAGCGCAGGTTGAAAGCAAACACAGCGGATATTATCGTCATCAACAGGGCTGCCACAGCCAGGGCGAAAGCTGTCTTGCGCAGTGCCGGCGAGCCCCCGAAGCGGAACAGCAGCACCATTACTGCTGTAACCAGGAACAGGGCCAGCGCAATCCAGGCCCAGGCATCGGAGGACACCGTATCCCGGAATGCCTTTATCCATGTCAGCAGGATAAACTCCGGCACCTCGTCAATCCTGTCCAGGGTGTACTCCCGGGCTATCGCCAGGTTGACCTGCGCGTCCTCGTAGGAAGGATCCAGTTTGAGAGCCCTCTCATAATAGAGTATGGACTGCCCGAGGCAGTTGCCCAGCTTATAGTAGCAGTTGCCTATATTGTAATACAGTTCCCTGGAGACATAACCCTCCGCCTCCAAAGCGGAGAAGCAGTCCAGAGCCGCCTGATAATTCTCTTCCGTATAGTCCTTGACCGCCTGATTCCAGAGCGAGTCGGCATCCTGTGCGGACAGCCATGCCGCCGACACTGTAAGGATGCCAAATATTATCATTATGCGTTTCATCTTACTCAACTTTCTATATCCGATATCACTTTCTCCGCCTGACGGTAATCTGCCTCCATGGCCTCAGAACCGCTGGACGGTGCGTAGCGGGCGTACTCACAGGCATCCAGTACCTCGAACAGGGCTTTGACCACTGCCTCGTCCCTGCCCCGAGCCCGCAGTTCCTCCTCTATCCTCTCCCGGCTGAGTTCCGATACGGGAAGCATCAGCTTGTCAGAGATATAGCCTTCTATGGCCTTGTGCAGTTCCTCGTAGAACGCCGTATAGAGATTCTGCCTGAGGAAGGCGGAGGCATTTTTAAGTCTTGCCCTGGCCACCTTCATGGCCTTGCGGTTACGGCTGCCGGCCACGTCCCTGCGGAGAGCGGCACTTCTTACCAGATATACCCATGCTCCTGCAGTACACAGCAGTATCACTATCGGGACAATATAGATTACGGGAGTGTCCACCAGAAGCCGGGGTTCCTTACGCAGGCCGGAGGGAGAAGCCGATATGAAACGGATATCCTCTCCCAGGCTCTTGACACTCTGTTTGTTGACTCCTGACGACACCACCGCCGCATCAGTCCGCTGTCCCTGTCCTACCTTCAGTGTCAGAGGACCGGATGACAGTGTCCTATAACGCCCGGAGGCTATGTCATAATACGAGAACTCCACCGGCGCGATATCATACTCGCCGGGGACTCTGGGGATGAAAGGATACTCAAAAGTCACAGTACCTGACGCGCCGGCATCTCCGGTCGAGACCTTTTCCGTCTTCTTCACGTCATAAGCCTCAAAATCCGAGGGGAATCTCACTTCCGGGGTACTGACAAGATTGATGTTGCCTGTTCCGGATATCACCACTTTCAGAGACGCAGCCTCATGCGCGGCCACACTGTCGGAACTGAAACCGGCCGACAGCCTGAAACTGCCCACACCTCCCGTAAACGAAGCCGGAGCCCCCGAAGGGAGAGGCGAGACCTCTATCCGCACCGGAGAGCTGGACACCCTCTTGCGGACTGTCTGATATGTATCGAAGAAATCGTCGAAGATAGACCTGGATGCCGAAGGCTGCGAGCGCACCTGTACGAGGCAGACCAGCTCTGCCGGGTCGATGGTCATACTGCCCGTCTGCTGGGGCAGCAGCATGTATCTGCGCAGAAGAGCGGCATTGTACACCTGCCCGTCGTAATTCTCGCGGACAAACGAAATGTTCTGAGGCGCGTCTATCTCCTGACTCCAGAAGCCGTCGAAGGACGGGAAACGGATGTCCTCAAACCCACCTATGGCCGAATTCTTAACGTACAGTTTCAGAGTAACGGTTATCGGCTCTCCGACCACCGCCCGCGTCTTGTTGACCGTCATACGGAGCATGATATCGTCTCCGGCCCGTGGAGCCGTACCCTGCTGGGCGGGAGCCGCGCCCTTGACTACCTCGACATCAGCCGCCTCAGTAGTGTACGTCTCCTTGCCTATCTTCACGGAAGCAGGGCCTATCCGGTACTTGCCCACTGCTGTCGGCCGCAGCATGTAGGTGTAGATGCTGGAGCGGGACTGGGTGGTCTTGCCGTTTATCATCTGAAAATTGGAGGATGTGGAGGTCAACGGTCCTGCCAGCACCTCGAAGCCCTCAAAGGACGGTGCCTCGAAAGCGGTCACACGGGCATCGCCGGTAGCCGTGAAGACCACCTTGAAATCCTCGTCCGAGGACACCACTGCGGGCACATCCACCGTAAACGAGTTCTGGGCGGCGGCAGTCACCGTCCCCAGAAGCACACATACGGATAAAAATAGATTTCTGCTGAATATTCTTGTCATCTTACCAATTTTTCTCCTTCTCTTTTGATTTCTGCTGCTCCGCCTTGGCCTTTTTCACCTTGTCCTGCGTCTGCTTTTCCTTGTCTTCTATGGCCTGGAGCATCTGCTGGGCCGCCTGAGGAGTTATCTGGGGCTGCTGTTGCTGCTGATTCTGCTGATTGTCCTGATTCTGTTGATCCTGCTCCTTATTCTGATCCTGGTCCTGCTGATCTTTCTGATCCTGCTGCTGATTCTGGTTCTGTTGCTGTTGCTGCTGTTGCTGTTCTTTCAGCATCTTCTGCGCATATGCCAGATTGGACTTGGTCTCAAAATTATCCGGTTCAAGCCTCAGGGACTCCTTGTACGCATCCACAGCCTCCTGATACTTCTTCTGCTTCAGGGCAAGATTGCCGCTGTTGTGGAAACAGTCCGAGGCCCTGGACGGAGAGACACTCTTGAGAGAGTCACCCAGTCCCTTAAGATACAGTTCAGCCTCACTGTAGCTTTCCGTCCTGTAAAGGGCATTGCCGAGATTGTACTTGGCGGTTATCGATGTGGAGTCCTCAACCAGAGCACGTTTGTAGTCCAGCTCCGCCTCCCGGAACTCACCTTTCTTGAACTCCCGGTTGCCGGCCCTGACCTCCGAACGGTCGCTCTGAGCCTGGAGCATCACTGGCGACGCCAGCATCAGGATAAGCACGGCCACCATCCCCTTCCCGCCCCCGAAGAGGCTCCTGCGGTTGCGGGTGTCCGATATCATAAACTCTATCAACATAAATATCAATGCTATGGCAAAGAAATACATATACTGCTCGTCATACTCCTCGAAGACCACCGACTGGAAGTCCTTCTCGTCCAGGCTGCGGATCTCGTCAATCACCGGATTGAGTCCGAACTCGGTGTTGCCGGCCCTGACATAAAGTCCCTTGCCGGCCGAAGCCACCTCTTTCAGTGTCGCCTCGTCCAGACGGGTCACCACGATATTGCCGTCCTTGTCCTTCAGCAGCTCGCCGTCCACCGGTATGGGCTTGCCCTCCGGCGAGCCGACTCCGATGCAGAACACCCGTGCCCCCATATCCACCGCATCCCTGGCCGCAGCCACCGGGTCGTCCTCGTGGTTCTCGCCGTCGGTTATCAGGATGATGGCGCGGCTGTTCTCACTCTCGGATGTAAAACTCTTGATGGCCGTCCTGATGGCCTCTCCCATCGCCGTACCCTGAACCGGCACTGACTCCGTGGTGATGGAACTGAGAAATATCTTGGCCGAGACATAGTCCGAAGTGACAGGCAGCTGCACAAACGACTCTCCGGCAAAGATTATCAGACCGATACGGTCTCCCTGAAGCTCATCCACCAGCTTGGATATCGCCAGCTTCGCCCTTTCCAGACGGTTGGGCGAGTAATCCTCCGCCAGCATGGAGTTGGAGACATCCAGCACCACCATGATCTCCGCTCCCCTCACCTGCTTTTCCTTCAGTATGGCTCCCAGCTGAGGCCTGGCCATACCTATGGCAAAGAACAGCAGGGCCAGCGAGATGAGTGTAAGCTTCAGCCAGCCCTTGCGCCTGGGCACCAGCGGTGCCAGGGAGCTGACCAGGTCCGGGTCTCCGAAACGGGCTATACGTCTCTTCCTCCATCTGCGCATCAGCCAGTAGGCTATGTACATCAGGGGGATGAGCAGTATCAACAACAGATATAAAGGTTGTGCCAGGTAAATCATGCTATCCTCCTTGCTGCAAAAATTCTCAAAACTATCTCCAGCAGGAACGCGGCCAGGGCCCAGATGGCAAAGCGGCCGAACTCCTCGGTATAGACGGGGAAGGAGTCCACTGTGATCTTGACCTTCTCCATCTTATTGATCTCATCGTAGATCTGCATCAGTTTGGTATTGTCGGTGGCCCTGAAATACGAGCCGCCCGTCTCCTCGGCTATCTGCCGGAGCAGATCCTCGTCTATCTCCACCTTCACGTCCATGACCCTCACTCCGAACGGGGTCATCACCGGGTACGGAGCGGTACCCATGGCGCCTACACCTATCGTATAGACCCTGATTCCGTAGGTCTCGGCTATCTCGGCGGCTGTCAGAGGCGTCACCTCTCCCCTGTTGTTCACTCCGTCTGTAAGCAGTATCACCACCCGGCTCTTGGCCTGGGAGTCCTTCAGACGGGCCACTGCATTGGCCAGACCGTTGCCGATGGCTGTTCCGTCGTCTATCAGACCGCATTCTATGTCGTTGATGAGATTGATAAGCGTGGCCCGGTCAGTAGTCAGAGGACACTGCGTATAGCTCTCTCCGGCAAACACGACCACACCTATGCGGTCGGAGGGCCTCTGGGATATGAACTCTATGGCTATGCTCTTTGCGGCCTCGATGCGGTCAGGGGTGAAATCCCTGGCCAGCATACTGGTGGACACGTCCAGCGCCAGGACTATGTCTATGCCCTCCGAGTCCGTCCTGGTAACATTGGAGGAGGTCTTCGGCCTGGCTATGGCCACGATAAGCAGGGCCACCGCTATCATCCTGAGCACAAAGGGCAGATGACGCAGCACCCCGGCCGCCCCGGCACTTTTCCGGGACAGAGGAGCCGTCGTGGACATGACGACGTAGGGCCGCTTCTTGCGGAGCTGCCGCCACACATACAGTGCGGCCATGGGTATCAGGAGCAGTTCCAGATACAGCAGCGATGGATATTGGAAGAAAAAGTCATTCATCTTTCCTGCCTCCTTCTGTTGCTTTACCGTCCGCCTCCAGTTCCTGCATGAAGGTGTCGTTGACGAACCGCACCGCCACGGGCACAGCGTTCTCATTCTCCGCCTCAGTAGCCGAATATTTGGCGAACTTGACCAGGTCAGCCGTCCCGAACAGCTCCTTGAGGGCCTCGTAGTCAGAAGGAGCCAGGTCCTTCACGGACAGATCGACCAGTATCTCATTGGATGTACGCTCGATGGTCTTGATGCCGAAACGCTGCTCGATGTAGACTCTCAGCGTATCGGTAATCTCGGTATAATACTGCTTCTGATTGCCCTTCTGCCACAGTTTCTCACCTCTTATACGGTCCAGGCTGCGCAGAGCCACGATATGAGGAGGATCCTTCGGGTCCGGCTTGCCGAACACCATTCCCGTCTTTTTACGCTTGAGGGCAAAATGCACTGTCAGGACGACCACTGCGACGAGAGCCGCCAGCAGCAGGATCCACGGCACCAGTTCCTTGAAAGTCACCGGATAGCGGAACTGCGGACGGATGTCGTACATCTGATAGGTGGTGGTATCTATGGGCACCGTAGTCACCTCCAGCGGCACCTCCGGCAGCTGCATCGTATCCACGCCCTGTCCGTCCCGGTAGAAATACACCACCAGCGGAGGCAGCACATAGCTTCCGCTGTCGAACGAAGTGACGACCGCCCGTGTCTCCACCATCGAGAAGTCCTTCTTTCTGTCCACCGTATCTACCTTAAAGTCCCCTATCAGTTCCACTCCCGGCACCACATAGCCCGACATCGAGTCTATCTTCACGGACATTCCTTTCGGAACCTTTATCCGGGACTTCCATTCCACCTGGTCCCCGATAAGTATCGTATCCCTGGACACCGTGGCGGAAAGTATGTCCTGTGCCCCGGCCCTGAAAGAGACAGTCATGGCCGCAAGCACCGCCAGAGAGAGTATCAATTTCTTCATTTTCATATCCTATGCCCTAGTCTTGAACAAAGCCACCAGGCTCTTCACATAATCCTGGTCAGTCCTGATGCTGACCGTATCCACTTTATATTTGCGGAGCACCAGCAGCGTCTCCGCATAGGCCTTCCTGGCCCATTCCCCGTAATCCTCCCGCACCGACCTGAGCGAGGTATCCACATACACGATCCTGCCTGTCTCGCTGTCCCGGACCGGAAGCAGTCCCACGTCCGGCAAAGTGCGGTCCCGCTCGTCGTAGATATTGATCACCGATATGTCGTGCCGTCCTACCGCCACCTTCAGGGCCTCCTCGTAATTGGGATGCAGGGTCGTCCCGTCCACATCCAGCATATCCGAGAGCAGGAAGGCCGTACAGCGTTTCTTGAGGGCATTGGTCAGAAACCGCAGCGCCTCGCCGATGTCCGTACCCCTGTCCTGAGGCTCGAACTCCAGCACCTCCCTGATGATACGCAGCAGATGGCTGCGGCCCTTCTTGGGAGGGATGAATTTCTCCACCTTCGTACTGAAGAACAGGGCACCGACCTTGTCGTTGTTGATCAGGGCCGAGAATGACAGCACCGCCGCTATCTCCGCCGTCAGGTCCTTCTTGGTCTTGGACATGGTGCCGAACATACCCGATGCACTGGCATCGATGAGCAGCATCACCGTCAGCTCCCTCTCTTCCTCGAACACCTTTATATAAGGAGTGCCCGTGCGCGCGGTGACATTCCAGTCCATATTGCGCACGTCGTCCCCTATCTGATACTCGCGGACCTCGCTGAAAGCCATACCGCGGCCCTTGAAGGCCGAATGGTACTCTCCTGCGAATATCTGGCTGGAGAGAGCACGGGTCTTGATCTCTATCTTGCGGACTTTCTTTAACAGGTCGTTGCTGTCCATATCCTACGGAACCTCCACCGCGTTGATGATGTCTGAAATAATATTCTCGCTGGTGACGTTCTCCGCCTCGGCCTCGTAGGTAAGTCCGATACGGTGACGGAGCACCTCATAGCATACTGCCCTCACGTCCTCGGGAATCACATAGCCGCGACGCTTGATGAAGGCGTAGGCTTTGGACGCCATGGCCAGGGAGATGGATGCACGGGGAGACGCACCGTAGGAGATCATGTCCTTGAGGGACTTGAGTCCATAGTCCTCCGGAGTACGGGTCGCGTACACTATATCCACGATATAACGCTCTATCTTCTCATCCATGTAGACATCCCGCACCACGCTGCGGGCCTTGATGATGTCCTCGGGCTGGAGCACCGCATTGGCCTTGGGGAACTCGCCGCTGTTGTTCATGCGGATGATCAGTTTCTCCTCCTCCTTCTTGGGATAGGTCACCACTACCTTGAGCATGAAACGGTCCACCTGCGCCTCAGGCAGCGGATACGTACCCTCCTGCTCTATCGGGTTCTGGGTCGCCATGACGAGGAACGGCTCGGGCAGCTTGAATGTCTGCTCGCCGATAGTCACCTGACGCTCCTGCATGGCCTCAAGCAGGGCCGACTGCACCTTGGCCGGAGAACGGTTGATCTCGTCGGCCAGTACGAAATTGGCGAAGACAGGGCCTTTCTTTATCTGGAACTGCTCGCTCTTCTGACTGTATATCATGGTTCCGATAAGGTCGGCAGGCAACAGGTCAGGAGTGAACTGGATACGGCTGAACCTGGCATTGATGCACGAGGCCAGCGTATTGATGGCCAATGTCTTGGCCAGACCGGGAACACCTTCCAGCAGGATATGTCCGTTTGCCAGAAGTCCTATGAGCAGATTCTCGACCAGATGTTTCTGGCCCACGATCACTTTTGTCATCTCCATGGAAAGGATGTCCACAAAAGCGCTCTCTTTCTGTATTCGCTCGTTAAGTTCTTTAATGTTTACGGTGTCCATTTTGAAATATTAAAATATTTGTATTTTTGCTGTCTAAAATTACAAAAATAAGATTTTCTCCGGAATACAATGAGGTTTTTCGCTTCAATATCGTACAACGGCTCAGGTTTCAGCGGCTGGCAGATACAGCAGAACGCCCCGAGTATACAGGACGAGGTGCAGAAAGCCCTCTCGGCTGTCCTGAGGGAGAAAACCGACGTGACGGGAGCCGGCAGGACAGACACTGGTGTCAATGCCTCCGGATTCACGGCACATTTTGACTTTGACGGTGACATCATCCTCAAAGAGCACGACCGCATAATCTACAAAATAAATGCCATCCTGCCCGGAGGGATAGTCGTAAATTCAATAAGGCGGGTCAGGGATGACGCGCACGCCCGGTTCGACGCCGTCAGCCGCACCTACAGATACTACATCCACAGCAGCAAGGACCCTTTCGCCAGAGAGTTCTCGTGGTTCTGCAAGTTCCCTCTGGACGTGGACGCGATGAACAAGGCCGCAGGCATGATTCTGGGACGCAGGGACTTCAGCTGCTTTGAAAAAGCCGGAGGCACTGCGGCCACACCATTCTGCGACGTCACGTCGGCAGGATGGAGCCGGTACACCCCGTCCACGGTCGCCCTGCCCGGAACCGACTATCTGGTCTTCACCATAACGGCCAACCGTTTTCTGCGCAATATGGTCCGGGCCATTGTCGGCACGATGATTGAGATAGGACGAGGAAAGCGTCCGCCGGAATGGATAGCCGACGTGCTCTCCTCCCGCGACCGCTGCGAGGCGGGGCAGTCCGTCCCTGGACATGCCCTCTTCCTCACGGACATAGAATATCCGGAAGAAATATTTGAATACAATTAATAATTTACAACAACCTTTTTACCATGCTCACATTACTGCAAGTCAATTCCGAGGCACTCATTCAAGAGGCTGCCGCTCCAGAAAAGATGTCCCTTATCAAGATGGCCGTCGCCGGAGGCTGGCTGATGCTCGTCCTTCTGGCACTCTCCATCATAGCCGTCTATATCTTAGGCAGCCGCTGGTGGGCTATACGTCAGGCTCTCAAGATAGACCCTCATTTCATGGACAACATACGCGGACTGCTGCGCGAGGGAAAGACCCAGGCCGCACTGGCCCTGTGCCGCGACACCCAGTCCCCCATCGCAAGGCTTATAGAGAAAGGCATCCGGATGCAGGGCCGCCCGCTCCAGGACATCCAGGCCGCTGTTGAGAACACCGGCAACATCGAGGTTTCCAAGATCGAGAAAGGTATGCCCATGCTGGCCACGGTGGCCGGAGGCGCGCCCATGGTGGGATTCCTCGGAACGGTCGCAGGTATGATACAGGCCTTCTACAACATGGCCCGGGCCGGCAGCAACATCGACATCACGCTGCTTTCCGACGGTATCTACACGGCCATGGTGACCACTGTCGGCGGACTCATCGTCGGCATCATCGCCTACTTCGGATACAACTGGCTGACCGCCCGCATCGATGACCTGGTCTTCAGGATGGACAGCGCGGTAATCTCTCTGATGGACATATTCAACGGTCAGGACAGCACTGACGGCAAGAAGGAGATCTGACAATGGCTATCAAACGGAAAACCAAAGCGGAACCGGCGTTCTCGATGTCCTCGATGACGGATATCGTGTTCCTGCTGCTGATATTCTTTCTGGTGACATCCACCCTCATCAACCCCAACGCCCTCAAGTTGCTGCTGCCCAAGAGCACCAACCAGATCTCCACAAAGGCGTCGGTAAGCGTCTCCATAAAGCACTATCCCGAGCGCGGGACTTTCTCGTACCATATCAACGGAGACGAGACCCCCGTGCCCTTCAGCGAGATAGAACCGGACCTGCAGAGACTGCTGCAGGACTCCGACGACCCGACTTTCTCCATCTACGCCGACAAGACCGTACCTATAGAGGAAGTGGTCAACCTGATGAATATCGCCAAGCGCAATAAATACAAAGTAATACTCGCCACATCCCCCGAATAATGAAAGGGAAATCCAGATATGCCGGCATAGTCCTCACGGCTGCCGTACACGCAGCGCTGCTCATCCTGCTTCTAAGCGCGGATATCCGCAGCACTCCGACGGTGCCGCCGGTGGACGGTATGCTCATTGAGTTTACCGAAGAGGACATCCCTGAAGCCGTGGAAGAAAAGCCTGTGCCGGTCAGGACAGCCGTCGGTGTAGAACCGAGGGCCGCAGAGCCGGACCCTACGGAGGAGATACGGCTGGTGCAGAAGTCTGAGGCCCAGACCGTCGCCGAGGCTGAGAACATCAATGCAGAGGCGACTGCCGGAAAGGACGGAGACGTAGAGATTCCCGAGCCTCCCAGAGAGAAACCTGTCAACCGCCGGGCCCTGTTCCCCGGGATGGGCAAGGCTGAGGACACCACCGCCCTGCACGTGGCCGAGCGCATAACCGAAAGACTTGAGGCCGGTCATCCCGAGGGCAACACCGAAGAGGGCAATCCTGAGGGCAGGCCCACGGCCAGACTGGAGGGGCGCACCGTCATGGGCAACCTGCCCCTGCCCGAATATGATGTGGCCAAGTCCGGCACAGTAGTGGTACGCATCCTCGTAGACCAGTACGGCACGGTGACCAACGCCGTCCCTGGCGTACAGGGCACCACAGTCCAGGACGCCACCCTGTGGGAGGCCGCCAGGCAGGCCGCCCTGAAGGCCAAGTTCAACATCAGTGCCTCGGCTCCCGCCATACAGGAAGGCACTATCTCCTACATATTCACCCTGAAATAAATTATGAGGGTGACTCATTCGTAGCGGAGACATTCTATCGGATCCAGAGCCGCTGCCCTGCGGGCCGGCACATACCCCGACAGCACGCCGACCAGCATACACAGCACCACTGAGAGAAACATCCACAGCCACGGTATCACGAACGAGGACTCCATGACGGCGGCTACGATATTGCCTACGATGATGCCCAGCACGATGCCGATGACTCCGCCCGCCTCGCCTATGATGACCGACTCCAGTAGGAACTGGGACTGTATCTTCCTGGAAGAGGCCCCGAGCGCCTTCCGGGTACCTATCTCGCGGGTTCTCTCCCTGACCGACACCAGCATGATGTTCATCAGACCCACAGCCGCACCGGTTATGGTGATGAGCCCTATTATCACGGCTGCGGCTGTAAGCGTCCTCATCATAGAGTCCAGTTCCTCCACCACAGCCTCGCTGCTGGTAATCCGGAAATCCGTATCGTCATACGGAGCCAGCCTCCTTACCGCCCGGAAGACCATCTCGGCCTCGGCGGCAGCCTCATCCGGAGACACTTCCTGCCCCGGCAGTATTCCTATGGTAAAATCCGGAGAGGACACCTGAAAATTGGCCATTGCATTGGTGTACGGGACCAGTATGCCGTCATCCATCCCGCCGTCAGCCGTATTGCCCATCGCCTCCGCCACTCCGACCACGACATAGGCCACTCCCTGGACATGGACAGGCTGACCTACGGCAGGCCCTTCCCCGAACAGGGTGCGGGCTACATTGCCGCCCAGCACACAGTAGAAGCGGCCTCCTTCCACATCCTCCACCGTCAGGTCGCGGCCCTCGCTTATCTCCAGCATACTGTACCTTATATACTTCTCGTCCGAGGCCACCACGTGAACGGTGGGATTGGTCCTGCGCCGGCCTGACTCCGCCCTGACATTGTCTGCCACCACAGTATATACGGACACCGTCGCCGGCACCTTGTAATACTGCACGAACCGCTCCGCCTGGACCCTCGATATCTGCCTGGGATTCCTTATCCTCCTCATGGCCGAGGACGCGGAATACTGCGAGCGGATGTTGACGATGCCGGCGCCCATCCGTCCGTATGCATCCCGCAGCGTGGCATCCATAGAGTCCACTGCCGTAAGGATTCCCACAAGCGAAGTGATACCGAGTGCTATGATCGCTATAGTCAGTGATGCCCTGAGTCTGTTGGACTTAACTGCTCTCAAGGCCATGTCCGCATTCTCGGCTAGCAATGCGGCGCGCGTCTTTCCGCGCCTGTCTTTTCTCCTCTTCATAACTTCCTCACTCAATTAATGACGTAAAAATAGGAATTTATCTCCGATTGACATACCTTTGCGCGCAAATTTGACAAAATAATCATATGAGACCACGTATTAAGAGACCTTCCACCCGGGACGGGCATGAGGGTCAGCAGAAAGACTACAGGACAAACGACAGAACTCCTTTCAGAGAAGGCAGCCGCCGTCCGGACAGGAAATTTTCCGGCGACAGCAGACCGGAGCATCACAGAAGCCGTCCGGGGCAGGAGAACAGACCGGCATACGGTGACAGGCCCGCACACGGCAGCAGGCCGGGACGTGACAGCAGGCCTGCCAACGGCAGACCGGAACGGGACGGCAAGCCCGGATACGGCAGAAAGCCGGAAAGAGACAGCAGACCTGCCTTCAGAAACGGTAACGCCGGACAGGCCGGAAAAGGTTTCCAGCACAAAGTCAGGACAGCGCACAGCAGACCCGCACAGGCACCGGCACAGCCTCTGCCTCTGAAAGAGAACGACGGACTGGTACGCCTCAACAAATTCATAGCCAACTCCGGCATCTGCTCCCGCAGGGAGGCCGACGAGTACATCACTGCAGGACTGGTCACCGTCAACGGCAACGTGGTCACTGAACTGGGCGTCAAAGTCAGGCCCGAGGAGGACGAAGTACGCTTCAACGGTGAGCGGCTGCGCGGAGAGAAGAAAGTCTATGTGCTGCTCAACAAGCCCAAGGACTTTGTCACCACCACCAGCGACCCCCACGCCGAGAAGAATGTCATGCAGCTCATCAGCCGGGACCTGTGTCCCGAGAGGATATTTCCGGTAGGCCGTCTGGACCGCAGCACCACCGGAGTCCTGCTGCTAACCAACGACGGAGAACTGGCCGAGAGGCTGACACATCCCTCTTACCAGAAGAAGAAGATATATCAGGTCACCCTGGACAAGAACGTAAAACAGGAGGACATGAACCGGCTCGTAGAAGGCGTGTCCCTTGAGGACGGCCCCGCATACGCGGACGAGGTGGCCTACAACGGGGACGACCGCAGCGTGGTCGGCATAGAGATTCACTCGGGCAGGAACCGCATCGTCAGACGCATGTTCGAGGCCCTCGGATACAAGGTACGCAAGCTGGACAGGGTATATTTCGCCGGCCTTACGAAGAAGAACCTGCGCCGCGGACAGTGGAGATTCCTCACCGAGGAGGAGGCCACCATGCTCAAACTCAACTTCTATGAGTAACACCGCACCGCACCGCGCCGGATTCGTCAACATCATCGGCAATCCCAACGTAGGCAAGTCCACCCTGATGAACGCCCTCGTAGGCGAGAGGCTCTCCATCATCACATCCAAGGCCCAGACTACCCGGCACAGGATCATGGGCATAGTCAACGGAGAGGACTACCAGATAGTGTACTCCGACACTCCGGGCATCCTCAAGCCGGCCTATTCCCTGCAGGAGAGCATGATGGAGTACGTGGACACGGCCATAGGCGACGCCGACATCATCCTGTACGTGACCGATGTCGTGGAAAAGGGCGACAAGAACCGCAAGTACGTGGACAGGCTGGCCAAAGTGACCTGTCCCGTACTCATAGTCATCAACAAGATAGACCTGAGCGACCAGAACACCGTATCGGAACTGGCCGCGCAATGGAGCAGGGAAGTGCCCGACGCGGAGATATTCGCCGTTTCGGCCAAGGAGAAGTTCGGACTGGAGCCGATATTCAGCCGCATACTGGAGCTGTTGCCGGAAGGAGAGCCGTGGTACGACAAGGACTTCTTCACCGACCGCAACCTGCGCTTTTTCGCCTCGGAGATTATCCGTGAGAAGATACTCACCAACTACGACAAGGAGATTCCGTACTGCACCGAGGTGGTCATCGAGGAGTTCAGGGAGCATGAGGACCGCTACGACATCCGGGCCGTCATCAACGTCATGCGCGACTCGCAGAAAGGCATCCTGATAGGCTCACGCGGCTCGGCTCTGAAGCGTATCGGCACCCAGGCCCGCATCGACATGGAGGAGTTTTTCCAGAAAAAAGTGTTCCTCCAGCTCTACGTGAAAGTAGACCCGCACTGGCGCGATGACAAGCGCAAGCTCGCCGCCTTCGGCTATTGACGTACCGGAGTATTTTTCCGAAATATTTTATATTTTTGCCGTCAGGTAAACACTAAAAAGATGAGCAGAGAAGACGAAGAAATAGACGACGCAGTGGTGGAAGAGACTGGGGAAGACTCCTCCGGTTCCGGCAAATTCGACAAGGTCATATCCGACGGTACGAAGAAATACAAGCTCTCGGGCATGTACCGGGAGTGGTTTCTGGACTATGCCTCCTACGTCATACTGGAGAGAGCCGTTCCGCATATCGAGGACGGTCTGAAACCGGTGCAGAGAAGGATTCTCCACGTAATGAAGGTCATGGACGACGGCCGCAAGAACAAGGTGGCCAGTCTGGTCGGAGAAGCCATGAAGTACCATCCCCACGGTGATGCCTCCATCAAGGACGCCCTCGTCCAGCTCGGACAGAAAGACCTGCTCATCGACTGTCAGGGTAACTGGGGCAACATCCTCACCGGAGACCCTGCGGCTGCAGGCAGGTACATCGAGGCCCGCCTGACTCCATTCGCCAACGAGGTACTGTTCAATCCCAAGCTCACCGAGTGGGTCAACTCCTACGACGGCCGCAATAAAGAGCCGGTCAACCTGCCGGTCAAGTTCCCGCTGCTGCTGGCCCAGGGCTCCGAGGGCATCGCTGTCGGTCTGGCCTGCAAGATCCTGCCGCACAACTTCAACGAGCTCATAGACGCGTCCATAGCCGTACTCAAGGGAGAGGAGTTCAATCTTGAGCCCGACTTCCCCACCGGCGGCTACGCCGACACATCGGCCTACAACCGGGGTCTGCGCGGAGGCCGGGTAAGGGTCCGCGCCAATATCCAGAAAGTCAACAAGAATACCCTTGTCATCTCCGAGATTCCCTACGGGACCACCACCGGAGACCTCATTGACTCCATACTGAAGGCCAACGACAAGGGCAAGATCAAGATACGCAAGATAGATGACAACACGGCCGAGCACGCCGAGATAGTCATCCAGCTCTACAACGACACGTCTCCGGACAAGACCATCGATGCCCTCTACGCCTGCACCGACTGCGAGATAAGCCTGTCCCCCAACACCTGTGTAATCAAGGACAAAAAGCCGCAGTTCCTGGGAGTGGACGATATCCTGCGCGACAATACCGAGCGCACCAAGGAACTGATGCGCAGAGAGCTTACGATACGCCTGGAAGAAGTCGAGACCGAATGGCACTACACCTCGCTTGAGAAAATATTTTTCGAGAACAGGGTCTACAAAGTGCTGGAGAACGATGCCCGCACCTGGGAGAAGCAGCTCGCCGAGGTCAAGACCACCATGCAGGGTTTCCAGCACCTGCTGCGGAAGGAGATTACGGACGACGACATCCTGCGCCTGGTGGAGAAGCCCGTCAAGAAGATATCCAAGTTCGACATCAAGGCCGTGACCGACAAGATCAAGGCCATAGAGAAGAAAGAGGCCGAGCTCCGCTACAACCTGGAGCATCTGACCGAATACTGCATCAGTTATTTTACCGCCTTAAAGGACAAATACGGCAGTCTGCACCCCCGCAGGACCAAGATCACATCTTTCGAGAACATCGAGGTCTCCAAGGTGGTGGCCTCCAACGCCAAGCTCTACATCAACCGTTCCGAGGGCTTCATCGGCACCTCCGCCAAGAAGATAGAGGAGGCGGAGTACGTCTGCGACTGCTCCGACATAGACGAGATCATCGTCTTCCTCAAGGACGGACGGTACACCCTCCGCAAGATTACCGACAAGCAGTTCGTGGAGAAGAACATCATCCATGCTGCGGTATTCAAGAGAGGTGACACCAGAACCGTCTACAATGCCATATACCGGGACGGAAAGGACGGTTACATGCTGGTCAAGAGATTCTCCGTGCCCAGCATCATCCGCGACCGCTGGTACGACCTCACCAAAGGCACTCCCGGCTCCATGGTATACTGGTTCACAGCCAACCCCAACGGAGAGGCCGAGACCGTCAAGATATATCTCCGCAACCGGCAGAAACTCAAAAAACTGATACTGGATTTCGACTTCGCGTCACTGGCCATCAAGGGCCGCGGCTCGATGGGCAACATCGTCACCAAGCATCCCGTTCAGAAGATACTCCTCAAGGCATCGGGCGTATCCACCATCGGCGGCAAGCAGATGTGGTTCGACCATGACATAGACCGCCTCAACGAGGACGGACGCGGAGAGCTGCTGGGCGAGTTCAGGGGCGACGAGCACATCCTGGCCGTATGCAGGGACGGCTCGTTCTACACTACCGGTCTGGACCTGAGCACCCGGTTCCAGGGCGACCTGCTGAAAGTGGAGAAATTTGACCCGGAGAAAATATACACGGCCATATACTGGGACAAGGCCTCGGGTTACTACTACATTAAGCGTTTCTGCTTCGAGCTGAGCGACAACACCTCGCAGAACTTCATACCTGTGGACGAGGGGGCCCGCCTGGTAGACGTATCCGAAGACCGCTGGCCGTCGGTCAAAGTGGAATTCATCCCCTCCGGCAACAAGCCCAAGGAGCCTGCTGTCATCGACGCCGGAGAATTTATCGGGGTCAAGAGTTTCCGGGCCAAAGGCAAGAGAGCCGGCGAGAAGATAGCCTCCATCGCATTCGGCGAGCCGCTGGTCAAAGAGACCGAAGAAGAGGAGGAAGAGCCGGTCTACTCTCTGGATCTTCCGGACGAAGACACCTCCGCGCTTACTGACAGCCCTGCACCGCAATCTGTTTCCGACAGCACGGATACCCCGGACACACCTTCCGATGACAACTCCGGACACAGAGCCGGTGAAGTCGTAGAACTGAATATTGACCTGTCTCCATCCAACGGCAGCACAGACTACCATGACGACGATGAACCCACCCTGTTCTAACTCCTTTCCGGTATGATTATTTCCCTTATAGGTTTTATGGCGGCCGGCAAGACGACTATGGGCCGGGAACTTTCCGCCAAGCTGGGTGCGCCGCTGATTGACACGGACGCCTACATAGAAGAGCGGGAAGGCAAGACCGTCTCCGAAATCTTCGCTGCCGGAGGTGAGTCCGGTTTCCGCCGCATCGAGGAAGAATGCCTGGAGGACATCCTGGAAGAGCACATCTCGCAGCATCCCGAGACTCTTGAAGACATGACGCGCTGCACCCTGGTACTGTCCCTGGGCGGTGGCATCGTCACTACCCCCGGCTGCCGCGACCTGATATCCCGCTTCACCTACTGCGTCTACGTAAAGACCGACATCGACACCATCCTGGACCGCCTCTCCAAGGACACCGGTGGCCGCACCCTCCTGGAGAACCGCGGCGACGCCTCACTGCAGCAGGTCATCGAGCGCCTGTACAAAGAGCGGGAGCCCCTCTACGAAGCCCTCGCCCGCACCACCGTCTGACACCTGACTTCATTACCTCATCCCATTCCATGGCATTCCACTGCTTCATCCCCAATACCTGGAAACCGCGTATCTCCCTGCTGAGGGACATATATGCAGAAAGCCAGTTACTGCACCAGGACAAATCCCCATTGAATCTATTGACGCAGGACAATTTTCTTAAAGTTCGTCAAACCCGACTTTTTGAACAGGCGGTGCGATGCGGATATTAAGACTCTTGAATATCAAGGCATTACCTCACAGCATTGCACATTTGGGTACTTTCATATATGGTCAAATGTGCAGTGTGTTTTGTAACCGACTGAAAATCAAGGATGATGTTTATAAGGCGCACCGCCACTTCCAGTTTCGCGGATAAACTTTAAACCGGATACGTAGAACTACACGCTGTCAAATGTCGGGGCCGAGGACGATGCGGTAGGTGGCGAGGGCCTGGAGACGGAGCCAGACAAGGCCGGAGATGTAGCGGCGGCAGGGGACTTTGCCCAGGCAGGGAGATTTGTAGGAGGCTTCCAGGATCAGCTTATCTGCGAAGATATCCGGCCGGCCGCCCGGAAGACTGCGGAAAATCTCCTCCGAGCCAGGGCCCGGCAAGGCATTGATCACCACATCGGAATCCATTATCGCCGAGACCATGTCCGTCAAGTCTGCTGCCGTCACATGTCCCGGCCTTTCTGACCGGGTATTCGGGATATGCCGGTTGAACTGGCTGAGATGCGAGGCAAAATCCTGTGCGCGGCTGAGGGTACGGTTGCAGATGCAGACCTGCATACCGGCCATATACGCCGCAGCCGCAGCTGCCTTACCGGCTCCGCCACAGCCGAGCACCAGCACCCTGATACGGCTGGCAAGTCCGGGGAACTCATCGCGCAGAATCTCCATTACCGCCTCATAGTCCGTATTGTACGCCACTATGCTCTCACGTTCGCCGTTGAGTCCGGCCAATGACTGTGAATCCGCACCGGATACGGAATCGCATACGGTAAAGCGGCTTTTCATCAGCAGGTTGGAGGCCTGGCAGAGCCCGGCTGAACGGTCGCGGACATCTGCTGCGCGGAATGCCTCCTCCTTGAACGGAGTGGTGACATTGACTGCCACATAGTCCCGCAGAAATGCGGCGTATGCGTCGGGAAAACTATCGCGCTCTATCAGGTCGTAGTTCCAGTGCTGCAATATATCCGGCCTGTCGGCGAAATACTCCCGGAAGAGCGCGGGACTCTGGCTATGCCCGATCGGATTGCCGATAAGGCCTATCCGCAGACGGTCTGCGTGGAAAGTGAACCGTTTTCCGGCTTTTTCGGTACACTTTCCTGAAAGGGGAAATGCCGAATCCGCGTCAGAATGGTCTGTAGAGCCGACATGCGAGGATTCTGTACCGGAAAGTGAACCGTTTTCCGGCTTTTTCGGTACACTTTCCCGGGGGGAAGAGCTGGGGGATGTGTCGTGTGTCATAGACTGTCCAGTGAAAGATCAGAGGTTGCGGAGCGAGTCGGAAGTGCGGCGCTGGCGAAGGGCCTCGTAACAGAGGACGGCCATGGAGGCAGAGACGTTGAGCGAATCGATGCTGCCCAGCATGGGGATGCGGATATGGGCATCGGCGGCCTGTCTCCAGATATCGGACAGTCCGTCAGCTTCAGTGCCGAAGACCAGGGCTGTCGGGCGGGTCATGTCGGTGTCATAGTACAGTTCCGAGTCCTGCAGCTGGGCGGTAAGGATGCTGATGCCCCGTACCTTGAGCCAGGCAATGGCTTCTGCCGAAGTACATACGGCGATATTGCGGGTAAATACTCCGCCGAGACTGGCGCGGATCAGGTTGGGATTGTAGAGGTCGGTGTGCGGGTCGCAGACAAGCACGGCCGAGACCCCGGAGGCGTCGGCGGTGCGGAGCATAGCCCCGAGGTTGCCGGGCTTCTCCACGGACTCTACGACTACGATCAGGGGATTGTCTCCGAGGCCATTGCGGTCCAGGGCCTCCAGCGAGCGGTCCTGCGCACTGCCGCAGACCACTGCGAGAAGTCCCTCGGTACTGCCCCGGTAGGCTATTTTCCCATACACGGCTTCGGACACCTCGAATATCCTCACTTCTTCGGAAGGAATGGGAAAGTGCCGGCAGAGCGCCGGACAATAGAACACCGACCGGAGACGGAAACCGCTCTCCACGCAGCGTTCCACTTCCCGCCTGCCCTCCACGACAAACAGCCCCTTCTCCCGACGGAGAGAGGAGCTGCTCTGAAGGGCCGTCACCTCCTTGACCTTGGGGTTCTGGAGGGAGGTTATGGTCTCAATGCTATTTCTCATTGTTATCAGAAGCCGAATCATCCTGCTGTGCGGCGGGCTTCTTCTCCGGCCTCATCTGCGGGAAGAACAGCACGTCCTGGATGGAAGGAGAGTCGGTCATGAACATGGTCAGACGGTCAATACCCATACCGAGACCGGATGTCGGAGGCATACCGTACTCGAGGGCGCGGACGAAGTCCATGTCGATGTACATCGCCTCGTCGTCGCCCTTGTCCTTGAGCTTGAGCTGCTCCTTGAAACGGTAAAGCTGGTCTATCGGGTCGTTGAGTTCGCTGTATGCGTTGGCCAGCTCCTTGCCGTTGACGAAGAGCTCGAAACGCTCGGTCAGAGCCGGATCGCTGCGGTGACGCTTGGTCAGAGGCGAGGTCTCCCAAGGATAATCTGTGATGAAAGTAGGCTGGATCAGATGCTTCTCGCAGTACTCGCCGAAGATGGCGTCTATGAGCTTGCCCACGCCCATGGTCTTGTCCACTTCCACATGCAGGTCGGCGCATACCTTGCGCAGAGCTTCCTCATCCATGCCGCGCACATCCACTCCGGCATATTCCTTGATGGCATCCAGCATAGGCAGACGGCGGTAGGGCTTCTTGAACTCTATCTCATTGCCCCACACATTGAACCTGGTCCTGCCGTTGACGGCCACGGCCACCTTCTCCAGCAGGTTCTCCACGAACTCCATCATCCAGATATAGTCCTTGTAGGCCACGTATATCTCCATGCAGGTGAACTCCGGGTTGTGGGACTTGTCCATACCCTCGTTGCGGAAGTCCTTTGCGAATTCGTAGACACCGGCAAAGCCACCTACTATCAGCCTCTTGAGGTACAGCTCATTGGCGATACGCAGATACAGGGGGATATCCAAAGCGTTGTGATGCGTGATGAAAGGACGGGCGTTGGCTCCTCCCGGTATGGGCTGGAGTATGGGGGTCTCCACCTCCATGTAGCCGAAGGAGTTGAAATACTCTCTCATGGTCTGCATGATGCGGGTCCTCTTGACGAACACATCCTTGACCTTGGGATTGACCACCAGGTCCACGTATCTCATACGGTAACGCTGCTCAGGATCCGAAAATGCGTCATAGACCTCACCCTCCTTCTCCTTCACTATAGGCAGCACCCTGAGCGACTTGGAGAGCACAGTCAGGCTCTTGGCGTGAATGGAGAGCTGACCGGTCTGGGTGATGAAGGCATAGCCCTTTATGCCGACGAAGTCACCTATATCCAGCAGCTTCTTGAAGACGGTATTGTACATCGTCTTGTCCTCGCCAGGACAGATCTCGTCGCGCTTGACATAGACCTGAATCCTGCCCTCGGAGTCCTGCAGCTCGATGAACGAGGCGGCTCCCATGATACGGCGGCTCATCATCCTGCCGGCTATCGAAATATCCGCGAACGGACATTTCTCCGGGTCGTATCTGTCCTTTATCTCCGTTGTTGTGACATTGACTTCATAAAGTGCTGCGGGATATGGCTCTATACCCAGTTCTCTCAGCTTGACGACCGCGTCGCGCCGGTTCTGCTCCTGCTCGTTCAGATCTATATTATTTTCCATTTTAAAAATATTAAACTTTGAAATGGCAAATTTAACTTTTTTATTTTATATAGGAATATTTGTGTTAAATTTGCAGTCATGGCGATTGAAAAAAAATGGATAGTAAAAGAGCAGGGCAATCCCGCTGCGGTCAGGGCTCTTTCCGCAGAGCTGGGAATTGACCAAGTCCTTGCCAACTTACTTGTCCAGCGCAATATAACCACAGCGGAAAGAGCCCGGGAGTTCTTCAAGCCGGACCTGTCCAAGCTCCATGACCCGTTTCTGATGAAGGACATGGACAAAGCTGTGGAAAGACTCGAAAAAGCCATTTCCAATGAGGAGAAAGTGCTCATCTACGGAGACTACGATGTGGACGGCACTACGGCGGTGGCTCTGATGTACACGTTTATACGCAATTTCAACCCCAACGTCGAATACTATATCCCCGACCGCTACGACGAAGGGTACGGCATATCCTATAAAGGCATCGACTGGGGACACGAGAACGGCTATACGCTGATTATCGCCCTGGACTGCGGGATAAAGGCCGTGGAGAAAGTCGCCTACGCAAAGGGACTCGGCATGGACATGATCATCTGCGACCATCATCTGCCCGACGAGGAGCTTCCTCCCGCCGTAGCCATCCTGGACCCGAAAAGACGTGACTGTTCCTATCCGTTCGACGACCTGTCCGGATGCGGAGTCGGCTTCAAGCTTATCCAGGCCTACGCCATGCGCAAATCCATACCCTTCGCCTGGGTGGAGTCTTTCCTGGACCTGGTGGCCGTCAGCATCGCGGCGGACCTGGTGTCCATGACCGGAGAGAACCGCATCCTGGCCTACTACGGTCTGGAGCGGCTCAATCAGTCTCCCCGCAAGGGACTCCAGTCCATCATCCGGCTCTCCGGGCTGGAGAATCACAAGATCTCGGTGGATGACATAGTCTTCAAAATAGGCCCGCGCATCAATGCCGCCGGCAGGATGGAGTCAGGCCGCACCGCAGTGCATCTGCTGGTGTCGCGCAGCGACGAGGAGGCCCAGAATATCGGCAAGATCATCGACCTGCACAACAAGGAGCGCAAGAGCGTGGACAAGCAGATCACCAAGGCCGCCATTGAGTCAGTGATGAACGACAGCAGTTTCAGGGACCGTAAGTCCACCGTGGTCTTCGACCCGAAATGGAACAAGGGCGTGGTGGCCATCGTGGCCTCACGTCTGGTGGAGGCTTTCTACCGGCCCACCATAGTGCTGACCGAGTCCAACGGGCTTATCACCGGCTCGGCCAGGAGCATCGCCGGTTTCGACCTCTACGAGGCCATCAAGGAATGTTCGGAATATCTGGAAAATTACGGCGGACACATGTACGCGGCTGGGCTCACTCTCAAGAAAGAGAACCTGAAGCCGTTTGAGGAGAAGTTCGAGCAAGTGGTGGCCGAGAAGATTACCGAGGACATCCTGACCCCCGTCGTACAGATAGACACCTTCCTGGACTTCAAGCAGATCACGCCGAAGTTCTTCCGCATACTCAAGCAGTTCCAGCCCTTCGGCCCCGGAAACCAGTCCCCGGTGTTCATCACGGAGAACGTCTACGACAACGGCAACGGACGGCTGGTCGGTTCCGGCAACGGCCACATGAAACTGGAGCTCATACAGGAGGACGAGCCTTACCGCTATATCTCTGCCATAGCGTTTAACAGGGCCGAGCATTTCGAGCACCTGCATGCCGGCAACCCGGTGGACATCTGCTACTCGATAGCCGAGAACTACTACCGCGGTATCGCCAATATCCAGCTTCGGGTCAAGGACATACACAAGAAAGAACTCTTTTAGCATTTCCACGTATATGCTCAATTTCGAATGCGACTACATGAAAGGAGCCTGCCCGGCGGTGCTCCAGAGACTGATTGAGACCAATATGGACGAGACCCTCGGTTACGGGGCCGACCCCTATTGCAGGTCCGCCATAGAACGTATAAGAGCGGCCTGCGGATGCCCGGAAGCCAGAGTCTATTTCCTGACCGGAGGCACCCAGGTCAATGCTACTGCCATGTACGCTGTACTGAGACACTGCCAGGGCGTGATATCGCCCGTCACCGGACACATCAACCATCACGAATCCGGTGCTGTCGAAGCCACCGGGCACAAGGTCATTGCCCTGCCCGGACACGATGGAGGAAAACTGAAGGCGGAAGACGTGGAAAGATACCTCAAAGACTACTGGGCCGACGAGAACTACGCGCACATCGTGGAGCCGGGCATGGTCTACATCACCCACCCCACCGAACTCGGCGCACTTTATACTCTTGACGAACTTAAAGAACTGTCAGCAATATGCCGGGAATACCGCATCCCGCTGTATCTGGACGGAGCACGGCTGGCCTACGCCCTGGCCTCTGGCAAGACGGACATCACCCTGAAGGATATAGCCTCGCTGTGCGACATATTCTACATAGGAGGAACCAAGTGCGGTGCCCTGTTCGGAGAAGCCCTGGTCATTCCGGACCCCGGCCTGACAGGAGAACTGTTCTCAATCATCAAGCAGCGCGGAGCCATGCTGGCCAAAGGCAGGCTGCTGGGACTCCAGTTCGACACGCTTTTCACCGACGGACTCTATGAGCGCAACGGCCGCAACGCCATCGGGACGGCGGAGATGCTTGCCGATGGACTCAAAGCCAAAGGCTACAGTTTTCTTATTCCGCCGCAGACCAACCAGCTCTTCGTCATCATGGACAATGCCGGAATCGGGCAACTGCGCAAAGTAGTCTCCTTCTCTCTGTGGGAGCATGTGGACGCAGACCGCAGCGCGATACGGCTTGTCACCGACTGGGCCACCCCAAAGGCCGACATCGAGGCTCTGCTCGCTCTGCTCTGATCAGCGGCCGCCGGCCTTCTCGTCCAGGCCCAGCTCAGGATGACGGTCAGAGGAACGGCTCAGCAGCACAGCCACTACAATAGCGCACACTGCCAATCCTATAAAGAAATACTCAGCGGCCACCGGCGAAGATGCCCGGTCTATGATGTGCCCTACGACGATAGGCACGGTGAACAGGCCTATGTTCTGCACCCAGTAGACCAGCGAGAACGCCGTACCCAGCTTGTTGTCAGCGATAATCTTGGGTATCGAGGGCCACATGGCGGCAGGCACAAGCGAATATCCGAGGCCGAGCACGCCTATCGCGATGAATCCGAAGGCAGGAACTCCAGGAGCGAATGCCACGGTCAGATGCGAGAAGAGTATCATGGCCGAGCCCAGTATCATTATCTTCGTACCGCGTCCGACTTTGTCCACGACAGCCCCGAACAGAGGTGCGAAGACCAGTGTGAAGAAGGGTATCATGGCCACCATCACCGAGGCCACGTCACTGTCTATACCGAAGCGGGGCATCAGTATCGCCGTAGCGAACTTACGGAACGACACCACGCAGCAGTAGAAGAACACGCACAGCAGGGATATCAGCAGAAAATGCCTGTTCGTAATAACCTTTATCACATCCCTGAAACGGAAACGGTCTTCGGGAGAAGCCGCTGCGACTGACACCTTGGACATTCCGCGGCGGTCAGCCCCATAGTCCATCAGCACGAACAGAGCCCAGAGCAGAAGGGCAAACAGCAGCAGGGCCAGTCCCACCACGGCCGGACGGGAGGTCTCGGAGAACGGAATATAGCCGTCCAGGGCGACGATACGCGGCACCACTATCAGAGCCACCGCCGTACCCAGGCGGGCCAGGGCCAGCTGCAGGCCCATCGCAAAGGCTATCTCGCGTCCCTTGAACCATTTGGCGATGGCACGGTTGACCGTCACTCCGGCGATCTCGCTGCCAAGGCCGAACATCGCGCACCCGGCGTAGGCGAGCGACAGCGACGGCTTGGCGAACACCCCGGAAAGCCACGTACAGAGACGGCTGCCCGCGAAACTCTCCGATATGGCGTATGTTATCAATGCTGCGCCCCCGACCATAAGCCCGACGAATATCGAGCCGGTCAGTCTCACTCCCCAGCGGTCCAGCAGCATACCGCAGACTATCAGTCCGCCGAATATGCACAACAGAGAATACGCGCTGCGGTAGAAGCCGTAATCGGTCATCGACCAGCCCAGGGCCACCATCGACGGATCCTCGAATTCCTGGTTGATGGTCGAGAAGATGTCGTCGAAGAAGTACGAGGCGAACATCGGCAGGGCCAGACACAAAAGGGCCACCCATCGGATGGCCCCACTGTCTTTAAGCGTCTTAAGCAGTCTGCTCATATCGCTGTTTATTCTTCTTTCTTCACCACGTTCGGCAGCTCCAGACCGTACTTCTTCCGACGGTCCTCAGCCTTGAGCAGGAAGCTCAGGATAAATGCCAGGATACCGAAAGACGAGAATATGATCATAGGAGCGAGGTATCCGCCCGTAGACTGGAGCACCTTGCCGATAAGCAGAGGCACCAGGCAGAGACCGATGTTCTGCACCCAGAAGATGAGGCAGTATGCGCTGCCGAGAATCTTCTCGTCGATAATCTTGGGCACCGAGGGCCACAGGGCCGCCGGCACGAGGGAGAAGCTGACACCGAGCACTGCGATAAGGGTCACGGCCAGCCATTTATGAGGATAGAGCGGAAGCACGAATGCAAACGACAGGTGGCATACAATCATGATAATCGCTCCGAGCATCAGCATAGTGGCGCCCTTGCCCTTGCGGTCCAGGAAGATACCGAGCAGCGGGGTAAGGCACATAGCCAGTATCGGGAAGAAACTGAAGAGCTGGGAAGCCGTGGCATTGTCCACCCCGAGAGTCACCTCCAGGTAGTTGGGGGCATATCTCTGGAAGGGGAATATGGCCGAATAGTAAAGTACGCAGAGCAGGGCTACCAGCCAGAACATCTTGCTGGAAAATATCTTGCCCAGATCCTTGATGTGGAACTCGTCCTCGGGGGATTTCTCCTCGGTAGCCATGCCGGCTGCCACGAGCTGTTTGTCGAACTTGGAATCCATCACCGAGAAGACTATGTAGTTGATGAGTCCTATCAGAAGCAGCACGGTGCAGAAACCGACGGGAGCCACCACAGACTGGTCGAACTTATTGGAGATGATAGGAGCCAGCCACATCACTGCGAAGACACCGAGACGGGCGATAGCCATCTCAAGGCCCATGGCGAGAGCCATCTCCTTGCCTTTAAACCACTTGGCTATAGATTTTGACACCGTAGTACCGGCCATCTCGCAACCGCAGCCGAAGACCATGAAGCCGAGGGACGCCATCTTGGCGCTGCCGGGCATTGCTGTCCACCAGCTGTCCAGCCAGGCGCACATGCCGGTGGTCTGGAACCACTCGCTTATACCGACGAACTTAATGCTTGCTCCGATTACCATAAGGGATGCGGAGAGCACTCCGGTGAAGCGGATGCCCATCTTGTCCAGGATAATACCGGCCAGAATCAGGAAGCCGCACACATTGAGGATATACTCAGATGCCGCATAAGTTCCGAACGCTCCGCTGTCCCAGCCTCTGGCCGACTCCACCAGCGACTTCAGGGGAGACATCACGTCCACGAACATATATGCGAAAAACATCATCAGCGCGATGAGAATCAACGCGGCCCAACGTGCCACTACGCTGTCGTTGAGCATCTTTGCTACTTTTTCTTGCATTTGATTTAAGGTATTAGGATTTAACAGATGCCAAAAGTACCGTTTTTTAGCTGAAATGGCAAAAAATAATGCTATCTTAGCAGTCCGAAATCATAAAATAATCCTAACTATGTCATTGAATAAAGTCCTGCTTATAGGAAACGCGGGAAGAGACCCCGAAGTGAGGCATCTGGAAAGCGGAGTGGTCACGGCGACATTCTCGCTGGCCACTACAGAGAAGTTCAGAGACCGCACTTCCGGAGAGCTGAAAGAACAGACCGAGTGGCACAATATCGTGTGCTGGAGAAATTTAGCTGAAGTAGCGGAGAAATACATCAGGAAGGGAACCCAGCTTTTCATCGAGGGCCGCATCCGCACCCGCTCATACAACGACAGCAACGGCAACACCAAATATGTGACCGAGATCGTGGCGGACAACATGCAGCTCCTCGGGCGCAAGGCCGACAACCCGGCAGCCCAGGGACAAGGCGGCGGATGGCAGGCACAGCCTTCCCGTCCCGCACCCCAGCAGCAGTATCAGCAGCCATACCAGCAGTCCGGCTATCAGGCCCCTTCCCAGCCTGCACCCGCTGCACCGGCGGCCGATGTACCCGGTGACGAGATAGGAGACGATCTCCCGTTCTAACTCATTTGAACCTGATGACAGACATGAACAAAGATAGAGCAAAAGTAGACGTAGTACTCGGCCTCCAGTGGGGAGACGAGGGAAAAGGCAAGATAGTGGACGTACTTGCCGAGAGATACAGCATCATAGCCCGCTTCCAGGGCGGTCCCAACGCCGGCCATTCCATACAGTCCGGAGACAAGAGCTTCGTGCTTCACTCCGTACCGTCCGGCATATTCAGGCCCGGCACTGACAACCTTATCGGCAACGGAGTGGTGCTGGATCCGATTATTTTCAAAAAAGAGTGTACAGAGCTGGAGAAGACCGGCGTACCTGTAAGGGAGCGCATCCGGATCTCCAAGAAAGCCCACCTCATAACCCCCACCCACAGGATTATCGACGCGGCTTCCGAGGCAGCCAAGGGCAAGTCCAAGATAGGCTCCACTCTCAAGGGCATAGGCCCCGCCTACATGGACAAGACCGGCCGCAACGGTCTGAGAGTAGGCGACATCCTTGCACCGGACTTCCAGACGCGGTTCGACAATCTAAAGAAGAAACACATCGCCTTCCTCAAGCAGTTCGACTACGCATACGACCCCGACATGGATATCAGGGAATGGATGGAAGCAGTGGACTATCTCAGGACATTCGACCTGGTGGACGGAGAGTACTACATCAACTCCCGCCTCAACTCAGGCGAGAGCGTACTGGCCGAGGGAGCCCAGGGCTCGATGCTCGATGTGGACTTCGGTTCCTATCCTTTCGTGACCAGCTCCACCACCACATGCTCCGGTGCCTGCCTGGGTCTCGGAGTCGCTCCCGGAACCATCGGCCACGTCTACGGCATCTTCAAGGCCTACTGCACCCGCGTGGGCAGCGGCCCCTTCCCCACCGAGCTGTTTGACGAGACCGGTGAGGAGCTGCGCAGGCAGGGCCATGAGTTCGGAGCCACTACCGGAAGGCCGCGCCGCACTGGATGGCTGGATCTGGTAGCCCTCAAATACGCCGTCATGCTCAACGGGGTCACAGAACTGATAATGATGAAAGCCGACGTGATGGACTCGTTCGACACCGTCAAGGTGGCCGTCGGTTACGAGGTGGACGGCAAGCGTCAGGACAGCGTACCTTACGACACCTACGCACAGATCACACCTATATATAAAGAGTTCAAGGGATGGAAGCGCGGTCTGTCTGACATCAAGGATGAGAACGACCTCCCGGCTGAATTCAAGGAATACATATCATTTATCGAACACGAGACCGGAGTTCCTGTCACCGTCATCTCGCTCGGGCCCGACCGTGCAGAGACCATATTCAGGAAATAGCCGGCATGTCGCTTCTGGAGAAAATAGACAGCCCCGGGGACATCCGGGGCTTATCTGTCAAACAGCTTGAGACCCTGTGCGGAGAGATCAGGCGGTACATGATAGACTGCTGCGCCAAGAATCCCGGTCATCTGGGAGCAAGCCTCGGCGCGGTAGAGTTGGCCGTCGCCCTGCATTACGTCTACAACACCCCGGCCGACAAGATTGTCTGGGACGTGGGACATCAGGCCTACGCCCACAAGATCATCACGGGCCGTCGGGAAGCATTCCAGACCAACCGCACATACAAAGGCATCAGCGGCTTCCCGAAAATATCCGAGAGCCCGTTCGACTCCTTCGGCGTGGGACACTCATCCACATCCATCTCGGCCGCCCTGGGCATGGCCGTAGCGGCAAAGCTCTCCGGCAGCGATGAAAAGATAGTGGCCGTCATCGGCGACGGTGCCATGACCGGCGGCATGGCCTTCGAGGGCCTCAACAACGCCGGTGCCATGAAGACCGACATCCTGGTCATCCTCAACGACAACCACATCTCCATAGACCAGGGCATGGGAGGCCTGCACAGCTACCTGCTGAAAATATCCACATCCGAGACATACAACCGTATAAAGAACCGCGTATGGGACCTGATCGGCTCCTCCAGGCTGCGCCGGGGAGTCCAGAAATTCATGTTCAGCACCAAGATGGCCATCCTCAAGAACGGTTCCCTGTTCGAGTCATTCGGATTCAGATACTTCGGAGCCATCGACGGCAACGACATCGGCCAGCTGACCACTACCCTCACATCCCTGCGCAACATCAAGGGCCCCAAGCTCCTGCACGTCATCACCAAGAAGGGCAAAGGATACAGGCCGGCGGAACAGGACCAGACCGTATGGCACGCTCCGGGCACATTTGACCCCATGACCGGCAAGCGCAACATCCCGGCGCCCGGCACTGCCGCCAGATACCAGGATGTCTTCGGAGAGACCCTTCTGGAGCTGGCCAGGGCCAACAGGAAGATAGTGGCCGTCACACCGGCGATGGCCTCCGGCTGCGGCATGAACATCATGATGAGGGAGATACCCGAAAGGACTTTCGATGTAGGCATTGCCGAACAGCATGCCGTCACATTCTCCGCCGGACTGGCCGCTGCGGGATACCTGCCGTTCTGCAACATCTACTCTTCCTTCATGCAGAGGGCATACGACAGCGTCATACACGACGTCGCCCTCCAGAGACTGAAAGTGATCCTCTGCCTTGACCGGGCAGGACTGGTCGGCGAGGACGGAGCCACCCACCACGGCGTATTCGACATGGCCGCATTCCGCCCGATACCCAACCTGATCATCGCGTCCCCGCTCAACGAACTGGAGCTGCGCAACCTGCTGTACACGGCAGCAAGTGATGCCGTGCAGGGCCCTATTATTATAAGGTATCCGCGCGGCACAGGAGAAGGCATCCCCTGGCGCGACGTCAACTTCATGCCCATCCCGATAGGAAAGGGACAGCTTATACGCAATGGAAGCGACATCGCCATACTCACCATAGGACCGATAGGAAACCTAGTTGCAGAAGCAGCCGACAAAGCAGCCGCACAGGGCATATCCGTCATGCATTACGACATGCGTTTTCTCAAGCCTCTGGACGAAGACATCATGCAGGACGTCTGCTCCAAGGTATCCAGAATCATCACAGTCGAGGACGGCACTGTCACGGGCGGCCTGCACGATGCCGTTTCATCCTACGTCTCGGAACACGCCCCGCACATCCGCGTCACCGGCCTGGGAGTCCCCGACCGCTTTGTCGAACACGGCTCAGTCAGAGAGCTTCGCAGCGAGTGCGGCTTCTCCTCCGACGACATCCTCAAAACAATTGTTCAATAATTTTTAAAATTGTTTTGGTATTTTTAAGAAAAGATTTATCTTTGCAGTCCCAAAAATAAGAGCTGCCGATATAGCTCAGTTGGCCAGAGCAGCTGATTTGTAATCAGCGGGTCGTGGGTTCGAATCCCTCTATCGGCTCAAGTTCATTGAATGACAACTATATGGGGAGATACCAAAGTGGCCAACTGGGGCAGACTGTAAATCTGCTGGCGCACGCCTTCGGAGGTTCGAATCCTTCTCTCCCCACACATAAGCGGAAGTAGCTCAGTTGGTAGAGCATCAGCCTTCCAAGCTGAGGGTCGCGGGTTCGAACCTCGTCTTCCGCTCTTAAAAAGCCAGTGTAGCTCAGGGGTAGAGCGCTTCCTTGGTAAGGAAGAGGTCATGAGTTCAAATCTCATCACCGGCTCAATTTATTATATACATTAAATTAAATCTCACATTATGGCAAAAGAAACTTTCAAAAGGGACAAGCCGCATGTTAACATAGGTACTATCGGCCATGTTGACCACGGTAAAACTACTCTTACCGCAGCCATCACCAAGGTACTGGCTGAAAAAGGACTTTCTGAAGTCCGCTCATTCGATTCCATCGACAACGCACCCGAGGAGAAGGAGCGTGGTATTACCATTAACACCGCTCATATCGAATATCAGACAGAGACACGTCACTATGCACACGTTGACTGCCCGGGTCACGCTGACTACGTGAAGAACATGGTTACCGGTGCCGCTCAGATGGACGGTGCCATCCTCGTAGTTGCCGCTACCGACGGTCCTATGCCCCAGACACGTGAGCACATCCTGCTCGCCCGTCAGGTGAACGTGCCCAGAATCGTTGTGTTCCTGAACAAAGTTGATATCGTTGACGATCCCGAGATGATCGAACTCGTTGAGATGGAGGTTCGTGAGCTGCTCAGCTTCTACGGCTTCGACGGCGACAACGCTCCCGTTATCGCAGGCTCCGCTCTCGGCGCCCTCAACGGTGAGCCCAAGTGGGTTGAGAAGGTTATGGAGCTGATGAACGCAGTTGACGAGTACATCCCCCTGCCTGTACGTGACAACGAGAAACCTTTCCTGATGCCTATCGAGGACATCTTCTCCATCACAGGTCGTGGTACAGTTGCTACCGGCCGTATTGAGACAGGTATCGTTAAGGTCGGCGACGAGGTTCAGATCATCGGTCTCGGTGAGGAGCCCAAGAAGTCAGTCGTTACCGGTGTCGAGATGTTCCGCAAGATCCTCGACGAGGGTGAGGCCGGAGACAACGTAGGCCTGCTCCTCCGCGGTATCGACAAGAAGGAGATCAAGAGAGGTCAGGTTATCGCTCATCCCGGTACCATCACTCCTCATAAGAGATTCAAAGCCGCTATCTACGTGCTGAAGAAAGACGAGGGTGGCCGTCACACTCCTTTCCACAACAAATACCGTCCTCAGTTCTTCATCCGTACTCTGGATATCACCGGTGAGATTACTCTCCCCGAGGGAACAGAGATGGTTATGCCTGGTGACAACGTTGAGATCACAGTTGACCTCATCTACCCTGTAGCTATCAACGAGGGACTCCGCTTCGCTATCCGTGAGGGTGGACGTACAGTCGGCTCAGGTCAGGTTACCAAGATTCTTGAATAATCTCTCCATAGAGTATAACTTATAAGGGGGCTCTACTCGGCCCCCTTTTTAAAGTAACCGAGTAGAAAGGGCCACAGACGGCACGGAATCTGAACGTACCTTAAACTTTTTAGGGCTTAGGGCCGGCAGATTCAAGGAGTGCGAGGAGCGAGCACCGGAGCATACTCACGTATGTGAGGATGCGAGCGACGAGCAGCGACGCAGAAGGTGTCGGTCATAAGCCCTAAAAAAGGGACATAGTTCAAGGGTAGAATAGCGGTCTCCAAAACCGTTGATGGGCGTTCGAATCGCTCTGTCCCTGCAAG
>CALVDG010000010.1 GCA_944326255.1 uncultured Bacteroidales bacterium
GGGAAAGGTATGCCGATGCTGCCCTCTTTCTGGAGCTTGACCGGAGTCAGGCAGCAGGCGGTGACGCACTCGGTGGTACCGTAGCCCTCGCGCACCTTGATGGTGGCCTTGTGGTCGGCGAGGAACTTGTCCATCTTCTTTTTGAGCTCGATGGACAGAGAGTCTCCGCCTGAGAACACGCCCTTGAGGTGGGAGAAGTCGGCCTTCTCCATATTGGGCAGGCGCAGCATAGCCTCGTAGAGAGTCGGCACACCGGCGATGAAGTTGCATTTGTTCTTGGTAATGAGCTTGGAGTAGCTCTTGGGGGTGAAGCGGGGCACGAGGACGCACCTTCCGCCCTTGGCCAGCATCGTGTGGATGCAGACACCGAGGCCGAAGCCGTGGAAGACGGGCATGGCGGCCAGCATCTTGTCCCCGGGACCGAACATCGGGTTGGTGGCGATGACCTGCTCGGCGAGGGCATTGAAGTTGCGGTTGGTGAGCATGATGCCCTTGGTGGTGCCGGTGGTGCCGCCGGAGTAGAGGATGACTGCGGGATCGTCATCGCTGCGCTCTACCTTGTAGTTATAGAAGCAGCATTTGGAGAGCTTCATGAAGTTCTTCCAGGTGATGACCGGGGCATCCTTGGGTATCTTGGCGATCTTGTAGCCTTCGGTGATCATGTAGCCGGCTTTCAGAGGCTGGGCCAGCTCGTCCTTGATGCGGGCGAGGATGACGTTGACGATACCGGTGTTCTTGCGTATGGCCTCGATCTTGCCGTAGAACTGGTCCAGGGTGATGACGGTGATACTGTTGGACTCGTTGAGGTAGAACTCGATCTCCTTCTCGCTCGAGAGCGGATGCACCATGCTGGCGATACCGCCGATGAGGTTGATGGCGTAGAACATGTAGATGGCCTGGGGGCAGTTGGGCATGGCTATCGTCACGCAGTCGCCCTTGCGGATACCGATGGTCTTCAGAGCCTGGGCACACTGCTCTATCTTCCTGATCATCCTGGCATAGGTCGTGGACTTGCCCATGAAGTCAAACGCCACGTAGTTGGGATATCTGGCGGCCACAGAGGCCACCATGTCGAACATCGAGCCCTTGAAGTACTCCAGATGTACGGGAACTCCCTCGGTATAAGGATACCACGGAGTCTTAACAGTATTGTCTGCCATAAATTCGGTTATAGGGTTTATCTTGCGAAGATACAAAATAACTTCCAGAAACGAACTGTTGCAGTGATTTTTCCGTCGTATATCTCAGCAATGTGCAGGAGAGGCACCTGCCCGATGAAGAACGCTGCCTCCCGGCAATCCGGGCAGCGGATACAATATATTTACCCTGATGTCCTACTATTTCGGGAATGTGAATGGAACGGAGCAGGTGAGTATGCTGCCACCAGTATGGTCAGCCGACGAGCCAGACCATAACGTGGCCGTCGAAGACCTCGTAGTTGAGCTCGAAGGTCTCTTCCTCCCCGTCCTTGTGGATGAAAGTGGCTTCCAGCTCGCCTTCGTCACGGGGGGTGAAGCGCTCCACCTCTATCTGTCTGGCGAAGTCCACACCGCTGCGGGACATGCGCTTGTAGATGGCTTCCTTGGCGCACCAGTAGATGGCCAGCTGCTGGTTGGTGTTGTGGTCCGAGAGGTCGTCTTTCTCGTCCTCGGAGAGGGCCTTGCGCTCCACTGCGGAGAAATCCCGGCCGAGGCTCTCGATGTCTATGCCCACGCTCTCCTCGGGATGGGATATGATGGCTGCGAAACGGGCGCAGTGCGAGATGCTTATCTCCACGGCGCAGTTCTGCAGGTAGGGCTTGCCGTTGTCGTGGTGACCCAGATACAGTTTCTCGGGAAACATCACGTTGAGCAGGGCCCTCACCGCCAGTTTCTCCTTGCGGCGGGCGGGGCTGCTGATTATCTGAAGCTCTTCGAGTTCATCGCTGGGGATAGGGGCGCACAAGCGGCGCAACTCATCTTCGTCCTCGGAGATTTCCCAGACGCAGATCTCCGCACCGTTTTCTAAATTCTCTCGTTTATATAGACCCATTTCGGATAAATCGGATAAAACAGGTTACAAAGAAAAGCACTTATCCGCGAACTGCCAAATATTTTTCCAACATATACGCCGGATGATAGGAGAGCTTGGCCCTGCGCAGTCCCTCGTCTCCGGCATCGTCCTCCCGGTTGACGTACCGCAGACCGGCGGCCTCGTGCTCCAGGAAGCATCGGTTGATCATCGGATATGCTCCGGTCACGTCTGAAAACGCTTTCTCCACGTGGACGATGAATGTGTCGGAGTTGAGCCGCTCGCCGAGGGTGTACGCCACGATGCGTCCGCCGGAGCGCAGGATACCGCCTCTGAGCCGCAGCGGTACGAAGTCACGCAGGGCTGTGCGTACGGCGCAGGCCTCCATCCGCATGGACTCGTTGTGCGAGCAGCCGTTCAGGGCGCACCACTCGTCGGTCATTGCCCTGCACTCCTCCAACTGACGGCGGCAGAGCTCCGGATCACCGTCGGGACGGATACTCTCGTAGGTCCAGTCCGGGTTCTGCGCCTTGAAGCGGGAGATGAAATTGCGCTTGGGCTGGTATTTCTTCCCGGTGAGGGAGATCATCTTCTCCGTCTCGTAGAGATAGTCAAAGGACTTGCGTATCTGAGTGAACCGGTATTGTCCCGGAAATGCCGCCTCGATGGTGTCACGGGCATCGGCAATGGCCCATATTACGGGCTTCCTCCCGATGGAGGCCGCATCTTCCTCCAGAACCCGCAGGACCTCCTGCACATCTCCGCTGCCGGCGGGGAAGATGTAGTTGGCGCAGCCCTCCTCACCGTCGGAACGTATCAGCAGCCAGTCCTTCCAGCGGGCGATGCGTGTGCCGAACATGCCGGCCCAGATGTACAGCGAGGTGAAGCAATATTCGGTGGCCCGGTAGTCGGAAACAGCAAGGAGCGGGTCGGCCCACTCCTTGTCGCTTAACTCTATGTCCTTGAACTGCGGCAGATTACTCATACAACCACTGGCTCAGGATAGACTTTATCTCATTCTGGGTAGCTTCGTCAAATGTGGCGATGCGGGCCCGGTGGCTGCCTCCGGGCTGGATATAGAACTTGATGTTGTCCTTGTGCGGGTCGGAGGGCATCACTGCCGACCAGGGGTCAAACTGTCCGTAGATGAAGAGCATCCTGGCATCGGTGGACAGCAGGAACGCCGATATCTTGGCATACAGGTAGTCGCTGAACTCCAGATCCACTCCCTGGGGCAGCATCAGTTTCTGCAGGTAATTCTTGGTGTTCTTGATGCTGAAATACTTCCTGTACTCCTTGAAAGGCTTCATGTCGTAGCCGTAGTATCCCAGCTCTTTGGCGGCCTGTACGAAGAAAGGAGATGTAGGACTCCAGGTCACAAAGTACTCGGGAGAGCAGATGGCCATCATATAGTCGAACACTTCCTTGTCGGAGGCATCCTTCCCGGGTATCTGCTCCACGGGATAGCCCCACTGCCAGAAAGCGAAGGAGAACTCCAGTACTCCGAAGTCGTAGACCTCGTCTGTCGGGACATTGAACTTATAGTCATTGGCTATGCAGACCGAGTCAAATGCCGGCATCAGGCGGTCCTTGCGCAGCAGCAGCTCTATCTGGAAGTTCTTTATGGCCTCCCTGTCCTCGGGAGTTCCGGCGTAGGTCTCGATGAAGGGCTCGTGCCTGCCGTCGTAGAGGGCGCGGCAGAGAGGTCCTACATAGGGTACGGAGAAGTCCACGTCATCAGGGTAGTATGTCCTGTATATCATGGTGTTCTGGCCGCCTTTGCTGATACCTGTAGAGATCCATTTCCCGTCGAGAATGCTCTTGAGAGCGGTCACTACCTCGTGCATGTCGGCGGCGGCGTTGGGAGCGTTCATATAGTCCCAGTTGACATCCTCGGGTGCCTCTCCGGGATAGGGCGTGGACTCCAGGAAGTAGCGGTGCTCGACGACTATGTTGTTGGTGTTGAAGATAGTGGATATCTCGTCACGGTAGGACGGGACGAAAGCGTACTGTGCCCCGTAGCCCTCAGTCACCACGACGGTCGCGCTGTCCGGATGCACGATGCCCACCACGACTCTCTGAGTGAAAGTGCCCTTTGCGGGATCCTCATGGTCGATGGGCTGCTCGAAGATGACCAGATATTTTTCGGGGAATTTGGTGCTTTCCAGCTCCTGCACGTCCTTGACTGCAGGCAGCGCGGCGATTCGGTCCGCCACTGACTCCTGTGCCCGGAGCGCATACGCCCCGAAAGCGGACAGGACCAGTGCCAAAGTGGCAAATAATGTAATTCTGCGCATAATTATTCAAATGATTTAATAGATGCTTTTTGATATTCTCTTTTCAGTAATTCGTAGATGTATGATGGACTTTGGATGTACAGTCCGTTTTCTTTTTCTTTAACCAATCTGTATGTCTCTGAGTTATAAATGATATTGAGGGCATCAGGTATGCTGAGACTGAAATCCTGTGTCAGGAACAAAGTCAGTTGGTCAATTATGTGATTGACGATAAAGTCTGTCTGGGCCTGTGTCATATTCTATGTAATAGTTTTATTGCACGGTTTGTGCCGAAAAAGTACTGACTGTTCAGTTGTTTGTATTCCAATTCTCTTGCAAGTTCTTCAAGCGTTATGGTTCCTTCCTCGTATCTTCCCAGCAGATAAGCCACACCGTCATTTGCAATAGGCCCTGTAACTATGTCATAGTCGTGATGAAAATCCATTTCCCGGTTACGGTTTTTATAGATGAACTCTGCCCATTCTTTGTTTGGTAAATCAAACTTTAGAACCTTAATTCCATTACCGGTATCGGAGAGTATGTTTTCATCAAATAAAAATTGCATCACAATAGGCTCCCCACCGAATATCCTGGTCTTTTTTGCAGCAAGATTTCTTGCTTGCTCTTGAATGTCCGTTAAATAGAATCCTTGTCCGAAATCCTTATATGGATTGGATTTACGGATGTCAATTCTGTCAAAATCCATATTTGTGCCGTGATAGAGAATCATAGCAGCTGCCCTCCATTTTTATTGCATAGAACGATAAGGTCCTCGACAGCATCGTCAATGGACTGAAGATGCTCGCTGCTGTAGTATTCATCCAGGAATGCAATGCCGTCGAAGCGGTACAGGTATTGAAATGCAGAACGCACGGACAGACTGAATCTCCGGGCAAACGCTCTGATGCAGGCGTTGATGTATGGTATTTTATACTTGTCGTTCATCTGCAATAATATGAACAAAGATAATGATAAATCCGTCAGAATAGGTCATCCCTTTCGGAAAATGCCGTAGAGGGCTGAGCCGCTGCCGCTCATGGAAGCGTAGACCGCGCCCTCGTCGTAGAGGGACTGCTTGATGCGGGCCAGTTCGGGGTATCTGGCGAAGACGGGACGCTCGAAGTCATTGACGATACGGTCCTTCCAATCTTCAACGGGAAGGGTGTCGAGGAGGGTTGAGAGTCCTCGGCCGGTGGGGTCGGGAGTGAGGGATGCGTAGGCTTCGGCGGTGGAGACATGGATGCCGGGGGCTACGACTTTTATGCGGTATCTCTCCTGAAGCTGTGCTATGGCGGGAGATGTGCAGGGAGTCAGTATCTCTCCCCGGCCGCTGCCGTACATGGGCCTGCCGTATATGAAGAACGGGCAGTCGCTGCCCAGGCGTGCGGCATATTCTGCAAGACGCTCATCGCTCAGCCCGAGGTTGAAGAGTCCGTTCAGTCCGCGCAGAGTCCACGCGGCATCGGACGAGCCTCCGCCCATACCTGCGCCTACCGGGATATTCTTGTGGAGGTATATTCCTACCGGAGGAAGTCCGAAATCTTTCTGCAGCAGCCTGTACGCCCTGATGCAAAGTTCTTTTTCAATATCTCCCCCGGGCAGATCATAGGCTGTCCCGAAATGAATCATCGAGACGGAGTCCGCCTCGATGATTTCCAGGATATCCATATGTGTAACTACAGGGTAGAAAAGTGTCTCAATGTCGTGATAGCCGTCGCTTCTGCGGGCTGTCACCCTCAGTCCGATATTGATCTTAGGCTGCGGATAGAGGACGATGTTCATGGCATCAACCGCATTTTCCGTGACCGCAGTCCTGGCAGATCAGACAGCCCTCCTGGTAGATGAGGTTGGTGGAGCCGCATTTCTCGCACTTCTGTCCGGTCTCGTCCTTCGTGCCGTTGGGGATGTACTGCTTCAGGGCGCGCTCCACGCCGTTCTTCCAGGTGTTGATGTTCTCGTCGTCGAGGTTGAGGCCCTTGACCAGGTTGAGGATGTCCACTATGGGCATACCGTTGCGGATGACGCCTGAGATGAGCTTGGCATAGTTCCAGAACTCCTGGCAGAACATGTGGGAGATACCTCCGAGCACTCCGGGATAGCCGTAGCGGTCTGTATAGTGGAAGTCGTAACGGCTGGTTCCGTCCTCGAATTTCTCCTTGACGATGCGTCCGGTGGTGATGGCGGCGGGCAGGTTGCGGGAGTCGTCCACCATACCGGTGAAGATCTCGTAGGGCTTGCCGTTCTGCTTGCCGACGAAGGCTATCCACTGCTCGTTGCCGTTCTTGAAGCGGATCACGTCGGCTTCAAGGGACTTGGGTCTCTTCTTGGGCTTGATGACTCCGGCGCCGTCCTTGGCCGATACGAGCACTCCGGTGCGGGAGCCGTCACGGTAGACGGTCACGCCCTTGCAGCCGGACTCCCAGGCCGTGCGGTACACCTCGGCCACCATCTCCTCCTTGATGTCGTGAGGCAGGTTGACGGTCACGCTTATCGAGTGGTCCACCCATTTCTGGAGCCTGCCCTGCATCTTCACCTTGGCCACCCAGTCGATGTCGTTGGACGTGGCCTTGTTGTAAGGTGACTTCTTGACCAGTGCGGCGACTTCCTCCTCGCTCATCTGCTTTACCTGCTCGACATCGTAGCCGTTGACAGCGCACCAGGTGAGGAAATGATGATGGAACACGTAGTACTCCTCGAAGCAGTCTCCGTTCTCGTCCTTAAAGGCTACCACTGCGTTGAGGTCATTGGGGTTGACCTTGCGGCGTCTCTTGTAGAAAGGCAGGAAGACGGGCTCAATACCGGATGTGGTCTGGGTCATCAAGGAAGTGGTTCCGGTAGGAGCTATGGTAAGCATGGATATGTTGCGGCGGCCGTAGCGGACCATGTTGTCGTAGAGATCCTCGTCCTCCTTGCGGATGCGGGCGATCATCGGGTTGTTCTCCTCGCGCCTGGCGTCGAAGATGGGGAATGCTCCTCTCTCCTTGGCCATGTTGACGGATGACGCATAGGCCGCGAGAGCCAGGGTCTTCTGCACCTTGACGGCAAAGTCGATCGACGCATCTGAGCCGTAGGTCAGCCCGAGAGCAGCCAGCATATCGCCTTCTGCGGTGATACCCAGGCCAGTGCGGCGTCCGCCAAGGGATTTCTCGCGTATCTTGAGCCAGAGCTCGTACTCTGTGCGCTTGACATCTTCGTCCTCGGGGTCGCTCTTGATCTTTTCCAGGATAGCCTCTATCTTCTCCATCTCCAGGTCGATCAGGTCGTCCATAAGCCTCATGGCCTTGGTCACATGCTCCCTGAACAGGTCGAAGTCAAACGATGCCTCGCGTGTAAACGGATCCTTGACATAGGAGTATAGGTTCATGGCTATGAGCCTGCATGAGTCATAGGGGCAGAGGGGAATCTCACCGCAGGGGTTGGTGCTTATGGTCTTGTAGCCCAGGTCTGCATAGCAGTCCGGGATGGACTCGCGGATGACGGTGTCCCAGAAGAGCACTCCGGGCTCGGCGGACTGCCAGGCGTTGTGGATGATCTTCTTCCACAGGGCGGCGGCGTCAATCTCCTTGGTCACCTTGGGACTGTCCGAGTCGATAGGGTATTTCTGTATATAAGGCTTGCCGCTGAGGGCGCAGCGCATGAATTCGTCATCAATTCTTACGGATACGTTGGCACCGGTCACCTTGCCTTTCTCGAGCTTGGCGTCGATGAAGTTCTCGGCATCCGGGTGCTTGATCGATATGGTCAGCATGAGGGCTCCGCGGCGTCCGTCCTGGGCGACCTCGCGGGTGGAGTTGGAATACCTTTCCATAAAAGGCACGACTCCTGTGGAGGTGAGGGCACTGTTGAGCACCGGACTTCCGGTAGGACGGATGTGCGACAGGTCATGACCCACACCGCCGCGGCGTTTCATCAGCTGCACCTGCTCCTCGTCTATCTTCATGATACCGCCGTATGAGTCGGCCTCGTGCTTGTTGCCGATGACGAAGCAGTTGGACAGAGAGGCTATCTGGTAGTTGTTGCCGATACCGGCCATAGGACCTCCCTGGGGTATGACATATCTGAAGTCTTTGAGCAGCTCGTGGATCTCGTCAGCTGACATCGGGTTGGGATATTTGGACTCAATTCTGGCGAACTCGTTGGCCAGTCTCCAGTGCATCTGCTCCGGGGATGTCTCGTACAGGTTGCCGAAGGAGTCCTTCATGGCGTATTTGTTGATCCATACGGAGGCGGCCAGCTCATCTCCGTGGAAATACTCCCTGCTTTCCTTCAATGCTTCGTCGTAAGTATTGGTATTCATGCTGTTAGCTATTATTATTCAGGTCAAAAAGTTTTGCAAGTTATGACTTAATACGGCTTCGGCAAAGGAAGTTCCGCTAAAGTTATCAACGGAGTTTTTAACAGCAGTTGCGGCAACAGCTGTTGCAGTCTGAAAATTCGCCTCTTAGCCTCCTCTCGGTCAGAGAAGCCATCCTTTCTTTCAGTTCCGGGGAACTTATCTTGTCCAGTACGGCGTATGCAAATGCCAGCTGCTGAAGCACTTTCGCTTCTTTCAAGGGGATGCCTCGGGAGCGCATGTAGAACAGCTCGTCCTCGTTCAGCCGGCCATTGGTGGCTCCGTGCGAGCATTTTACGTCATCGGCGTAAATCTCGAGCTGGGGCTGGGCGAAGGCGCGGGCATCACGGTCGAGCAGGAGGTTGTGGCACTCCTGGTAGGCCTCGGTCTTCTGTGCGTCCGGGAAGACGTGGATCAGGCCGTTGAAGTATGCGGTGGCACTGTTGTCCAGAATGCCCTTGAACAGCTCGCGGCTGTGACATTCCGGTACACGGTGCAGGACATTCAGGGTGTTGGATACTTTCTGCGTACCGTCTACCAGGTAGAGCCCGCTGATGTCGCATTCGGCGTGAGGGCCGTCCAGGCTGAGGTTTATCCTGTTGTCTATCACTCCACCGTGAATGGTGAGGATGACGGCTTTGAGCGAGGCTCCCCCGGCCAGCCGGATGTCGTATGAGGTGTTGTGAGCAGCTTTGTTGTGCTCGTTCTGCATGATGACGATGTCGGCCGAGGCTCCTGCCTCTACGGTGATCTCTATCTTCTCGTCGGTGCGGAACGGATTCTCCGCAAATGTGTGGGAGCAGAGTATGAGCTTGGCGGAGCTGCCTTCCGCAAAGTGGAAGCGGCTCTCCATCAATATGTCCTCGGGGTGCTTTTCTGTCCGTATGCCGATCACCTGCAGGGCCTCCTCGTAGAGCCTGCCCTTCTCGAAGCGGATGTCAAGCGGTCTCCCGGTGCCCTGTACCCCTCCGTCGATCATGAATATCTGACGGCTGCCCTTGAGCGGTACCCTGCAGCGGAACCCGCCTTCTATATTGTGCGCGGGGGCATATATATAATTGTCTGCCATATGTCCGCCTCCTAGCCGTTGATGATCCAGTCGTAGCCTCTCTCCTCGATCTCTCTGGCCAGCTCCTTACCGGCCGTCTTTATGATGCGGCCCTTGTAGAGCACATGCACCACGTCCGGGACGATGTAGTCCAGGAGTCTCTGGTAGTGGGTGATGACGATGGAGGCGTTGTCCGGCCTCTTGAGCTTGTTGACACCGGTGGCGACTATCCTGAGCGCGTCCACGTCCAGTCCGCTGTCGGTCTCGTCCAGGATGGACAGGCGGGGCTCCAGCATGGCCATCTGGAAGATCTCGTTGCGCTTCTTCTCTCCGCCCGAAAAGCCCACATTGACTCCCCTGGACGAGAAAGAGGGATTCATCTCCACTATCTCCATCTTGCTGCGCATCAGCTTGAGGAAGTCCGCGGCGTTAAGAGGCTCGAGGCCCCTGTGCCTGCGGTGTTCGTTGACGGCGGTGCGCATGAAGTTGACGTTGGTCACTCCGGGGATCTCGATAGGGTACTGGAAGCTAAGGAAGATGCCTTCCCATGATCTTTCCTCCGGGCTGAGTTCCAGAAGATTGTGCCCGTTGAAAGTCACCTCTCCGGAAGTGACGGTGTAGTTGTCCCTGCCGGCCAGAACCGCTGACAGGGTGGATTTGCCGGAGCCGTTGGGTCCCATGATGGCGTGGGTCTCGCCTTCGCGTATCGTCAGGTTGATGCCGCGGAGTATCTCCTTGTCGCCTACACTGGCGTGCAGGTCCTTGATCTCGAGTAGTATCTTGTTTTCTGCCATAATCCTTTCATTTTGACAATCTGCAAAAATACAATAAAATCCGGAAAATGTAGCGTATGCAAGAATGGAGCCGTGACCTGACCGCGTGTCAGGATTTGCGGGAAATCGGGGAATCGGCCGGTTCAAATTTGCGGGAAATCGGGGAATCGGCTGATATAAATTTGCGGGAAATCGGGGAATTGATTATTTTTGTGCTGAAAATGAGACGGTATCAGTTATGGCGGAATTTATTTTCAAAAGAAAGATTTACGACAGGCTTCTCAGATGGAAGCAGGAGTCGGACGGGAAAAGTGCATTGATGGTGCAGGGGGCGAGGCGTATAGGCAAGTCTACTGTAGTGGAGGAGTTTGCCAAAAACGAGTATTCTTCGTACCTGATAATAGATTTCAATAAGGCATCCGCTGCTGTCAAGGCTCTTTTTGATGACTTGATGAATCTTGATTTCATCTTCCTGCAGTTGCAGACTATATACAATGTGGTGTTGGAGAAGAGAAAATCTGTCATAATATTTGACGAGGTGCAGAAATGCCCTAATGCAAGACAGGCGGTCAAGTATCTGGTGCAGGACGGCAGGTATGACTACATTGAGACGGGTTCGCTTATCAGTATCAGGCAGAACACCAAGGGTATAACCATCCCAAGCGAGGAGGAGCGGATAGATATGTATCCGATGGATTTCGAAGAGTTCAGATGGGCGTTGGGCGACACGGCCTCCGTACCTCTTATCAGGACGTTCTATGAAAAGCGGATGCCTCTGGGTGCGGCGCACCGGGCAAAGGAGAGGGATCTGCGTCTTTATATGCTGGTGGGAGGAATGCCGCAGGCTGTGGATGAGTATATCAGGACCAATAACCTTGCAAAAGTGGATGAGGTCAAGAGGAGGATCATCAAGCTGTATTCCGATGACTTTTTGAAGATTGACGCTACGGGAAGGCTCAGCAGGCTGTTTATGGCTATCCCGTCGCAGCTCAGTAAGAAGGCTACGCGTTATTATACCAACGCTGTCGTGGGAGAGCTGGAGGACGGTACCGAGGCTGAGATGATAGCAAGTCTTGAGGACAGTAAGGCCGTGCTCGTGTCGTATCATTCGGATGATCCCAATGTGGGAATGTCCCTGACTCAGGATATGTCGAGATACAAACTCTTTGTCTCCGATACCGGCCTGTTCGTGACAATGGTGTTCTGGGACAGGGATTTCGCGGAGAATGTGATATATCAGAAGCTGCTGACGGACAAGCTGGAGGCAAATATGGGCTATGTCTATGAGAATCTTGTGGCACAGATGCTCGTGGCGGCCGGGAACAAGTTGTTCTATTATACCTTTGAAAAAGACGAGAAGCACTCGTATGAGGTGGATTTCCTGTTGTCACGCGGCAATAAGATATGCCCGATAGAGGTGAAGTCCTCCGGGTACAGGACTCATGCCTCGCTTGACGCATTCAGGGCAAAATACCGGTCGAGGATAAAGAACAGTTATCTGGTCTATACCAAGGATTTTCAGCTGGGCGGCAATGAACTGATATGCCTGCCGTTCTATATGGTGAGTATGATATGATAAATTTTAATTATGACTGAATTTTCATTGAGAAGATATTTTTTGTTGATCATTGCGGCTGCAGTCCTGACTCTGGCGGAGGGCTGCTCTGAGAGGGCGCATAATGAGCTTCCTTCCGCTCCTTCGTCTGTGCGTGCGGCAGCCGGTGCATGTGCCCCTGGTGTACACGAACTGTTCAGCTTCGTTGAATTGCCTGAACCTGCGCCTGAGCATCATCCCCTTCCTCAGACAATGTCTGACCGGCCTGACGGAGCTGCAATTGAACTCAGACAACCCGTCAGGTAGTCTGGTAGAGCCGCCGGGAAAGTGCCCTAAAAATCCCTGTTTGACCTGTGCGCTTTCCCGGCGACTTATTGAAATCTCCGCAGAATCAGTCTGTAATGGGCTTCGTCTGTGTCTGGGGTAACAAGTGATATAGTCCATTCTCCGCTCTGTCCTATGATTCTGCTCAGACTGCCAGGCTTGCTTTTGTATATGATCCGGTTCTTGCGGTCGGCGATAAAGTCCGTGTATTGGCCTTTGTCATTCATCCGTCCTATGACGTAATCGTCTGAGAGGTTTGCTATCTTAAGCAGGAAGATGTGGTCATCTATTGACTGTATGAGTTTCATGTCGTCATTACCATCACCCACTTCCAGAACATCCTCGGGAGTGATTTTGTCCGGACCGAAGTCAAGGAAGCAATGCTGCTTCAATTCTCCGTCCCTGCTGTTAAACAGATAGACATCTCCGAAAGGAGGATAGTTGTGCAGCCAGCCTTCACGGACTTTGTTCAGCTGTCCTGACCCGTAATGAACATAGGGGTTGGGTTCGTAGTTGTAGCGTATTACCGTTCTGCGGTTTTCCTCTCCGAAAAGAGTGTCGGTCACAGCGATACGGATGAGGTCAGGGTTCCAGTGCGAGAGATTGACTATGAGGTTCCCGTCTTCCAGAAACTCCATGCAGTCTGCATCGTAGGACGTGGGCACCGTGCAGATGTGCCTGAGGTCCTTGCCGTAGTGTATCAGGTTGTTTGCGACGGCATCCTCTATCCAGACACTGCCGTCAGGGGCTGTTGCGAAATCGGATATGCCGAGATATTCCCCTGGACCGCGTCCCATTGCTCCGATCTGCCTGATGAACCGGCCGTTGCCGTCAAATGCCAGCAGCCGGTATTCCCTTATGGCCGGATTGTCCAGGACATATATCCTGTCTTCAATCCTGCCTCCGGTCTTGCCGCTTCCGGAATCCTGTGCAGGACCGTCGCTACCCGTGACATTGCCTGCAAACTTGACCTTTATGGGATTGGCCGGTATGGTCAGGTTGCCGTCCGCCACGAGCCCGATGACCCTGGTCTCTGTCGCGAGACTGTCCAGCATGGCATCCGTCAGCACTCCTCCGTCCTCATATCTGTACAGGTCGATTACCTCAGTGCCGCTCCGGCTATTTTGTCCGGTGCATCCGTTGAGCAGTGCTGTTGCGGCGATGAGCAGTGCGGCGGCAGTTCCAAGAGTATAGTTGTTCTTTTTCATAGATGATAAATGTTGGTTGTCAAAAATAATAATATGCAAAAGTAATGATTTTGTGATAGTGCAAGATGGCCTTCGGAGAAGTGTCCGGAATCTGTGGAAAATATGTGACAATATGGTACACTTTCCCGGCGGCTTAATTATCTTTGCCCTCGGATAATAGAATTAAGTGTATGAGTAGAAAGAAAAGACCGTCCTCCCGTCCCCGCAGCAGGCGTGACAGGGACCAGTCGCCTGAGAGTAAGGCGATAAAGAAAGAGATGAATCTGAAGAAGAAAGAGCATGGGGGCGGCAAGAGGAAATCCAAAGGCAAGAAGGAACGTTTTATCAAAGAGGAACTGACGGGTACGGTGAGCATGACCCGCGAGGGTTACGGTTTTGTGGAGGTGCCGGACAGGGACAATGATGTGTTCGTGCCTCAGCACAAGATGCGCGGGGCCCTCAACGGCGATATAGTCAAGGTGCTGACGACCAAGGCCAAGGGCATCGGTGCCGACGGCAAGCCCAAGCGTATCGAGGGCGAGATAATCACTGTGCTCGAGCGTTCTTCCAAGCCTCATATCGGAGTGTTGCAAATATCCCGCGGCGAAGCCTGGCTGATCATGGAGAGCCGCAATATGCCCTACGATATCAGCATACCTCTCAAGGAGATAGACCGCTGGTTCGGCAAAGGCGGAATACTCGACAGCATCAATTGTAAGGACGGTGACGGAGCAGAGCCCGAAAACGCGGAATCCAACAGCCGGGAAGTCCCTCAGCGGACCTGGAAGCCCGGCGACGTGTCGGGCCTGAAGGCCGCCGTCATCGTGACCGACTGGCCGAGGAAGGCTCCGGCCCCGACAGGCCGCATCATAGACGTACTGGGCGAGCCGGGTGCCAACGACACCGAGATGCACGCCATCCTGGCCGAGTACGGTCTGCCCTACCGCTTCGAGCCCGAGGTGGAGGCCGCAGCCGAGGCCGTGCCGGACAAGATAACCCCCAAGGACATAGCCGAGCGCAGGGATTTCCGCAAGGTGACCACCTTCACTATTGACCCTGCCGACGCCAAGGACTTCGACGACGCCCTCTCGTACCGCGAGTTAGAGGACGGCAACATAGAGGTCGGAGTGCATATCGCTGACGTGACCCACTATGTGACTCCCGGCTCCATCATCGATAAGTGCGCCTACGAGCGCGGCACCTCGGTCTACCTGGTGGACCGCACCGTGCCCATGCTTCCCGAGAAACTCTCGAACAACCTGTGCTCCCTGAGACCGGGCGAGGAAAAGCTCTGTTTCTCGGCAGTATTTGACATCACACCTACAGGAGTGGTCAAGAAGAGCTGGTTCGGCCGCACCGTCATCAAGTCAGACTACCGCTTCAACTACGATGAGGCCCAGGCCGTCATCGAGACCGGCAACGGCCCGCTCGCCAAGGAGATCACCGCCCTGCACAAGATAGCCTCTGTCCTGAGGAAGAAACGCTTCGCCGCAGGAGCCATCGCCTTCGAGCGTCCCGAGATGAAGGTCGAGGTCGACGAGACCGGCAAGCCGATAAGGGTCTACGAGAAGATATCAAAGGAGGCCAACTGGCTCATCGAGGAGTTCATGCTGCTGGCCAACCGCTCCGTGGCCGAGTACGTGGGCAAGGTGCCCAAGAGCAAGAATGCCAAGACCTTCGTCTACCGCGTCCACGAGGATCCCAACGAGGAGAAGCTCGGAGTACTCCGCAAGTTCGTCCGCCTCTTCGGATACGACTTCCAGATGGAGCCCGGGGCTAAGGAGGACGGTCAGAAAGAAGAGCCCAAGCAGTTTCCACAGGGAGTCAAGGTCAAGGAAATCAAGGGCAAGAACGTAGCCCAGCGCATCAACAACCTCCTGGGCAGCGTCAAGGGCCGTCCCGAGGAGGAGGCCGTAGTGATGATGGCCCTGCGCTCCATGGCCCGGGCTCATTATACCACCGACAACGTCGGCCATTACGGTCTGGCTTTCAAGTATTATACGCACTTTACGTCTCCTATCAGACGTTATCCGGATATGATGGTACACCGCCTGCTGGCCATGTATCTGGCCGGAGTCGAGTCCCAGAACAAGGAATACTACGAGACCTGCTGCCAGTACGCTTCCCAGCGCGAGCAGATAGCTACCGAGGCCGAGCGTTCCAGCATCAAGTATAAGCTCTGCGAGTACATGCAGGACAAGGTCGGCCAGATATTCCCCGGCACCGTCTCGGGCCTGACCGAGTGGGGTCTCTATGTGGAGACCGAGCCTGACAAGGTGGAGGGCATGGTGCCCGTCAGGGACATCCCCGGCGACTTCTACCAGTTCGACGAGGAGACCTACTCCATCGTGGGCCGTTCCCGTGGCCGCCGTTTCACCATGGGCGACAAGGTATGGATCCGGGTGGTCCGTGCCTCCCTCGAACAGAAAATCATCGATTATGAACTTGTTGATGGAGAAGACCTGAAAAAGTAAGAAGGAGCTGTGAGACAAAGGCAATGCGATGAAAGTGCATACCGGTGCCAATATTCCTTGCAACGGGCACGGCATAAAATTGCAACTGATTGAACGTAAGGATGTTGTGTTTTTAAAAGGTGCCATGTCGCCGTTTCAGAATGGAACACGACACCTTCTCTAAACACAAAGTGGCTGTTTTATTGATAGTTGCAATTTAGACGCTTGCCCGCTTGTGTGTTTTGCGGAAACTGTAGCGGTATTTTAGCTACATTTGCGCCTTATGGAATCACTTCGTGTTGCTGTTGATAAGAGGAAAGTCAGCGGAATGGGCGCGGGTAAGACCGGCGGTATCATCCTCGCCGCCATCTCTTCCCTGACATTCGGCTTCGTGCCGTTTTTCTCAGTCACCCTCATGGACGCGGGCTTCTCGCCATTCGAGGTGCTCGCCTACCGCTGGGGTGTGGCTATCCTCGTGCTGCTGGCCGTGGGCCTGCTCATGCGCAAGTCTTTCCGCGTTCCGAAGGGTGCCTGGCTTCCGCTGCTGACCGTCAGCTTTTTCTGTGCCCTGACCGCCATCAGCCTGCTGATAGCCTACGAGAACATCGCCAGCGGAGTCGCCTCTACGATTCACTTTATGTACCCGCTCTTCGTGGCCGCCGTCATGATGACGGTCTTCCACGAACCCCGCTCCTGGGTCAAGATCGGTGCCATCATCCTCTCCCTGGTCGGAGCCGGCTTTCTGGCAGGAGGCGACATCCGGCTTGAGGACGGCAATGTCACCGCCGGCATTCTCTGGGCCGCACTCTCCGTCATTGCCTATGGCACTTATATCGTCGGCGTGCGCAAGACAGCCGTCCAGAACATGCCGACCCTCCCCCTGACCGTCTACGTCATGGGCTTCGGTGCTATCTGCTTCACCCTCATCGGTATGCTCTCCGGCGGAGTCCGCTAGGTGCCCCTCTCCGACGGCTTCCTTTGGGCCAATATCCTCGGCGTCGCCCTGCTCGGCACCGCCGTCTCCAACATCACCCTCGTAGCGGCCATCAAGCGCATCGGCCCCACCCTCAGCGCCATCCTAGGTGCCCTCGAACCCCTTACCGCCGTGGTCATAGGCGTCCTGGCCCTCTCCGAGGCCTTCACCCTCCGCACCGCCGCCGGCATCATCCTGATCATCATCGCCGTCACCGCCGTAGTCCTCTCCGAGGGCCGGCACAAGGGCAGGCAGTAACGATTGTTAAATGATTTTATTTTTGCTATTTTTGCGTACAATAAAATAGAAAAGAGAAGAAGGATATGTCTGGAGTAGAAAAAGTAAAATCATCACTTTTAAACGATGTTCGTGAAATCATCAGTGCTGCCAGATCGCAGGCTGTACGTAGTGTGGATTCCTGCCGGGTACAGATGTACTGGCATATAGGCCGGCGCATTTTTGAAGAGGAGCAACATGGAAAAGACCGTGCCGATTACGGAGTATATCTCATTAAGAATCTGGCCAAACAACTGGAGCCGGAGTATGGCAGTGGTTTTTCTGTCCGCCAATTGGAGATGTGCCGCCAATTTTATCGTCTTTATCCAATTGCGAACGCAGTGCGTTCGCAATTGAACTGGACGCAGTATCGCATGCTGATTCAGATAGAAGATTCGGACAAACGCCTGTATTATGAACTGGAATCCGTCAACAATAACTGGACGGCAAGAGAGACTGAGCGGCAAATCAATTCACAGCTTTACGAACGTCTGCTGCTGAGCAATGACAAGGAGGCCGTGCTTGCAGTAGCCCGTAAAGAACGTATCCCCCAATCGCCTTTGGAGATAATCAAGGACCCGATGTATCTGGAGTTTCTGGGATTGGAACGGGAGGCTGCGTATTACGAGAAAGATTTTGAGTCGGCCATTATAACTCATCTGCAGCACTTCTTGCTGGAATTGGGACAGGGTTTTACTTTCGTCGCAAGACAGAAACGAATCCTGTTGGAGGACGATGAATTTTTTGCCGACTTGGTGTTTTACAACCGCCTGCTGAGATGTTTTGTGGTAATAGAACTTAAAACGGGAAAACTGACTCATCAGGATTTGGGCCAGTTGCAGATGTATGTCAATTATTATGACCGGGTGGAGAAGACTGCGGAAGAAAATCCTACCATCGGGATTCTGCTCTGTACTGACAAAAATGATACGGTTGTCCGTATGGCGCTTCCAGAGGATAACAGGACCATCCTGGCGAGCGAATACAAGCTATACCTGCCTACACAGACACAGCTGATTGACGAAGTGAACAGTGTGCTGAAATCTTATAATGCTGAAAATAAATAATACAATGGAAATAGTTTTTGCAACGGGCAACAGGCACAAGGTCGAGGAGGCCGCACAGATTCTGGGTCCGGAGTTCGTGTTGAGGACTCCGGCGGAACTTGGTATTACTGAGGACATACCGGAGACTTCGGACACACTGGAGGGCAATGCGCTCCAGAAGGCGGAGTATATCTATAAAAAGACCGGTCTGCCGTGTTTTTCGGATGATACGGGGCTTTTCGTGGACGCTCTGGGCGGGGCTCCCGGGGTGCTCTCGGCCCGCTATGCCGGTCCGGGGAAGAAGGCGGAGGATAATGTCCGCAAGCTCCTCTCCGAATTGAAGGACGTGCCTGTAGAGAAGGACGGCCGCAGGATGCGCACCGCCCGTTTCCGCTGCGTGGTGGCATACGTCAGCGGCAGCGGGGAGAAGGTCTTCGAGGGCAGGGTAGAGGGGGAGATAGCCGCCGCTCCCTCCGGAAAGGACGGCTTCGGCTATGACCCGGTCTTTCTTCCGGAGAAATACGGCTTGACGAAGACTTTCGCCGAGCTCACCCATGACCAGAAGAATGCCATTTCCCACCGAGGCGAGGCCATGAGGCAGTTCGCGGAGTGGATGCGGCAGGAGCATCTGACCGGCGGCGGGCGATGATGATTGTCCTTCATACTCTCAAGTACGGGGATACTTCTTTGATAGTCCACGGCTATACTCAGGAGGAGGGCCGTGTCAGTTTTATTCTGCGCGGAGCATTCCGTCAGGCCAATGTGAAGAAGGGCTCCTCAAAGCACGGGACGGTGCTGCTGCATCCGCTGAGTATCGTCAACTATGTGGCATCGAAAAGTCCGAAGGGCAGTATGCCGTATCTGAAAGAGTTCTCCCCGAAGTACCGCCTGCATTCGATAAGGGAGGACTTCAGCAAGATATCCATAGTGATGTTCATAAGCGAGCTGCTCTACCGCACTCTGCTGCACTCCGAACGGGACGAAGAACTGTATGCCTTTCTGGAAGATGCGGTCCTGAAACTGGAGGCCGTCGAGGGCAGTCCGGCCAATTTCCACCTGTGGTTTCTGGATCGGTACGCCGCATTTCTCGGATTTCCCTTCGAGAGGGGATTTAACCTGGATTTCAATCCGTTTACCCCGGAGCAGACCGACAGGCTCCGCTCCATTCACGAAGCGTCCTTCGAGGAGGCACTGTCTCTGCCGATGACCGGAGCGGAGCGGAAGGAACTGATCGAGGCCGTCATCCGCTGGCTCGAGTTCCATACCGGCTCCCGTATCGACCTGCGTTCGCTCTCTGTCCTGCACCAAATATCGAAACTCCGCTGAATTCTTCTCCTTTTTCAGTAATTATCACTATCTTCGCTTGACAAATTCAATGAGTATGTCGGTGATCAATAGGGTGGTGATGGCGGCGTTGAGTCCGCTGCTGCGGAGTTTCGACCTGGGGTGCGGGCATCCCGGGGCGGTGCAGGAAGGTGTGTTCCGGTCTCTGCTCAAGGCCGGTAGGGACACTGCTTTCGGCAATGAGCATGGATTCGGGGAGATAAGGGATTACAGGGATTTTGTGCGCAGGGTGCCGGTGAGGGAGTACAATCAGTTCGCACCGTACATCGAGCGTCTGCGCCGTGGCGAGGACTACGTGCTGTGGAACGAGAAGGTCAGCTGGTTCGCCAAGTCCAGCGGTACGAGTTCGGACAAGAGCAAGTATATTCCGGTGACTCCGGCCAATCTGTCAGGCTGTCACTACCGTGGCTTCAAGACCATGCTGGCCACGTATATCCGCCGTTATCCCGACTCGCGTCTGTTCAACGGCAAGGCACTTACCCTAGGAGGCAGCGTCAAGGTGGACGAGCTTTCAGGAAAGGGAGCCAGGAACGGAGACCTTTCGGCCATACTGCTGAGCAACAGCCCGTCCGTGGCCGAGATCGTGCGCACCCCGTCGCGGGACATAGCCATGCTGCCGGATTTCAGGCAGAAGATAGAGAGCATCTGCCGGGTGTGCTCGAAACAGAATGTGACCAATTTTTCGGGCGTTCCGTCCTGGAACCTCATCATGATAGAAAAATTGCTGGAATACAATAACGCAAAGTATCTGACCGATATATGGCCCAATCTGGAGCTTTTCATGCACGGAGGCATAAGTTTCGAGCCATACCGGGAACGGTACCGCCGGCTTATTCCTTCGGACAGGATGCACTATCTGGAGAATTACAATGCCTCGGAGGGCTACTTCGCCCTGCAGGACGACCCGTCACAGAAGGGCATGGCCCTGACACTGGACAACGGGGTATTCTTCGAGTTCATCCCGATGCGTTCTCTGGACAAAGTCCTGGCAGGAGAGTCGGATGAGGTGTATACGGTGGACGAGGTGCGTACCGGTGTGACATACGCGATGGTGATAACCACCAACAGCGGACTGTGGCGGTATCTGATAGGGGACTGTGTGGAATTCACCTCGCTCTGTCCGCACAGAATAATTATAACCGGTCGTACACAGCTTTATATCAATGCGTTCGGAGAGGAACTGATGATACATAATGCTGAGGAGGCCCTTTCGGAGGCCTGCCGGGAGTGCGGGGTGGAGGTGACGGACTATACCGTGGCCCCGGTCTTTATGGATGAGAGCCATGCCAAGGGGGCGCATCAGTGGGTGGTGGAGTTCTCGCCGGCCAGTCAGGAACGGATGAGCAGCCCACAGGCCCAGGAGCATTTCAGAAATGCTCTGGATGCGGCCCTGTGCCGGCGCAATTCGGACTACGAGGCCAAGCGCAGCGGAGATGTGACGATGACGGAACTGGAGCTGACCCCCGTGCCTCCCGGAACATTCTACCGTTGGATGGAGAGCCGGGGCAAGACCGGAGGCCAGAACAAGGTGCCGCGTCTGAGCAATGACAGGAGGTTTGTGGAACAGATATTGAATACCGTAGACCGGTAAGATAAATTACAGAAGGAAATGAATGCAATGGATACGCCGGTGCTGCTCCTGACGGGATATCTGGGCAGCGGAAAGACCACGTTGGTGAACAGGATTCTCTCCAACGGGAAGGGAATAAGATTTGCGGTGATAGTCAATGACCTGGGAGAGGTCAACATAGATGCGGCCCTGATTCAGAAGGGCGGTGTGGTGGGCACGCAGGACGACAGCCTGGTGGCCCTGCAGAACGGATGTATATGCTGTACGCTCAAGACGGACCTGATGGAACAGCTCTTCGAACTGGTCAGGTCCCGGAAGTTCGACTATATAGTCATAGAGGCCAGCGGTATCTGCGAGCCGGAGCCTATAGCCAGGACGATATGCTCGATGCCGAGGGTGGATCCGAGACTCAAGGAGTACGGCTATCCCCGTCTGGACTGTATAGTGACGGTGGTGGATGCTCTGCGTATGCGGGATGAGTTTGCCTGCGGCGACAGTCTGACCGAAAAGGATCTCGGAGAGGAAGATATCGAGAATCTGCTGGTTCAGCAGATGGAATTCTGCAACATCGTCCTTATCAATAAAGTATCAGAGGTCACTCCGGAGGAACTGGAACGTCTCCGCAGAATTGTCAGGGCGATACAGCCTTCGGCCAGGATTATGGAATGTGACTGGGCCGGGATAGATCTGGACTCAATTCTCAATACCCGGATGTTCAGCTACAATCAGGTGGCCGCATCGGCCGGTTGGATTCAGGGCATCGAGTCCACTCCGACTGAGGAAGAGGAGGCCGAGGCCCGTGGACATGAGGGTCATCATCACCATCATCATGACCACGATCATGATCACGAGGAAGGTGAGGCCGAGGAATACGGTGTGAGCACCTTTGTCTATTACCGTCGTCCGGCCTTTGATATCAACAGATTTGACAGTTTCGTCACCCGGCACTGGCCGGAAGGGGTGATAAGGGCCAAGGGTATCTGTTACTTTACTCAGGACCCGGATATGTCCTATATGTTCGAGCAGGCAGGCCGTCAGAAACAGCTCAAGGAGGCCGGTCAGTGGTACGCCACGGCCCCTGAGGACGAGCTGGAGCAGCTCAAGGCCAGCGACCCCGGCTTCTCCCGTGACTGGGATGAATATTATGGCGACCGGATGCAGAAGATAGTCTTCATCGGCCGCCATATGGACGTAGAGCAGATAAAAAAGGATCTCGACTTCTGTATCGCTCTGGATGCGGATTTCTGATTATCTCGGAGACACACTCATTCGTGCGGTCGCGGAGACAGAAGCGGGAACAAGGGTGATTTCCATCTGATACCTGTAGCCGCTTACGAGGGTAATGTCCTCAGGTGTGATGTAGCTGTAACTGTCAACACCTGACACCATATTGCCGGTGGAGATTTTCAACAGCTCAGTTCCTGCAGGGATGGTCTGCGGTACAAGAACGGCTGACATAGGCGGCAACTCGCCGTTTACAATAGCCGGACTGTTGCCGTGCGGGGTGATATCCGATGACTGACCCCAGGGGTACTCTGATATTTCGCCTGTTACGATGTCGGCATAGCACTGGGTAGGCATGGATGGAATTGTGACTTTGGCGTATTCCAGATCTTCCAGTGTCAGTCCCTCTCCTGGTATCAACTTGATGTCTACAAGGCTCATGGCATGTTTGAAAACGAGATGAACCGGTCTTTCAGTGTCAGTTACATTAATCGCACTGGCTGTCATCAGGTCGCTGTATTCAAAGTCAAGCGCATTGCTCTGGTCTGCATATATGGTATGGAAGATTACCTGGGGATCATTGTACTCAGTACCCCAAGAATACCAGGGGTAGTAAGCCAGAATATCAATACTTCCGGATTCGGGCCAGTAGACACGCTGTATGTCAAAGGAGCCGTCGGACTGTTTGGTGCCTATAATGTTCTCGGCCAGAGTCTCGTTCTGGGAGAAGATATAGAGACCGATGTTGTCGCCTTCCTCAAAATCCACAACGGAGGCTTTGGCGTAATTGTCTATGGATGCTGTTACAGTTATCAACCCGGGAGTTTCCTGTGGAATCTCCCTGCTGCAGGAGACTGCCGTAAGTGCAATCACCGGCATAAACAGGCTAAATGTGTGTATGAGTTTCATTTTCAAAGTTTTAATTTAATTGTCCTTAATGCATCGTATTGCGTGTCCGAACTCTTTCCAATGGGCTATGTTCTTTACGTCAGTATACTTGGAGTAAAGATAGTAAACAGTACCTGAGTAAGAGTATGTAGGGTCCTGATCCTGACTCCACCATTCACAATATTGGTCAATACGCTCAAACCCTTCACCGTTGCCGCCGTTGCGGTTGCCGCATGGAATGGCGGTGAATCCGTAGTCATCTGTGCCCTGATAGGACGGATATGTGAATCCGTCAATGTCATACCATCCGGAAGTGGCTTTGAGTTTGGTTCCTCCGTTCTCACCGAGGAACTGTACAAGGATGTTCCATTCCTCACGGGTGGGAACATGCCAGCCTTCCGGACAAATATTGCCATGGGCAGCTGCGAACCAGTTGTACAGTATGCCGTACTTTTCTTCTTTGGCCGGATCATTGTTGTAATAGCACCATGCGGGCTCCTCTGATGACTCACATGCATCCCAGTCTGCCTGGTCTGTGAAGTTGGATATTGCGGTGCCGTCATTGAAGCGGGTAGTCCTGAGGTTGGAGCCCAGCCATTTCTGTGTACCTATGGTGACTATGTTGTACTCGTTGCCGTCATAGTCTGTCACATAGGAGATATCATCGTCGGGGTCCTCTATCTCTATGACGTCACCGGTAAGAGTCCCGCCGTCAGTCCAGTCGTTAATCTCAGGCATGACAGATACCTCATCACCGTTAATGGCTCTGTTGAGAGTGACTGTGAAGGTATATGTCTTACCGGCCTCAAAGACTATGTCCTCGGGTATCGTGCCACGGAATTTTTTGTCTCCTAAAGATATAAAGAACATGTTGGTTCCCGCTTCCATTTTTTGGGGAGGGATGATGGCTTCAACTCCCGAGATAGTCCATGTCCAGTAATCATAGGAAAATGTGCCGTGGGGAATGATGTCCACAGGGGTTGATACAGACTCCATCTCCATGGTGAGAAGATTGAGGGCGCAGGAGTTCTTGATGTTCTTCAACAGGACTTCGGCTTTTTCCACACTCTCGTCAGTGTATCCTTCGCCTGCAGTCAGTTCAAATTCTATTTTGCTCATCAGTCTTTTAAACTGAAAGTGTATCGGGGCAGGTGATTTCTTTACGTCAAGTACTTTTGCGACCATTTTATCGGAGGCCAGAAATGCAGCATCGCTGCTCTGGTCTTCGTAGGCCGGCATCCATTGGTATGTGCTGCCCTGCTCTACAGGAGTGTCGTTGTAGGGGTAGTACATATAGAAATCGGTGTTTTCCTCATACTTCGGGAAGTATAAAGGTGCATCGGTCTTGGGAACGCCGCCGGATATTGTAAGTGGGGTATTGTCGAACTGGCGCACACCCATCATGGCTTCTTCCTCGTCATCAAGGTGACGGAATGCGTACATGCCGATCATGTCACCTTCGTCAAAAGATGTTCCGGAAGCGCGGGTCTGCGTTTCAATGGAGGCGGTGATGTTGACGGGTATCAGTGATCCTGCAGTCTGGTTCTCCATCTCGCTTTTGCTGCAGGATACTGCCGCAATGGCACATACGGTGGTGATTGCTATTATAGGTCTATTGTAAGTCATAACTTCAAAATTTTAAAAATCGTGAACACATCGTACTGCGTAACCGTTGTCGTTGTTGGCCAGGTATCTGAGCAGGTCATCGTAGTAGGTGCTGAGGCTCCTTACGAAGGAAGTCGCACCGGATACGGCTGTCATGCTCCAGAAATATGCAGCCTCGTCCCTGTAGATGTATCGGGTGCTTTGGGTTCCGCTATCATCAGTATAGACGTAGACATATCCGGAAGGCCAGGCGTTGAACCCGCTTGAATTTGTGGCTTTGCCGTTCCATGCTTCTGCGTCCGTAGATTTCATGGCCGGACCGATGCCTAGCCAGGAGTTGTAATCATCCATTGTGCCGCCGAGGGCTTTCCCCAATTCGTCCCAATCGGTTGAGGACGGTACGTGCCATCCTTCCGGGCAGAGACGTCCGCTTTCCACGGCTGTCCTGTTGTAGAGAAGGCCGTAGGTTTCTGCATCGCTGTCATCATTGTTGTAGGCGGCATAAGAGGCTTTGTCCAGATTGGATATCCAGTCTGTGTCAGTGCAGCCTGTCATGGGTGTCCCGTCGTTGAGGCTGGTTGTTCTCAGGCTGGAACCCATCCAGAACTGTTTTCCTATCCTGATGATATCGTAGATGTTGCCGTCGGCATCACTTACGGTTTTTTCGGAAGGAGGCAGTATCTCTTCTTCGTCAAATTCAGTCTGTCCCCCTTCTGTCCAGTCATCGATGTCCACGTTCACATTGAGGATAGTGCCTGAAAAATCGGCGTTGAGGGTGATGGTAAGAGTATTTTCTGTGCCCGCTGCAAAGACAAGGTCTTCGGGTGCATTGAGCCTGAAAATATCTCCACCCATGTCAAACACCAGAAATTCGTTACCGGCAGCGACGGTCTGGGGAGGAATGATGAAATACATGCCTTTGAGAGAAGAGCCGCTGGCCGCGAGCACTCCAGCGGGGGTGATGTCCTCCGTGCCGGTGCCGGGCGTGGTCTGTTCAGTCTCAAAGTTGAAGTTCCCGGAGATAATCATATTCCTGGCGGTCACTGTCCGTTCGGAGGGGATGTCCTCAAGGTTGTCATAATATCCGCCAGGTTTGATCTCGATGTTGACCTTTGCGAATGCGTGTCTGAACTCCAGGGCGGTAATGTCTTCTGTCGGCTGATAGTTGCGGAGTATGGCGTAACGGAAGTCATCAGAGCCGTCAGAGACCGACTGATCGGCTGCTACGCTGACTTCAGTGACAGAAGTGCCTGCAGGGACAAAATTCTCCCGATAGGGGAAATAGGCGTATATGTTGTTGAAGACCCGGGTGTCTTCCGGATAATAAACTGCCGGAGACGATGTGAACTGATCTCCTGTCTTGATGAACAGGATATTGTCCAGATAACGCTCATCGGAAAGTGTAGAACCGTTTTCAGCAGCTGAGTAAGTCAGATACAGTCCTATGCCGTCACCGTCAGAGAAGCCGGATTGTTCCATTGCCGGAATATTCAGGGCTTTGGTGTCGGAAAGACCGGGCCGGTTGTCTGTTTTTGTGCAGGAGCATACCGAAAGGATGGCTGCAGCTGCAAATAATATTCTTGGTTTCATGATTATTCCTGATATTTAATACATCTTACGTTATAGCCTAGTCTGTTGCTTTCAGTAATGGTGCTTGCCGCCGCTCCTCCGTAATAGAGATATATTCCAAATGATTCAAAATCATTCTCAGCGGTTGATGTCCACCAGTAGCCGTAGCGGCCTTCATTGGCAAATGAGCCGTCGGCATATCTTACTCCGCCAGGCGTTCCGTTGAATCCGCTGGAATTGGATCCTTGTATGTCAGAGGGTTCCTCGTTTTGGTAGTTTCTCCAGCCGGAAGTGCTTTTCATTGCCTCACCGGCAAATTCAATACCTCCTGCGAAGTCAAACAGCATCTCGTATTCGGCCATTGTGGGTACGTGCCATCCTTCGGGACACAGCTTTTCTGTTTTCAAGGCGTGCCAATTGTACAGCAGGCCGTATTTCTCACGCATAGCCTCATCCTCATTATAAAACGAGTAAGCTCCTTCATCAGTGACAACTGCCCACTGGTCTGCGTCTGAGATATGGGTTATCGGTGTGCCGTCGTTGTAGTGGGTGGTTCTGAGGTTGGAGGCCATCCACAGTTGAGGACCGGCTTTGACAACTTCATAGCGGTTCCCATCGTAGTCGGACAGTGAGTCGATCTTCTCAATCTCTTCATCTATGGAGAAGTCAATATTCAGACCTGAGATCCAAGGACTCTCTGAGACTTCAATGCTCACGATGAGTTTCTCGGCCGTTCGGGTGATGCTTATTTCCATATCGTATTCCTGGCCGGAAGCGATACTCAGATCCTGTCCCAGGGAGTAGGTCCCGCTCTCACCGCCCATAGTAAGAGTGATGAACTCTGCATCACCCTTAATGTCTTGAGGGACGGTTATTACGGATACTCCAGTCCAGTCCCCCTCCTCATTGACATTGAAGGAACCTCTGGGGATTATCTGAGCCGGCGTAGAAGAACTTTCCACCTCGCAGGCGGTGAAATTGACGTCAGCGGTACTGTTGAGTGTGAGGCGGGCAACAGCGTCGCTTAAGTCAGTCCCGGAGCCGACAGGTTTTAGGATGAGATTGACCTTGGCGAACAGCCGGTTTACTGTCAGGCTTATCGGAGATCTGGAGTCAGGAGCCATGACGGCGGTACCGGCCAGGAAATCCGAGTTGAGGTATTCGCCGATGTTGGACTGGTCAGTGGCTGTTTTTACCTGGGCAATATCGCTGCCTGGAGGCAGGATGTTCTGAGTATAAGGATGATATGCTGTAATCAAAAGGCCGTTGTCGCTCAAAACAGCACCGGGATCGGTGGAGGTGAAGAGGCCGTTGTCCTTGGAAAACCGTGCATTGTCCAGATATCTGGTTCCGGAGAATGTATTTTCCTCAGTGGCATAGACTCCGATTTCATTGATGTCGTCTCCGCCGTTTATGTTTAGAGTGAGTTCCTGCAGCTCTTGCGGAGTATTATTGTTGTCCTTGCATGATCCGGCGGCCAGTGTGGCTGCGGCAGCGAGCAGCAGGATGTATTGATGTTTTCTCATAATACGTGTCATTGATGATTATTCGATTGTTTCTTTAACACATCTGATTCCCATTCCGACACTGGCCATGTGCCAGTCTGTCCAGGGATACGAACTCAGGTACAGGTATCCGTACATCATTCCGTCTGTCCCTTGTTCATTGATGGAGGAGGACCACAGGTAGCAGTCGGACATCCAGTATGAGTCGTCCATGGCCATACCGCTGGGCAGAGCTGTGAAACCTGTTTCATTTGTCCCCTTGCTGACTCCGTCATCCCATGCCGTTGACATCAGTGCCGTAGGGTCAAAGTCGTAGTTGCCTTCGTCTATGAGCATGGACAGTTCGTCCTTTGTCGGAAGTCTCCATCCTTCCGGACAGATATTTCCGTCAAGCACAGAATAATAATTGTAAAGCAGGCCTAAAGTTTCCTTGTTTTCGGGCAGATTCTCAAAATAGCAGTATGCCGGGGTAGTCAGGGCCATCCAGTCATCCGTTCCGACGGAGTGATACGGTATGTCGCGGCCGTCGGTGTATTTAGTGGTGCGCATGTTGGATGCGGTCCAGTACAGTCCGCCTATCTCCACATAGTCGTAGACGTTCCCGTCAATGTCCTCTACGGTGCCTTTTACCGGGGTGTCCTGGACGGCATCACCGATAATCTTGTCTCCTTCCTGCCAGTCGGTAATCTCGGAGGATACGGCGATGGAGGGACCGAGATCAGTGACAGTCACCGTGATGTCGAAATTGTACTGCCTGCCGCTTTCAAAGAGGATGTCGGACGAGGGCTTATATGCCAGTATCTTATTGTTGATGGTGCAGTATAGCATGGATTCCCCTGCGCGGAACTTCTGGGGTATAACTATGGCGCATGAACCTGTTATGCGGTCGGAGGATTCGGCCCAGTTCGTAGATGGGATGATGTCTGCCCTGCTGGATATGGCGGAGAAAGTCTGCTCAACGATGTCGTATTCAGCTTCTGTGCTGAAAGACTTGAGCGTGAGGTCAGATGTCAGAAGGTCAGCGGTAGTGCATCCGTCTCCTGCAATAAGATTCAGGACTATCTTGGCAAGGATATGGTCAAACACCAGAGGTACGCTTTCTTCCGTAGGATAAACTGTGTCCTTGACAGCGACCATATAGTCGGAGCCGGAGATTCCATAACCCTGATTTGTGGCTACCTGGACAGGCAGAATATTGGTTCCGCGTCGGAAGCCGGTCTCATTATAAGGGTAATAGGCATAAAAGGAACACGGAGTAGTCCTGTCCGGATAGTATGCGGCGGGCCAGGCATACGGTTCACTGCCTTCTTCGACAGTGAACATCACGTTGTCCTCGTAGCGGATGAGGGAAAGGTCGCAGGGTTCTGAATCAAGCCACTGGACGACTGTCAGACCGAATTCATCTCCGTCTTCAAATGCCGTATCAGAGGCTTTGGTCATCTGGACTGTTGTCGGCCGGACAGATATTTCCAGCCTCCCTGCCGTTTCTTCAGACTGCCCTGTGTTCTCTTTTGAACACGAAACAGAAGCCAGAGCAGTTGATAGGAGTACGAGTCCCATACGGTAGCTCCGGCGGAATAATGTCAGAGGTTGTTGGTTAGGTAACAGCATAATGTTGAGAGTTAGTGTTAGTGTTTTGTTGCAGCAGTGTCCGGATCAATCCGGTTTAAACATTTGCAAAAATACACTTAAAATCATCTTACTCTACCTTATACCTCAAGAATTTAAGTAGCTGTATTTCAGTGTAATGCGAAAAAATTTTCTAATACCTTCCTAATCACTGATATTTTTCCCGGATAAGTTCCTTAAAATAGGTGTCGAGATTCTTGTTGCTGTTGGATATGCCCAGTTTGGCCCGGATCCGGGCTCTGAGAGAGTATATGCTGTTGATGTTGGTGTGGTCATACAGGACACGGATGGACTGCTGTGAAAAGCCCAGACATATCAGACCGCAATAACAAAGCTCGTGAAGGGACAGGTCCGGATGCATGGCCTTGAGATCATCCAGGATGTTGTGATAGGAGAGGTTGGTGGTGGATATGATCTCCTGCTCCAGTTCTGTGTTGTTGAACTGACTTACTTTAATGAGATCCTTGAATTTAGAGTAGAATACTGCCGGTCTGCTCTCGTACAGGGATGCCAATTCCAGTAGTTGTTGTATGCTTTCCATCCTGGTAGACAGCATACTGAGCATTTTTGACGAGGTCTCGTTGAGGTTCTGGTTGTCCTCTTGCAGGACCTTGTACCGGTTCTGCAGTTCCGCATAGCCAGAGCTGACAGTGTCTATGTAAGAGATAGCCTCATCGATTTTCCTGCGGGAGTCTTTAAGCCGCTTACGGTAGAAGATGACGACTGAGACAGTCAAGGTGATAAGAACCACGGCTGCGGCGAAAAACATGAACATCTGGTATTTATGTTTGAGAGCCAGCATTTTATATGATTCCTGTATATGCTCGTTGCGGTATTTTTTTTCGGCTACCTGAACCATGGAGTCTTTTGTTTCCCTGAAGAGGGTGTCCTGCAGGGCTGTTACATGCCTTTCATATTTCAGGGCTTCCCGGTATTTGCCCTCGTTCTCGGCGATCATTGACAGAGTGTAGTAGCAGCCCAGACGGGTTGCCATGGGGGGAAGGTGATCCAGTGCCTTGAGCATTAGTCTTCTGGCTTCCTGCATGTTGCCTTGATAGTAATATAGAAGGCCAAGTACATTGTATTGGGATACGGGTATTGAGTCATTATTGTATCTTTTCCAGGTATCTTTCATTCTGCGTATGGCTTCATCTGCGGCTTCAGGGGACGGGGAGTAACTGGCTGTGGCTATTGCCATAAGGCTGTTGAACCTAAGAATCATAGCGGTGTCATTTACTTCAGCCGCGGTAGCTGCTGCTTCCCGGCACATCTCTATCACCTGCCCGTATTCCTCAAGTTGACCCAGTAATGCTGCTTTCTGATATTTCGGGATCAACGCCTGCTGCTTTTCCCCAATATTTTCCAGTATGGAGGTGGCTTTGGAGAAATGCTCAATGGCCTCGTCATAGTCCATTTGGAAGCGGAATGAGTAACCAAGGGCGCAGTTGATGGCCGCTATAGTATAGTTGTCACCGCTTTCCATTGCGTAGATTTCCGCCTTGGAATAGTATTCTGAAGCCAGGGGAAAACTGTCCTTGACTGTCAGACTGTTTCCAATGCAGTACAGAAGCATGGCTTTTTCGTTGCTGGTGCCGTGTCTCATATACCAGTGTTCGGCAACTTTCATGAGTGAGTCTCCGTAGGTAAGGCAATTGCAGTTGTGCTTGGCGCGGGTGTAGACCATTGCGTAATAGGCTTTGTCCTTGCGACTGGTAAGCTTTTCTGCATCAAATGACCGGATAAGGGAGAGAGCACTGTCCGGGTAGGATTTGACTATGGAACTTATGTGCTCAAGTTCAGGATTATAACTTCTGTCCGAGCATCCTGAGATAGAAAGAAGCACGGATACTGTTATCAGAAATGTGAAAAAAAATCGAGTCATAGGTGTCAACAAAGATAATAAATAATATATTTGCGGTGCAGCAGATGTCCGGTATTTTAGTGATAATTTACTGGAATATGACTAATAGAGTTACTTTTATCTCCTTGGCGCTATTTCTATTAGCGTTGTTTTCTCCATATTCTCCTGCTTATGCCGTCCGGGCGTTTCCCGGAGCAGTCACTGTGACACAGGCTGACGGAACAACCCTGACTATACGGATTCATGGAGATGAGAATTTTCATTATACCACAACCTCTGACGGTTATCTGATAACCCAGAGAGACGGTATTTATTATTATGCCACAGTCGGTGCTGACAAGATTGAGAACAGCGGTGTCCGTGTCGGGCAACCATGTGCGGTCCGGACCAGGAGTGTCCCTGTTTCACTTGCATTAAAAGCCCGTCAGTCCAGGGCAATTAAGCAGCACGGCAAAATGATGGCCCGTATAGGTCTGGACATCGGCTTCCCCACTACCGGCAATATCCGTTCCCTGGTTATTCTTGCGGGTTTCAGCGACAAGAATTTTTCCAGTTCTTCCGCCCAGGCGGATTTCGACCGTTTGCTCAATCAGGAGGGATATTCGGAGAACGGGGCCACAGGCAGCGCCAGAGATTATTATATCCAGAATTCCGGAGGACGCTTTATCCCTCAGTTTGATGTGGTAGGTCCTGTTGTCCTGCCCAATACAGTCGGCTATTATGGGAAGAACGGCAATTATGGTCTGGATACAAGAGCAGAGGAGATGATAATTGATGCATGTCGGCTGGCAGATGAGCAGTACGGTGTCAATTTCGCAGATTATGACCTCAACAATGACGGTCTGGTGGATAATGTGTTTGTTTTTTATGCCGGAGTCAACGAGGCCGAGGGAGGGGGAGACAACACCATATGGCCGCATCGTTCCGAGTTGACAGAAGTGCTGGTTCTGGACGGAAAGACGGTCTCGGTGTATGCCTGTACATCTGAAATCAATATGGCGGGATGGTCTCCTCAGATGGCAGGCATAGGCACTTTCTGCCACGAGTTCGGACATGTGCTCGGCTGGCCTGACCTTTATGATACCGATGGAAGTGAAAACGGTGAGACAGAGGGAGTATGGGACTGGTCTCTTATGTGTACCGGCTCCTACAATAACGAAGGCCGTACTCCGCCGTCCCTCAGTGCTGTGGAGAGGATGTTGGTCGGTTGGTGCGAACCGGAGGAACTTGTCTATACAGGAAACTATACTCTCCAGGACATTCAGTCATCCAATAAGGCATATTTCATACCGACGGACACTGACGGTGAATATTTTATTCTTGAGAACAGACAGAATACTTCCGGGTGGGATATGTATCTCGGTGGGCACGGTCTGCTTATATGGCACGTGGACCGTTCCGGACGTTATGTGGCCGGCCAGGGAGCTTTGGACAGGTGGCTCTTCAACTCGCCCAACAACGTTAAGTCTCACCAGTGCTGCCGTATCATTACAGCCCGTCCGGGCTCTACTGACGGTTATCAGCCGTACATGCCCTTCCCTGGTCAGAGCGGCAAGACAGAGTTTTCCTCCGGCTCCAATCCGGAGAATGTTTCCTGGTCCGGAGCTCATATTGATGCTGAGCTGACCAATATCCGTGAGGAAGACGGTGTGATAACATTCCGGGCAGAGACATCGGCACCGGAGCGTTATCCGGTAACCGGAGTTCATATTGAAGGCCGCGGCAGTGTGGTGGTCAATGATACGGTGCAGCTCAAGGCAGTGCTTGTCCCGGCTAATGCCGATAACCGGAATGTCTTCTGGACCAGTTCAGATACTGCCGTGGTACGGATAGATGAGAGAGGCGTGGCCAAAGCTGTCAGGACGGGCGAGGCGACAATCACGGTAACTACTGAGGACGGCGGCTTTACTGATACTCATGTATTGAAGGTGGAGAACCGTCAGATATTCCGGGCCAAGGTCATCAATTCGTCCCGGCAGCCTCTTGCGGAGGCAAGGCTGGATGTTCCGGCTGAAGACGGAATCTGTTCTGCAGTTGCTGATGTAAACGGTATAGTATATATGGAGGGGATACCCAAAGGCTCCCATGTCGCCGTATTGACCCATCCGGACTATCCTGAGCAAAGGAAAGCTCTGTCCATAATCGAAGGAGCTTCCGTATGCGAACTGGTAATGTATACGGAGGAAGAGATGGAGTCAGGAGTAGCTCCGTTCAATGTCAATGTCGCTGAATACGAGACATCCGCCTATATTTCATGGCCTGGTTCCGATGCGTCTGCATGGAGAGTGGAGTGGTATGAGACTGAGTCCCCGGAGACTTGGAAGGCAGCGGAACTGGAAGTAAAGAAACTGGATATAGCAGGTCTTGAACGCAATACTTCTTATACTGTCAAGGTTTCCGAAATGGACGGCGTGGCGGAGGGTAGTTTCCGTTCAGTTACTTTTACTACCTTGGAGCGCACTTCCATTTATCCGGTCATTCTTCTGCATTCTCTCTACGAGAAGGGAGAAACATTGCTGTTGAAAGCGGCAAATCTTCCTGACGGGGCTGTTGTCGGGTGGTTTGTAGACGGAGTTCCGGTAGAGGCAGTTGAGTTTGTTGCTGAGGGTCCTGAGCATGAGATAAAGTTGACAATAGATGACGGGAACAGAATAGAAACTATAGTAAAATACATTAGAACAGTGGAATAATATGAAAAATACAGCATACATTCTTTTTTCGCTTGTTTTTGCAGCAGTGGTTGCGGGATGTGTCAGAGAGGAGGACCGTCTTGGTACGGAGCAGGCACTTTTTCTGAGCATGAGCACTCCGGGTATGTATTGTGACGGCTCTCCGGTGGTTGTTTACGATAAGTATGAACACCAGCTGTCAACGATGAGTGACGGCTCTTCGTTCAGGATTCAGACTGACAATCTGAGCCAGGTGGTGTCTTTCGGTATTTCCTCCGTGCCGGCAGAAGGTACTGAGGTGGAGGTCAGCATCGTCTCAGAGGGATTCCCGACCATTTCCCAGGGTACTTCCATATATGAGTGCATCAAGTCTGAGAACGGCAGCAGCTGGCTTTGGCACGATGAGACCAGGACGGGAATAATCGTGCCTATGTAAAGTTTGGTATTGAATTTGTCTGTGAACAGAGATTTCGTATTTTTGTCAGGATAATTGAATATAGAAGATAATGTTTACAGGCATTTTTAAGAGGACGTTGATGTCCGTGGCGGTAACAGTTGCGGCTGTTTTCTCCGTATATGCGCAGTCGGAGGAGTTCAATACCGGGAAGTATCTGGAAATACAGTCCATGATTCTCAGGACCCTGGAGTCTCAATATGTGGATTCGGTTAAGCTGGATGAGCTGATACACAAAGGTATAGATGAGATGCTCTCCACACTGGACCCGTATACCGTGTTTATTCCGGAGGAAAATGAGGAGGCTCTGGATATTATGACTACAGCCAGTTACGGTGGAGTGGGGGCTTTGATTCAGAAGACATCGGCCGGCTATATAATCATCGCTGAGCCGTATGAGGGTTCGGCGGCCATAAAGGCAGGACTCAATCCGGGGGACACCATCGTCGCCATTGATGGAGTGAGTACCAAGGATCTGCCTGTAGACCAGTGCAGCGGGAAGATGAGGGGGCGTCCGGGTACGGTGCTCAATATGACTGTGGTCAAGGGGCGCGGCGGGGATACCGTGGATGTGGCCCTGACCCGTGAGAGGATACATATTCCGGACGTGGTGTATTACGGATTCCTGAGTGACGACTCGACCGGCTATATCCAGATAGGCGGATTTACTAAGGACGGGTCCAAGGATGTCCGCAAGGCTCTTGAGGCCCTTAAGGCTGACGGCAGGATGAAGCGGCTGGTACTTGACCTTCGCGGCAACGGGGGCGGACTCATGGACGAGGCGGTAAACATTGTCTCCATGTTCGTTCCGAAAGGCTCGCTTGTGGTCTCGGCCAGGGGCAAGCATCCCGAGACTCATTTTGAGTACAGGACCGAGACAGCTCCGGTGGACACCCTGTTGCCTTTGATGGTGATGGTCAATTCAGGTTCGGCATCGTCCTCCGAGATAGTCGCCGGTGCCCTGCAGGACATGGACAGGGCTGCTGTCGCCGGTATCCGTACCTACGGAAAGGGACTGGTGCAGACTATCAGGCCTGTGGGATACAATACCTCTCTAAAGGTGACAACTGCAAAGTATTATACGCCCAGCGGCCGTTGCGTTCAGGCCATAGACTACAGCCACCGCAATGAGGACGGCAGCGTGGGTACCGTTCCCGACTCCCTTAAAAAGGAGTTCAGGACGAAGGGCGGGCGTCCGGTCTATGACGGAGGCGGTATCACTCCCGATATCATAGTAGAGCCGGATACGTACAGCCGTCCTGTTCTCTCTATGATTTACAGCAATGTTCTCAGTGATTACGCAATCAGATATTTCAACGCGCATGACAGTATTGCTCCGGCAGGTGAGTTCAGGCTTACCGATGAGGAATATGAGGATTTTGTCAAGTTTGCCTCGAAGAAGGAGTTCGATGTCAGAACAGAGGCTCAGATAGAGATGGAAGGTGTGCTGGATGTGGCTGAGCGCGAGGGCCTGGGAGAGAACCTCGAGGGTCTGGACGAGGAGATGGAGGAACTGCTGGACCGCATGTCCCTTACCAAGGAAGAATTCCTGCTGGCTAACAAATCCCGCATCAAGCCGCTGCTGGAGGATGAGATAGCCTTGAAGTTCTACCTGCGTCGCGGCGGGGTCGAGTCTGTCCTCCGTCAGGACACCCAGCTTCAAAAGGCCCTTGAGCTCTGGGACGGAACTATTCCCTCCGTGGAGTAGATACTAGGCCGGGATTCTGGAGAAGACCTGGCGGCGGGCGGTGAGGGTCATGTAGATGTCGCGGGCGATGAGGTGGGCGAAGTAGGCCATGTAGAGGGCCTGGATGCCCATCAGGCCGCGGAAGGCGAAGTAACAGGCGTAGAATGACACGCAGGCCCAGATCATGCCGTTGCGGATGGCCCGTGCAGCGGTGGCCCCGATGAAGATACCGTCCCACATGAAGGCCATGCAGCTGAACGCCGGCATGATTACCAGCCATATCATATAAGGTCTGGATGCATCGATTACAGCTGTCTCGGTGGTCATCATGCTGACCATCCACTGTCCGCCGATGCCGTAGGCCACGGTTGAGATGACGGCCAGCCCTGCAGTCCATATGAAGAGCAGACGGACGGCCTTGTGCAGTGACGGCTTGTCCTGAGCCCCGATGTAGCGTCCCGTAAGGGCTTCTCCGGCGTATGCGAATCCGTCCAGAATGTAGGAGTAGAGCATCAGCAGCTTCATGATGATGGTGCTGACGGCCAGCTGTACGTCACCGTAATGGGCGGCCAGAGATGTGAATCCGCAGTATATCAGCATGAAGCAGAGCGAGCGCAGGAAGAGGTTGGCATTGAGCACATAGAACGACTTCATGTACTTGAACCGCACGTCCCGCCTTATGTTGACGTATCCGAACAGTTTGCGGTAGTGTACTGCCATCAGTACCGAGGCCAGGATGAGGCCGGTGTACTGGGCGATGACCGTGCCGAGCGCGACTCCTGCGAAGCCGAGCGGAGTGTGCAGGCCCAGCCAGATACTGGCCGATAGGTTGACTATATTGACCGTCATGTCCACTATCATCGGAAAGACGGTATTCTGCATACCGATGAACCAGCCCTTGAAGACCATCAGCGAGAGGGTGGCCGGAGCGTCCCATATCCTGATGAAGAAATACTTGCGGGCCAGTTCCTGCACTTCTCCGGAGCAGTCTATGAACAGAAACGCCGTCTCGACGAACAGCCACTGAATGGCTATCAGGAAAGTAGCCGAGAGCAGGGCTGTCGATTCTCCCTGGACGAAATACTTTATGGCTCCGGCCATGTCCTTGCGGCCGTAGGCCTGGGCGGTCAGACCGCCGGTGCCGACCCGCAGAAAGCCGAAGTTCCAGTACAGCAGATCGAAGAGCATCGAGCCTACTGCGATGGCCCCGATAGCGGCCACATTGCCCAGGCGGCCGGATACGGCGATGTCTACCATGCCCACCAGGGGGACGGTGATGTTGGCCAGGATGCTTGGAACAGCGAGCTTGAGTATCCGTCTGTTCATCGTTCTACCTGTATTTGCCCTCCTCGTCCAGCATTCCGAGATAGGATGTATAGCGTTCCGGGGATATTGTGCCTTCTTCCACTGCCTCCAGTACCGCGCAGCCCGGTTCGTGGGTGTGGGTGCAGGGTTTGTAGCGGCAGTTGTCGGCTATCCGCAGCATCTCGGGAAAGTAGGTGGAGATCTCCTCCGGCTCGATGTCCACGAGGCCGAAGCCCCTGATGCCCGGGGTATCGATGATGAAGCCGCCTCCGTGAACGGGATATATCTCGTAGAAAGTGGTGGTGTGCTTTCCCTGCCGGTATTTGTCCGATATCTCCGATGTCTTGGGGTCGAGAGCGGGATCTATGGCCTTGATAAGCGAGGACTTGCCGACACCAGATACTCCTGAGAACATGGAGACGCCGCCCTCATTGCATTTTTTACGAAGTTCGTCAATGCCCTCGCCGGTAAGCACTGAGATGTCCATTATGGGATAGCCGGCATCGCCGTAGATGCTGTGGAACAGCCCGCTTCTGGCAGTCAGCTCCTCATTGTCCTTGTAGAGGTCGCATTTGTTGAGGATGATTGTCACCGGCACTTTATATGCCTCGCAGGTGACCAGGAAGCGGTCGATGAAGGGCCACTTGGTCTCGGGACAGTCAAGGGTGACTATCAGATAGGCCGTATCGATGTTGGAGGCAAGGATGTGGCACTGACGGGAGAGGTTGGTGGACTTGCGGATGATGTAGTTCTTTCTCGGCAGCACCTTGGTGATGGTCGCCTCGTCCGCCGGTCTGCCGTCGCTGCCCACCGGTACGGAATATTCCACGCGGTCGCCTACGGCCACGGGGTTGGTGGCCGTCGAGCCGCTCAGCCGCAGCTTTCCTCTTACCACTGCGTTGAATGGCTCCCACAGCGGCAGCTCCGACAGCAGATAGTGGCTGCCCGTGTTCTTGACCACGGTGGCGGTCCCGGTATGTACTTTGTTCTCGCCCATGAACTTTGTTTCGTGCCGCGAAGATACAAAATTTGGAGACTTTGCGTATCTTTGCCCCGCAACGCAATGCAAAGTAATATCAAGATGTATACATTGGCAGAGATAGACAAGATAGTCTCCAACGGGATATGCGCCCTGGATCTGAAAGGGGAGCCTGAGGAACTTTACAGACCTATAGAATACACTATGTCCATCGGGGGCAAGCGGATCCGTCCGCGTCTGGCCCTGCTGGTCTGCTCGCTGTTCTCGGACGAGATAGATGCCTCGCAGGTGTATCCGGCACTCGGTCTGGAGATATTCCATTCATTTACTCTGATACACGACGATATCATGGACAGGGCGGATCTTAGGCGAGGGCAGCTCACCGTCTATAAAAAGTGGAACGAGAATATCGCCATACTTTCCGGAGACGTGATGTCTATCCAGGCCTATGAGTATGTAAGCAAGGCACCTTCGGACAAGCTGCGGGCCGTGCTGGAGATATTCAGTGATACAGCCAGGAAGGTCTGCGAGGGGCAGCAGTACGATATGAATTACGAGACGATGCCGGTGGTGACGATGGATGACTACATCATGATGATAGGTCTGAAGACCTCGGCCCTGATAGCCGGTGCGGCCAGGATGGGCGCGGTGCTCGGCGGAGCTGACGCGAAGTCGGCCGAGGCTCTGTATCAGTACGGCTATGACCTGGGTCTGGCGTTTCAGATAACGGATGATTATCTGGATACGTTCGGAGACCCGGCCGTGTTCGGCAAGAATATCGGAGGCGATATCATGAACAATAAGAAGACGTGGCTCTACATCGAGGCGGCCCGTCTGGCTGTAGGAGAGCAGAAGGCACGTTTTGAGCAGATATTCCGGATGGGTGAGGACCGTGCGGCAGAGAAGATCGCTGCGGCTCAGCAGCTGTTTACGGAGCTTGGAGTCAAGGACAATGCCGAGAAGGCCATAGAGCACTATTTCCATAGGGCAATGGAGACTGTCGAGGGACTGTCCCTCGGAACGCAAAAGCTCTCCCTGCTCGAGGAGTTCGCAACTCAGATAACCTACCGCCGCAAATGAGCAAGGGACACAGACTTGAGATAATGGCCCCGGCCGGATGCTTCGAGGCCCTTACCGCTGCCGTGCAGGCTGGGGCTGATTCGGTGTATTTCGGGGTCGAGGACCTGAACATGCGCTCGCACAGCGCGAACAATTTTACTCTCTCCGACCTTCCGGAGATAGTCCGCTACTGTTCGGAGAATGACGTAAAGACCTATCTGGCTCTCAATATCATCCTGTATGACGAGGATGTCCCCAAGGCATACAGCACTCTCGATGCAGCGAAGGAGGCGGGAGTTACGGCCGTCATAGCTTCGGATATCACGACTATAGAGTACGCCCGCCGTATCGGTATGGAAGTGCATATCTCCACTCAGCTCAATATTTCCAATACGGAGGCAGTCCGCTTCTACTCCCGGTATGCCGATGTGATGGTCCTGGCCCGGGAACTCAATCTGGATCAGGTCAAGGCCATCACCGACCGCATAGCCTCCGAGCATATCATGGGGCCTTCGGGCCGTCCGGTGCAGATAGAGATGTTCTGCCACGGTGCTCTCTGCATGGCGGTTTCGGGTAAGTGTTACTTGAGCCTGCACGAGAACAATCATTCTGCCAACCGGGGCTCCTGTCTCCAGCTCTGCCGCCGGGGCTATCGCGTCACGGACCTCGAGACGGGTTACGAACTGGAGATTGACAATAAGTATATCATGTCTCCCAAAGACCTGTGTACCATAGAGTTCCTGGATAAAATGGCGGCAGCCGGCGTCTCGGTCTTCAAGATAGAGGGCCGCGCCCGTCCGGCGGAATACGTGCAGAAGGTGGTCAGTGCCTACCGTGTTGCGGCGGATGCGGTGGAGGCCGGCACTTTCACTCCGGAGTTCGGAGCCTCGTTCAAGGCTCAGCTCTCCGAGGTCTTCAACCGCGGCTTCTGGGACGGCTACTATCAGGGTGCCCGCTTGGGCGAGTGGAGCAGCGTCTACGGCAGCAGCGCGACCATGAAGAAGACCTACGCCGGTAAGGTCAACAATTATTTCTCCAACCTCGGAGTGGCCGAGATCATCGTTGAGGCGGCTCCGCTGAAAGTCGGCCAGCACATTCTCATCATCGGCCCTACCACAGGTGTCGTGGAGATGGACATCCCGGAGATCCGCGTAGACCTCATACCGGCTCAGAGCGCGGCCCAGGGAGTGGCCTGCTCCATCCCCGTCCCCACCCGTGTCCGCCGTGCCGACAAAGTCTACATCTTCGAGCACAAATAATTGCTCGGGCGGAGGAAATAGTGTTATCTTTGTGGGGAAGAAATCAAGGATAATATATGTCATTCGCCCACCTGCATGTCCATACCCAGTATTCGATTCTGGACGGTCAGTCCAAGATAGAAGACCTGATCAATACTGCCGTGGCTAACGGTCAGCCGGCCCTGGCTATTACTGACCACGGCAATATGTTCGCGGCCAAGGAGTTCTTGGACAAAACATCCGTGCAGTTGAAGAAGATAAATGATAATAGACTGGAGTCCAAGATAGAAAAGGCGAAGGAGGAAGGACTGGATGTCGGAGAGATAAAGCTCGGTGATGACGAGAAGGCGTCGCTCAAGCCTATTGTGGGCTCGGAGTTCTATGTGGCCGGAGCGAGCCGTTTTGACCGCAAGGGCCGCGAGGACCAGAGTTCCTACCATCTGATCATGCTGGCCAAGAACATGGATGGCTACCACAACCTCATCAAGCTCTCGTCCAAGGCTTACATCGAGGGCTTCTACTATAAGCCGCGCATCGACCACGAGCTGATAGAGCAGTACCACGAGGGTATAGTCTGCTGCTCGGCCTGTCTGGGAGGAGAGGTGCCTCAGGCCATCATGGAGGGAAAGCCGGAGGAGGCGGAGCGCATAGCGGCGTGGTACAAGTCCATCTTCGGTGACGACTATTATCTGGAGGTGCAGCGGCACGAGACCGACGTACCCGGAGCGGAGAAGAGCACCTTTGAACATCAGCAGCAGGTCAACGAGGTGATATTCAAGATAGCGGAGAAGCTGGGCATCAAGGTAGTGGCCACCAATGACGTGCATTTCGTGCGCAAGGAGGACGGCCCGGCACACGACCGTCTGATCTGCATCAGCACCAACTCCGACTTTGACGACCCCAAGCGTCTGCGCTACACCCAGCAGGAATACCTCAAGTCCACCGAGGAGATGTCGGCCATCTTCGCCGACCATCCCGAGGTGATATCCAATACCCTGGAGATCGTGGACAAATGCGAGGTGCTGAACCTCAACCACGACCCGATTCTCCCGATATTTCCTCTGCCGGAGGGATTTACCGATTCCAACGACTACCTGCACTTCCTTACCTACGAGGGAGCGCACCGCCGCTACGGGGAGGACATACCCGAGGCCACGAGGGAGAGGATTGACTTCGAGCTGGCGACTATCAAGAAGATGGGATTTCCCGATTATTTTCTTATAGTCCAGGATTTTATCAAGGCTGCCCGCAATATGGGCGTGTGGGTGGGGCCCGGACGAGGCTCCGCTGCCGGCTCGGTGGTGGCCTACTGTCTTACGATTACCAATATTGACCCGATAAAGTACGACCTGCTGTTCGAGCGTTTCCTGAACCCCGACCGTATATCCATGCCCGATATCGACATTGACTTCGACGACGAGGGCCGCTACAGGGTGTTCAAGTACGTGGAGGACAAGTACGGCAAGGACCACGTATCGCACGTGATTACCTTCGGTACGATGGCCACCAAGAGCGTCATCCGCGACGTGGGCCGTATCCAAAAGTTGAGTCTGGACACCACGGACAGGCTGGCCAAGCTGGTGCCCAGAAAGGTTACTGTTCAGAAAGATAAGGAGATAGATGATCCTGATCATCCCGGACAGAAGAAGAAAGTGACGGAGTCCAAGGATGTGGACCCTACTATAAAGCTCTGCCTGGAGAAGGTGCCCGAGTTCAAGGAAGCCTTCAACAGTGGCGACCAGCTGGTCCACGACACCCTCCTGTACGCCGAGCGGCTGGAGGGTACGGTCCGCAACACCGGCGTACATGCCTGCGCCACCATCATAGGCCGCGACGACCTTACGAACTTCATCCCCCTGAGCACGGCCAAGGACAAGGAGACCGGCAAGGACATCCTGGTCTCGCAGTTCGAGGGCAGCCTCATCGAGTCGGCCGGTATGCTGAAGATGGACTTCCTCGGGCTGAAGACCCTGACTATACTGAAAGACACGGTGGAGAACATCCGGCAGTCGCGGGGCGAGGAACTGGACATCAACTCCATCCCTATTGATGACAAGGAAACATATGAGCTTTTTTCCCGGGGCGACACTGTGGGTGTGTTCCAGTTTGAGTCCGACGGTATGCAGAAGTGGCTCATGGAGCTTCAGCCCTCCAGGTTCGAGGACCTTATCGCGATGAACGCTCTCTACCGTCCGGGTCCTATGGACTACATCCCCGACTTCGTGGCCCGCAAGCACGGCCGCAGCAAGATTGAGTACGACCTGCCCGACATGGAGGAGTACCTGCACGACACTTACGGAGTGACGGTCTACCAGGAGCAGGTCATGCTGCTGTCCCAGAAGCTGGCCGGCTTCACCAAGGGAAAGGCCGACAAGCTGCGTAAGGCGATGGGAAAGAAGCAGATCAAGGTTATGGCCGAGCTAAAGGACGAGTTCTTCGCCGGAGGTCTGGAGCACGGACATCCCGAAGCCATACTCAATAAGATATGGAACGACTGGGAGGCATTTGCGTCCTACGCCTTCAACAAGTCACATGCCACCTGCTACGCATGGGTAGGCTACCAGACCGGCTACCTCAAGGCTCACTACCGCGCTGAGTATATGGCTGCAGTGCTGAGCAACAACCTCAACAACATCGACGAGATCACCAAGTTCATGGATGACTGCCGGCGCAACGGCATGAAAATCCTCGGGCCGGATGTCAACGAGAGCTACACCAAGTTCACCGTCAACAAGGACGGCAACATCCGCTTCGGCATGGCAGGCATCAAGGGCATCGGTATCGGAGCGGTTAACAGCATCATCGAGGTGCGCAAGGCCGGCGGCCCGTTCAAGGACATCTTCAATTTCATGGAGAGGATTCCGTATACTTCGGTCAATAAGAAGGGGGTGGAGGCTCTGGCGTACAGCGGTGCTTTTGATTCGTTCCCGGAGATCAACAGGGGCTCGTTTGCCATGGATGCCGGCAAGGGGGAGACCTGTCTGGATCTGCTGCTGCGTTACGGTTCTCTGTATCAGAAGACAGCCGAGTCCATGAAAAACAGTCTCTTCGGAGGTGCGGACGAGGTGGAGACGGTGCGGCCTCAGCTGCCCGTACTGCACGAACTGGACCAGATAGAGATGCTCAAGAAGGAGAAGGAGCTGGTGGGTATGTACATCTCGGCGCACCCGCTGGACAGGTTCCGTTTCGAGGTGGAGAATTTCACCACCATGAGTATTCCGGAGTGGAGCGCCTATGTGGACGAGGTGTCCTCCAGCAAGGAGCGCGAGGCTTTCGAGAAGGACCAGTATATAGCCGGCCTGGTGAGCGGTGTGGACATAAGGCCCAAATCCAATGGTATGGGGACTATCTGCAAGGTGACTGTAGAGGATTTTAAGGGTTCGGTGACGTTTACGCTCTTTGACAAGGACTATGAGGCGTTCAGCGGATTCCTCAGGGTTCATGAGTTCCTGCTGCTTCGGGTCTATGTGGCCCCGCGCTTCAACAAGGTCGAGGACAAGAACGCCAGGGGAGGCAAGCGGTTTGAGATTTCGGGCGGTTTCCCGAAGATCAGGGCTATGTCCCTGCTGGCCAATGTCAGGGAGTCCATGATAAAGGAGATAGTGATAGACGTGCCGCTGGAGATCGTCAACAGCGAGTTTATCAGATCCCTGAAGAAATCAGTGCGTCACAACAAGGGCAAGTCCATGCTGACGCTCAATGTGCATGATGACAAGGTCAACGCCGAGTTCTTCTCGCGCAAGTACAGCGTGACGGCGGCGGACGACTTCCTGTCTTTCCTCAGACTCAACGGACTGCATTATAGAATAAACAAATCATAAAAACATCAACACTCTGAAAAACTGTCGGTATGGCGAAAGATCTCAAATATCTCGAGCTTTTATCCAAAAGCTTTCCAACAGTGCAGGCTGCCAGCACTGAAATAATCAATCTGGAGGCGATTCTCAATCTCCCGAAAGGCACTGAGCATTTCGTGACGGACCTGCACGGGGAGTACGATGCGTTTCAGCACGTGCTCCGCAACGCTTCAGGTGTCATAAGACGCAAGGTGGACGAACTCTTCGGTTTCCAGCTCAAGGAGAACGAGAAGAAAGAGCTGTGTACGCTCATCTATTATCCCGAGCAGAAACTCAAATTGGTCAAGGCCAAGGAGAAGAACATGTCGGACTGGTACAAGATCAACCTGGTCAATATGGTCAGGGTGCTGGAGGTGGCGGCTTCCAAGTACACCCGTTCCAAGGTCCGCAAGGCTCTGCCGCCCGAGTATTCCTACATCATAGAGGAGCTCATACACGAGTCACTCAACGACAACAACAAGCATGAGTATATCTACTCGATACTCAACACCATAATAGAGACCGGCTCGGCGGACAGCTTCATCTGCGCCATCGCGTATGTGATACAGCGTCTGACCATCGACACTCTGCACGTGCTCGGTGATATCTACGACCGCGGTCCCGGGGCGCACAAGATCATGGACATGCTCTGCAGTTACCACAATGTGGACTTCCAGTGGGGCAATCACGACATCATCTGGATGGGTGCCGCCGCCGGAAGCGCCGCATGTATGGCCAACGTGGTGCGCATATGCCTCAGATACGCCAATCTGGAGACTCTTGAGGACGGCTACGGAGTCAATCTGCTGCCGCTGGCCACATTTGCCATGGACGCCTATGCCGACGATCCCTGTGCCTGCTTCAAGCCCAAGGTGGATGCCGGCTCAAAGTATGATGACAAGACGCTGACTCTCATATCCAGGATGCACAAGGCGATGACCGTCATACAGTTCAAGCTGGAAGGAGATGTGATACACCGCCGCAGGGAGTTCGGTATGTCTGACCGTAACCTGCTGGACAAGATAGACTTCGAGCACGGTACAGTCCGGGTGGGGGACAAGGACTATGCCATGAAGGATATGAATTTCCCCACCATAGACCGGGAGCATCCGTACAGGCTGACAGCCGAGGAGAAGAGCGTGGTGACCAAACTGCTGGGCAACTTTACCAACAACGCCCAGCTGGACAAGCATATCCGCTGTCTCTACTCTAAGGGCTCGCTGTATCTGGTGCGGAACTCCAACCTGCTGTTCCACGCCTCCATGCCCCTGAACGCGGACGGCTCGTTCAAGGAACTTGTGATACTGGGCAAGCCGTATAAGGGGAAGGCCCTGTTCGATATGGTGGACAAGGTGGCCCGGGCTGCTTATTATGAGGAGAAGGACATGAAGCTCAAGGCCTATGCCCAGGATTTCATGTGGTATCTGTGGTGCGGCCCCTACGCTCCTCCGTTTGACAAGGACAAGATGGCCACTTTCGAGAGGTATTTCATAGCCGAGAAGGAGACCCACAAGGAGACGCTGGGCTACTACTCGCAGTACAAGGACCGTAAGGACATCTGTGAGATGATTCTCGACGAGTTCGGTCTGCACGGGGAGCATACCCACATCATCAACGGCCATGTGCCGGTCAAGACCAAGAAAGGTGAGTCTCCCATCAAGGCGGGAGGCCGTCTGCTGGTAATCGACGGAGGATATTCCAAGCCGTATCAGTCCGAGACCGGTATCGCAGGCTATACGCTGATTTACAACTCCTACGGTCTGATGCTGGCCCAGCACGAACCGTTCAAGTCCATAGACAGGGCCGTGCGGGACGGGGTGGACATCAAGTCCCTGACCCGTGTCGTGGAGTCCGTGGACAAGCGCACCCTGGTGGGCGATACAGATGTGGGAAAAGAGCTGAAAGAGCAGATAAAGGACCTCAAGCGTCTGCTGGCAGCCTATCGTGCTGGACTTATTTTTGAAAAAAATATTCCGTCCTCTCGTAAATAAGTGCTACATTTGCGCGCTTATTTGCGTATGATATGGAATGGTTGAACCAACTTTTATTCTCAGACAGCGTAGCACACGCTATTCTGATCATAGCCATTGTAATCGCGCTCGGGATAATGCTCGGCAAGATAAAGGTCTTCGGCGTATCCCTGGGAGTGACGTGGATACTCTTCGTGGGTATTCTCCTGTCGCATTTCGGCTTTACAATCAACGAATCAGTCCGGAGTTTCGTCAGTGACTTCGGACTCATACTTTTTGTCTTCTCTCTCGGTCTGCAGGTCGGTCCCGGTTTCTTCGCCTCGTTCAAGAAAGGCGGAATGCGGATGAACATGCTCGCGGTCATGATTGTCGTTCTGGGAGTCGTGATAACGGTGGCCATACACCTGATAACCGGTACTCCCATGCCTACGATGGTGGGAGTTATGTCCGGAGCGGTGACCAATACGCCCGGTCTCGGTGCGGCCCAGCAGACTGTCGCTGAGATTACCGGAGTTGCGGACAATACTATCGCGACCGGTTATGCGGTGGCCTATCCTCTGGGAGTCGTGGGTGTCATACTCACGCTGCTCGGGGCCAGGGCGATATTCCGGGTCGATCTTAAAAAGGAGAAGGAGATAGTCGAGAAGCAGGAGACGAGCAAGGACAGTGCCTGCAAGATAGCCGTAGAAGTGCGTAACGAGGCCATATTCGGCAGGACGATATCGGAAGTGGACCACCTCCTGAACCGTCATTTTGTGGTATCGCGTCAGTATCATCCTGACGGACATATGGAGATTCCTACGTCCAACTCAGTTGTCAAGCAGGGAGACAAGCTTCTGGTCATCACGTCGGCGGCCAATGCGGATGTGGTAATCGCCTTTATCGGCAAGAAGCTGGAGATGGACCAGAGCGCATGGGAGAAACTGGACACCAATCTGGTATCCCGCCGTCTGGTGGTCACCAACAGCGAGATCAACGGCAAGAGCCTGGGCGAGCTTAATATAAGGGCCCAGTTCGGTCTGAACATTACCAGGGTCAACCGTGCCGGTATCGACCTTACTGCCGGCCCGGGACTTCATCTGCAGTTGGGTGACCGTATAATGGTAGTGGGAGCCCAGAGTGCCATAGACAAAGTGGCGAATCTTGTCGGCAATCAGGTCCGGAAACTGAGGGAACCCAAGCTGATCCCTATATTCATAGGTATATTCTTCGGTATCATAGTCGGCTCCATCCCCATTATGCTGCCCGGACTGTCCCAGCCGCTCAAGCTCGGACTTGCCGGCGGTTCTCTGGTGGTGGCGATACTCATAGCCCGTTTCGGCCCCAATTTCGGTATGGTTACGTACACGACGGCCAGCTCCAACATGATGCTCCGCGAGGTGGGTATAACGCTGTTCCTGGCGGCAGTCGGTCTGGGGGCAGGTCAGGGATTCGTGGAGGCGCTCGTCGGCGGCGGATATATGTGGATTCTCTACGGTTTCCTGATAACGGTGATTCCGCTGATTATAGTCTGCACCCTGGCAAGACTGGTCTTCAAACTGGACTATTATTCCATTTCCGGTCTGGTGTGCGGCTCGCATACCAATCCTACAGCCCTGGCTTTCATGAACAGTACGTTTGACGAGTCCAGGATAGCAGTGGCTTATGCGACGGTATATCCTCTGTCCATGTTCCTGAGGGTGATAGTGGCCCAGCTGATGGTTTTGTAAATGAAAAATATTTAAGATATGTCTCTGAAATGCGGAATAGTCGGACTTCCCAATGTGGGGAAATCCACCCTCTTCAACTGTATCAGTTCCGGAAAGGCCCAGGCGGCCAATTTCCCTTTCTGTACCATCGAACCCAATATCGGCTCGACTACCGTGCCGGATCCAAGGCTTCAGGTGCTGGAGTCGCTGGTACATCCCAAACGGGTCGTGCCTGCGACTGTGGAGATAGTGGACATCGCCGGTCTGGTCAAGGGCGCGAGCAAAGGCGAGGGGCTGGGCAATCAGTTTCTGGCCAATATCCGCGAGACCGATGCCATCCTGCATGTGCTCCGCTGCTTTGACGATCCCAACGTCACTCATGTGGACGGCAGCGTGGATCCGGTAAGGGACAAGGAGATAATCGACATGGAGCTTCAGATCAAGGATCTGGAGACAGTGGAGAACCGTCTGTCCAAACTCCAGAAGCAGGCTCAGACCGGAGGAGACAAGCACGCCAGGAAGGCCTGCGAGATACTTCTGCGCTACAAGGCTGCGCTGGAGGCCGGAAAGTCTGCCCGTACAGTGGTGCTGGACAATCCCGAGGACGAGAAGATCGCCCGGGAGTTCTTCCTGCTCACAGCCAAGCCGGTGCTCTATGTCTGCAATGTGGACGAGGCTTCGGCCGCAAACGGCAACGCCTATGTTGATAAAGTGAAGGAGGCTGTCAAGGACGAGGATGCCGGAGTCCTGGTCATTGCGGCCAAGATAGAGTCCGAGATAGCCGAGCTGGACAGCTATGAGGAGCGTCAGATGTTCCTTGAGGAACTGGGGCTGGAACATTCGGGTATAGAGAGACTGATCCGCGCTGCCTATGACCTGCTCGGCCTGCGCACTTATTTTACGGCGGGAGAGCCTGAGGTCCGCGCCTGGACCATACATAAAGGGGACAAGGCACCGCGTGCGGCGGGAGTCATACATACCGATTTTGAGAAAGGCTTTATCCGGGCCGAGGTCATCAAGTACGATGATTTCGTCAAGTACGGCTCCGAGGCGGAGTGCCGTGCAGCCGGCCGTCTGGCAGTCCAGGGCAAGGATTACACCGTGGAGGACGGCGACATCATGCACTTCCTTTTCAACGTCTAGAATAGTCTCAGGCACTTAATAAATGGCAATTCGGCAAATTTGTCAAATTGCCATTTTTTATATTTGCAAAGTATCATATGCTGACCTACATTTGTGACAGACAAACAAATCATCAACTAAAAATTTAGCATATGAGAAAAGCAGCATTTTTCTTACTCGCAGCCGCAGCGGCTGTCCTGTCTGTATCCTGCAACAAGGATGAGAAGCCCGAAACTGCAGTTACTGATCCGGAGTTTAAGCCTTTAAGCGAAACGACCTTCAATGTAGACAAGGCCGGAGGTAGTTTTGAATTCCTTTATGATATAGTAAACCCTACCGAGGATATGGTAATAGCCGAGCTTCAGGAAGGTGTGGACTGGATAACGGAGCCTGACACGCGCTCTACATTCGGAAAAGTGACGTTTGATGTCCTTCCCAACGAGGAAGAAACGTCCAGAGAAGCATCTATCAGTCTCTCATACGGATCGCTCGGTGTTGAACTGAAGGTTATCCAGAGCGAAGGTGAGGTAATTCCGGCATATCAGATCAATATAAAGGAGATTGACTATATGGCGGTTACATGGGACGTCACCGCCAAGGATCAGGAGATGCCTTATATCAACATGATAGTGGACAAGGAATCATGGGATGCTTATGACTCATTCGAGGAGTTCTTCAAGTTCAGTCTTATCACTATCAATCAGAATGCTCAGTCGGCGGGACTTACCCTTGAGGACTACATTGAGCAGAGTCTTATTATCTACGGTGATACATTGGATGTGAGCACTAAGGGACTGCTTCCCGCCACCGAGTATGTGATATACGCCGTAGGTCTTACACCGGAGCAGGAGATGCTTTCAGAGGTATGTTATCAGTCATTTACGACCAAAGACATGCCTATGGTGGATGTGAACTTTACGATTACCTGCGAGACTTCTCCGACATCGGTCGTGATATCCGTAACTCCCGATGACGATGAGGTATATTATATGTTCTCGTTTGTAGACGGCTCTGGTCATGCAGCAGATGATGTAAGAGACAGTTATCAGCTGTATGTCAACGGTCTGATAGAAGAGTTCCGTGGCTATGGTCTCAATATGCCGATAGAGCAGATCATTCCATGGATTGCCTCCCATGGTCCTGATTCTTACAACAGCGAGGAATATGGCGAAGTGCTGACGCCTTCCACGACATATACCGCATTTGCTGTCGCCGTAGATCTTTATACCGGTATATTCAATTCCGAGGCCGCACTTCAGGAGTTCACTACCGATGAGATGCCTCAGGGCGAGTGGGAATCTACTCTCACTTCTGATTATGAACTGGACCTGAACGGTGCAGTGGGAACAGTGCAGTATAAACCTGGTTATTACGGTACTGAAGATGACAACTGGATTGTCAACATCAAGTCTGCTGACGGAGTCTCAGGCGATGAGATAAAGCTGGACTTCATGGCTGAGGCCGGTAGCCTTGAGGCAGGTATACCCACCGGCACATATAACGTGATGTCTGCGAGTCCTGATGATATGGATCCGGTTGCGGGTGACGTTCTTCCCGGGGAGTATTTCTACGGATATCTCTATACTTGGTACAAGGGTGACTTCGACGCTGACGGCAAGCCTCAGTCCGTGGCTCCTGCAAAGGGCGGTACACTGAACGTAACCAATCACGGTGACGGTACGTATACCATAGAGTTCAGCTTTGTCGATGACAGCCCCCTGCAGAACGAGTTCTCGGGCTCATGGACAGGGGCAATTACTGTGTCCGAGGATTAGTTTAATTAAATACGTACATGTTATGAGGTATATTATATTTGCAATCTCAGCTTTGACGCTTACGGCTTTTGTCTTCTCCTGCAGTCCTGCGGGAGAGGACGACGGCCAGGAACCTACACTGGCGGGAGAGTCCATACCGGTCCCCAATATTGAGGGAGAGACGGTAGAGGTAAATCTTGAGTTCACTGACAGTTGGAAAGTGACAGGAACTGAGGGCGACTGGTTCTATGTCACACCGCTGAGCGGTGCAGCCGGCAATGCGACTCTTCATATCCACATAGAGTCGGCCAATCCCGAGCATATCGAAAGGGAGTCTTCCTTTACTGTAGCCTTCGGAGAGGAGACCGTCAGGTATATGGTTATTCAGGATGTGACTCCGGGTATAGATGTCACATCAGATGCAATGATCGGCATTACAGGCGGCGAGTATACTTTCTCTCTGAAAGGCAATGTCAAATATGAGGCGGTTCCTGCCGAGGACTGGATTGTGATAAACAGTGTGGAGTATGATTCTACGTTGTTGGATGACGGGATTACTTATTCCAAGTACATGACATCCAGAATCAATATGACAGTTGAACCTAACGACGGAAATGTCCGGGAGAGCGCTATATCTCTTAACGGTGTGGACGGTGTGACCAATGCGGTTGTTGAACTGACCCAGATGGGCGAGCTGGAAGCGGATTATGGCAGTCAGTTCCTGCGCCGTTCCGTTGCGATAAGATTTACGGCGACATGGTGCGGCAACTGTCCGAGGATGAATCAGGGCATTATGGCCGCTGTTGAGAATGATCCAAGGCATGTACTTCCTTTGACAATGCACGTATGGGAGTCGGATGGAGGCCTGAATTATGATCAGGGAGATGATTATGCGGATTATTTTTATATTGACGGACTGCCGTCAGGATTCATGAACAACTATACTGAGATAGGAGGCACATTGCCGCCTGCCATAGTGCAGGAGCTCGTAAACAATCTTGCGGATGAGGCCGTGGAGAAACTTCCTTCCAATACCATGGTGGCCGGTACTGCGCGTCTGGAGGACGGTAATGTCGTGGTGGACCTGAGCATTGCATCCAAAGAAGCCGGTGAGTATCTGGTGAGCGTCTTTATATTGGAGGACGGCATCGTGTATGAGCAGTCAGGCGGTTCATCGGATTATGTTCACAACAATGTGGCCAGGGCCGAGATGACCCAGATGTGGGGCGACCCTGTCTCTCTGCAGGCGGACGGACTCCTGGAGAAATCATTCTCCGCTCCTGTCCCTCAGTCGGTCCTGGATCCGGATAATCTGCATATACTTGTGATGATGAACAGGAAAGGGACATTTACCGGAGATGTCACCTACGCCGGATATTATGACTACGGATATGTGATAGACAATGCGGTAAGTATTCCCATAAACGGTTTCGCCGTGTTTGAGTACGAGTAAGATCAAAGGTAAATGAATAAGATACTTAAGAAAATCGACGAAATGACAATTTAGTTGATGTGTTTTAAGTTGTCCGGGAGGTTGGGTCAGATTTGGCTCAACCTCTCTTTATTTTGCGTATATTTGTAATTTACTTGCTAAAAGGATATCTATGATGAAGCTGGTATATATTGTTCTGTATGCTGTGTTATGTGTTTCGGCAGTATCCTGTTCCGAGCCCTCTCATGTAGGCGGCCGATACGACAGCGGGCAGCTTGAGGAGCATAAGGATGCGTGGAGGCGTTTCAACAGTGTCGGGAATGATGATTCGCTTATAATATATACCCGCCCGGTTCTCGACAATGCCCTGTCGGCCGGAGACACTCTGTGCGCATTGTACTGCGGGGTCTATATGGCTCAGGCATGGCTCTTTATGGAACAGACCGACTCTGCGCTCTATTATCTGGACAATATGCGCCCTTATGTGGAGCGGCAGCAGGATGATGTTCTCAAGTATCTGTATTACAGTATAAGCGGAGGATGCGCTATAAAGGCGGAGCTTAATTATTCGAAAGCGATGGAGTGTTACCAGAAGGCGTATGGGTATGCATCGTCAACTCTGAGCCCAGGAAACCGCCTGAGTGTTCTGATGGACATCATCTATATCTTCTATATAAGATCTGACAGGCAGGGAATGGAATATGCCAGGAATGCTTATGCTCTTGTTCAGGCGTCTCCCTCTGTTGACAACAGATGTTCTGCCAATCTCATGATGGCCATGATGCTGCATATCTGCGATGAGGACTCCGAGGCATCTGAATATATTGAGACTGCATGGCGGCTGGCCCGCAGTGGGAAGGTGGTCACCCTCTATGCGCTGATCTGCAAGGTGTATGCTGATATCTGTTCGTCGTCAGGCAATTATGCCGAGGCGGAGAAATACTATAGATCAGCCTTGGAGTACACCTGCTATGCTGATGCCGGGACTGAGACCTTCGTATACCTGGATTATGGAAGGATGCTTATGTTCTCAGGGCAATATGCCGCAGCAGAGGATATGTTTGAACGGGGACTGGAAGTATCATACCGCTATGATAATCACGAGTGTCGCAAGGAACTTCTTTCATGTCTCATTGACAATGCGCTTCTGTTGAATCACAATGATGAGGCCGTTGCATGGCTGGAGAATTACAGGTCATACCTGGACAGTGTCTCCAACAGAAAGAGGGAGCTTGAATTCAATTCCATGCTTATGTCCATCCAGAGAATGGAATATGAGAACGAGGCACAGGCAGCTGAACTTAACCACCTCCGGGCCAGACAGCGTATGCTGATTTATATCGCTGTCCTTTTCGTGGTCATCATAGTGATGTCTTTCCTGCTGTTCTTTTATCGGCATCAGCGCAATACCTACAGGCTGCTGGTCGAGAAGCATCAGCGGTATGTGGAGGAGTTCAAGAGGAAGCAGGAACTGGAGGTTGCTGCCAAGCAGAATGGGGAGAAGCGCCAGGACTCCGTTGTTACAGAAACAGACCGCGAGCTGTTTGCAAAAGTTGAGAACCTTATGCGGGAGCAGAAGGTGTATAGGATGAAGTCTTTGACAAGAGACAGTCTGGCTGATATACTTGGAACAAACAGAACCTATCTTTCAAGGGCTATAAACAGTATGTCGGGAAAGTCTTTCAGCGACTACCTCAATTCATGGCGCATAGTAGAGGCTACTCTGATTATGTCCGACAAGTCGGTGGACATACCTCTCAAGCAGCTTGCCGACGATCTGGGCTATAGCTCGATATCTGTGTTCTACCGGTCATTCCAGAAAGAGACCGGTGTCACTGCCGGAAGATATATGAAGGAAGTGAGGGCCGTATAACGTGCTTTATGACAAAATGGCAAATTTGCCGTTTTGCCATTATTAATATTTGACAATCAGATACATGTCGGATAATTTTGCATACAGCAAATCAAAACACATCCGATATGAAAAAACAAATTGTCTTTATTTTAGCAGCATTTATTTCAGTTTTATCAGTTTCGTGTACAAAAGATGATGACAGGGAAATAACTCCTGATACTCCCGATGTGTCTGAAACGCAGTTCTTGCCGGTTTCGGATACACGGATTACGGTAGGCCCCGAGGCAGGTACGCATGTGATAAAGTACGAGATAGTCGAGCCTACCGGTGCGTCTGTGACAGCGGAGGCAGCATCCGGAACGGACTGGATAACGGAAATCAATACTACAAGTGCGTATGGAGAGGTCTATTTCACCGTGTCCGTCAACAGTGGCAATGAGTCCAGAACTGCGGATATTGTTCTGACCTATGAGGGACAGGCTCTTGAATTTACCGTGACGCAGGAGCCCTATGCCTCATTCACCATATCTGTGCAGGAAAGCGAGTGTACTACCGGTATGGTGGTCTGGAAAGTGGTTCCGCCGGATCCTGAGCTTACGTATGTAAGTATGGCTGTGGATAAGGCTACATGGGACTCTTTTGACTCGTATGAGGAGTATATAGCGTATGACATTGAGTATTTTCAGGAGCAGGCGGCAAAACGCAATCTGTCATACGAGGAGTTTCTTGAGAAATATGTTCTCAAGCAAGGAGAGGGGACGTATTCTGCGGAGGACCTGAGAGCTGATTCCGATTATATCGTGTATGCCTACGGAATGGATGCTGCCGGCAATATCCTGACGGATATATATTATGCGCAGGCGAGGACTCTTCCTGTCACACCCGAGGATGTCGTCTTCAAGTTGTCCGTAGAGCAGAATGCCGAAGAATGGACGCTGACCATATCGGCTGTGCCCAATAACGATGAGGTGCGCTATCTGATGGATGTATACAATGGCACCAATACTCCGGAGGCGATAGCCGAGTCGTATCAGAAGATGCTGGACGAGATAATATATCTGCTTCCGATACTTGGCGGCGGAACTGTATATGACTATTTTATGGAAATGTCCTACCAGGGAGAGGCCACAAGTACTCCCATAGATATACCGATGGCATCGGAGTTCACGGCATTCGCGGTAGCGATAGATGTATATACCGGCCAGATAATCTCCAATGTCTCGATGCTGGTATGTGAATCGGAAATTTAAGTTGTCAGGCTCATCAGAAGAGCTCGGCCAGCATACAGCGGGCCGAGCCTCCTCCGTGAGTCTCGATATAGTCCAACTGGGGGGAGAGCAGCTTGTAATGGGCGCTCAACTCCCGGTTTTGTTCTGTGGTCAGGCTTTTACGGGCAGACGCTGACATCACCAATATGGGCCGTCCCTCGGTATTGCGCAGCTCCAGCATATTGCCGGCGAAGCTCTCTAACTGGTCAAATGAGATGTCTAAAATCTTCCTGCCGCTGCCGGTGATGGAGGCCAGGACCCTCTCCCGGTCCTCTGGGCGGATGGATTCGGTGCAGATGATGCAGTAGGCGGTGCCGAGGCTCATCATCACATTGGTGTGGTAGACATCCACGCCGTTGCGGTCGTAAGCCTCGAAAAATACCGGACTGTAATCCATCTGTTTGCAGAAATCCGCGAGTACCTGCTCCGATGTGCGGTAGGATTTGCAGGCGTAAGCGATTTTATTCTCCCGGTCAAGGATCATGCTGCCTGTCCCTTCGAGGAAGAGATTGTCATTTTCCCACCATGTCAGGTCGATAAGGCGGCGCACCTCAAAGTTCTTCCTTATCACCTCCAGAACTTCCGGCTTGCGCTCGTTCCTCCGGTTGACGGCGGACATAGGGTAGAGGACGAGGGTGCCGTCCTCATGAGTGCTGAACCAGTTGTTGGGGAAGATGGAGTCGGGAGTGTGCGGATGGGGGGTGTCCTCCGCGATGACCACGTCTATCTTATTGGCCCTCAGCAGGGCAACGTAGGAGGTGAACTCGCGCAGGGCGTTTTCCTGAGTTGAGGATTCGCGTCCCGGACGGGAGAATGCGTTATTGCCGCCCGTCTCCGGATTGAAGGCGAAGCGGGCGGGTTTGACCATCAGTACTCTGGATGTCGTCTGCATGATGATTGTCTTTAGATATGTTCAAATACGTCTTTGATGATACTTACAGCCTCGCGGAGCTGCTCCTCGTTGATTACCAGAGGCGGGGCGAAGCGGATTATGTGAGTGTGGGTCGGCTTTGCCAGCAGGCCCTTCTCGGCCATGGCCAGGCATATATCCCATGCCTCTAGGCCTTTCTGCGGCTCTGTGATGACTGCGTTGAGCAGACCCTTTCCGCGTACGGACTTGAAGAAAGGCGACTGTATCGCGGATATCTCCTCGCGGAATATTCTGCCCAGCTTGTCAGCGTTCTCGGTCAGATGCTCGTCCCGTATCACTTCGAGGGCGGCTACTGCCACTTTTGCCGCCAAAGGGAAGCCTCCGAATGTGGAGCCGTGCTCTCCGGGTTTTATGGTGAGCATAATCTCGTCATCCGCAAGGACGGCCGAGATGGGCAGTACTCCTCCTGACAGCGCCTTGCCGATGGTGATCATGTCGGGACGTATGCCCTCGTGGTCACAGGCGAACATCTTGCCGGTACGTCCGATGCCGGTCTGTACCTCATCAGCCACGAAGAGTACATTGTGCTTCTTACAGAGGTCGTAGCACTCTTTCAGATAGCCGTCGTGCGGCACGTATACGCCTGCCTCGCCCTGGATCGGCTCGGCCAGGAAGGCCGCTACCCTGTCGCCTTTTTCCTCCAGCACCTTGCGTAGGGCCTCGCTGTCATCGTATGGAATGGAGATGAAGCCAGGAGTAAAGGGACCGTATTGTGAGTAGCTGTCGGGGTCAGTGGATATGGATACGATAGTGATGGTCCTGCCGTGGAAATTACCCTCGCAGGTGATTATAAGAGCCTCGTTCTCAGGGATGCCCTTTTTTATGTAGCCCCATCTGCGGGCCAGTTTCAGTGCCGTCTCGACAGCCTCGGCTCCTGAGTTCATGGGAAGCAGCTTGTCATAGCCGAAGAATTTCGTGGCCATTTCCTCGTATGGCCCAAGGCAGTCGTTGTAGAATGCCCTTGAGGTCAGGCACAGTCTCTGGGCCTGGTCGCACAGGGCCTTTACTATCCTGGGGTGGCAGTGTCCTTGGTTGACTGCCGAATAGGCTGAAAGGAAATCATAATAACGCTTGCCGTCCACGTCCCATACATAGACGCCTTCTCCGCGCGAGAGAACTACCGGCAGCGGATGATAGTTGTGGGCCCCGTACTTGTCCTCGAGGTCGATGTAGTGTTGAGCTTTGGGTGATATGTTCATAAGCGTGAATATTAGAAGTATCGCAAAATTAGCAAACTTTACCGTTTTTGCAAGTCTGTACAGGGTGTTCTGTGTAAAAAAAAGGACGCACCTGGTACGTCCTTTCTGTTTATCTCAGACTGTGTATTTCTTTATGCGGTTCAAGGCATGGGCCTCTCAACTTTCTTGTCGGTCAGTGACGCTCTCAGGAAGGATACGCCCGGAGCATCAAGTACGGTAGCGTTTTCTCCGTCGTATTCTATTGTCTTTATGTAGATGTCTCCATCGGCAGTCGCATCATCAACATTGATGAAATATGCGAATACATAGTAAGTGTCCTCATTCTTGAATGTTGAGGAAGTGGTCGCCGGTCCTTGCTTTACGTTGGCCCATGAAGTCACAGGCATAAATGCGAGATATTGGGACATATAATTGTATTCAAATTCGAAGCATCTTTGCGCCGCGGTTCCATCGGTAATACCACTATTCTGAAGGGTGCTTTCGCTGTTCCAGTTCAGGTTGTAGTATTTGTCGTTGGTGTAGGGCGTTGCGACAGCTGAGAAAGTATTGCCCGTTACTTCTACCTCCAAGGTTATACCGTTGTCGGTGACTTCGGGAACATCTGTAATGAATATCTCTCTGGCTATGCTCGTAGTCCTTTCAGGATAGTTGCCTGAATTGTCTATTCCATAGCACCATACGGCATATTCGGTGTCGGGATTCAATTTGCCTTGCTTGCGGTTCTGCTCCCCGTGCTTGATAATCAGATTGATATACCCCTGCAGACTTTGTCCCATCACGGCCGCAGTACTTTCCATAATAGTGAGGTCCTCAGTGAAAAGCGCGTCGTCGTCAAGACCATTTATCTCGCTGGCTTCGTCAACCCATACGATGAAAGGCATGGACAGGTCGTCCGGCACAATAGTGATGTCGGCTGTCGAATAGGTAATGTCGGTAACCGTTATTGTGAAAGGGGCGTCTGACGGATTGTCGGGATCATCCGGGTTATCCGGATCATCCGGGTTATCAGGATCGTCCGGGTTGTCAGGATCGTCCGGGTTGTCAGGATCGTCCGGATTATCAGGATCATCAGTGCCGTCAGCCGCTTCCTGAACTATGCGCACAGAGAACGACTGGGGCTCTCCTCCGGTATAGATATATGTGACTTTCATGGAAGCCTCACGTATCTTCTCGCTTTCATTTGCGGAGGCATTGAATGAGACTATTCCGGGCGTTTCCGTGTTGATGCCGTCAATCCATCCCTCTGGAGAGACAGATGCCTCTATCCTGCCGTCGTCTGCCGGATGGTCAATGTAGTATGTCAGGTTGTATTGTCCTCCCTCCTTTAATACTTTGATGTCTTCGGTAGTCGTAGGTGTCAGGACCGGAACTTCCGTTTCCTGTTTCTGCTGTGTGTCACATGACAGTATTGCCATAGCGCAGATAGTTGTCCATAAGAATTTTTGATAATGCATGACTGTTAGTTTTATTAAGTTGATAAATAGGTGATGTGTCTGTTTCAGAAGGCCAGTATGAATCTGGTGGAATACAGGGAGGAGTTGTCCTTTGAGTTGGTCGCCACCATCTTGTAGCAGAAAGAGATGGCATATGCCTTGTCTATGGCGTTTACCTCCTCGGTGCTGGAAGAATAGAATCCGTATCCGTCTGTACCTATGGGTTGTGCGTCAGGCAGTGTCTCCAACTTGGCATTAAGCATGTCATAGTTGTCGGAGCCGGGAAGAGTACCGGCATACGCATCTGTCTCCTTATAGCACATGATTATGTATTCCTTTATTGACGGAAGATACCAGTCACTGGTGCCTGCGGGTGCCGGATTGGTCTCCCTGTACTGCAGTACGGCCTGGACTGCCTCCACTGGCCACTGGCTGTTTGCCGGGTCGGCGTTGAAGGCCTCTATGGCGCAGGTGTTATTGTATCCGAGCATTTTGTTGATATTGTCGTCGGAATTGGAGGACGTGGCAATGGATGTGAACTCGGTGTTGGCTCTTACCCATTCGTCTACAGTCCTGCCGTATTGGAAGTATGCGGACTGCCACGGGACGTATTCGTCTCCGGATATCGCGACTACCAGTCCATGGGTGCATTCCGGATGGTCGGCCTGGAGGGTCGGATCGTCCTTTGCCGGATTGCCTGTATAGAATACTATTCCTATGACTTCTTTGTCTACGTCAAGGTCTGAGGACCATGTGCCGTCAGAATAAAAGTAGTCACCGACTTCCGGCTCATCTGCGGGAGGCTCTGTCTTCCCGGCTGTTACGGTGATTGTGGACGAACCGTGAACTTCGCCCGAGGAGGCTGTCACCGTGGCTGTGCCCTCGCTTACTGCCGTCACGGTCCCTGAGGCGGAGACTGTTGCGACAGTGTTGTCGGAGGATGTCCATTCAAGGACGACAGTTCCGGACTGCTTTGGCAGTATTATCGGTGTCAGTGTGGCGGAGTCCCCCGCTTCCAGTTCCAGGGAAGAAGGGTTGATGAGGATGCTTTCAATTAATAAGGAGTCCGATGGCGGGTTTTCAGGAGTGCCGGTCCCGGTGCTGTCCTTATCGCAGGATGCAAGGACAAATACTGTGGCTGTGACGATACAGGATATGATCAGTTTCTTCATTAAGCATGTATTAATAATCTGTACAAAGTAAAGGAAAATTTATGACAATTGGAACAAAAGGTGAAGAAAAATTAGTGTTTCAATGAAAATTGTGTATCTTTGCAGCCCGTTTAATTTGACGGGAATAATGTAAAGTTAAGATTAACAAACATTTATGCCAACAATTCAACAGTTAGTTCGCAAAGGACGCGAGGTTATCGTCGAGAAGAGCAAATCTCGCGCGTTGGATGCGTGCCCTCAGAAGAGAGGTGTGTGCGTGCGTGTCTACACCACCACTCCCAAGAAGCCTAACTCGGCTATGCGTAAGGTAGCCCGTGTGAGACTTACCAATCAGAAAGAGGTCAACGCATACATCCCCGGCGAGGGCCACAACCTTCAGGAGCACTCCATCGTGCTTGTGCGCGGCGGTCGTGTGAAGGACCTTCCCGGTGTACGTTACCACATCCTTAGGGGCGCTTTGGATACAGCCGGCGTAGAGGGACGTACTCAGAGCCGTTCACTCTACGGAGCCAAGAGACCGAAGAAGTCAGCCGCTAAGAAGTAAACATTTTATTAATTTTTCCTAAAGTATCAAAAAATGAGAAAATCGAAGCCTAAAAAGAGGATTCTACTTCCTGATCCCAAGTATCATGAAGTTCTGGTCACACAGTTTGTGAACAACCTCATGCTCCAGGGTAAGAAGAGTATCGCGTATTCTATTTTTTACGACGCCATCGACATGGTGGGCGAGAAGATGAAAGATTCTGACAAGGCTCCTCTCGACATTTGGAAAAAAGCGTTGGAAAACATCACCCCTCAGGTGGAGGTAAAGAGCCGCAGGGTTGGTGGAGCGAACTTCCAAGTTCCGACCGAGGTGCGTCCGGAAAGAAAAGTCTCTCTCGCGATCAAGAATATGATAGTCTTCTCGCGCAAGCGTTCCGGTCACTCCATGGCGGAAAAGTTGGCCGCAGAAATTCAGGCAGCCTATAACTGTGAAGGTGCTGCCTACAAGAGAAAAGAAGATATGCACAAGATGGCAGAGGCTAACAAGGCCTTCGCCCATTTCAGATTTTAGCGTTATAGATTAGCTGATGGCAAGGGATTTAAAATACACCAGAAATATCGGTATCATGGCTCACATCGATGCCGGAAAGACGACCACGTCGGAGAGGATCCTGTACTATACGGGAAAGACTCATAAGATAGGGGAGGTGCATGACGGGGCAGCTACCATGGACTGGATGGTCCAGGAGCAGGAAAGGGGTATAACCATTACTTCCGCTGCCACCACAGCCTTCTGGCATTACAACGGAGAGACCTACCAGATCAACCTGATAGACACTCCGGGCCACGTGGACTTTACAGTGGAGGTCGAGAGATCTCTGCGTGTACTTGACGGGACAGTCGCGACATTCTGCGCGGTAGGCCGTGTACAGCCTCAGTCTGAGACCGTATGGCGTCAGGCTGACAAGTATCATGTTCCCAAGATCGCCTATGTCAATAAGATGGACCGCGTAGGAGCGGACTTCTTCGCAGTCGTGGAGGAGATACGTGAGAAGTTGGGAGCCAACCCTCTTCCCATATGTATCCCTATCGGTGCCGAGGATAAGTTCGCCGGTATCGTAGACCTGATAGCCATGAAGGCCATCTACTACGATCAGGACAGCAAGGAACTCGTCAATTACGAGATAAAGGATATTCCGGCTGATCTGCAGGCAGAGGCCGAGGAGTGGAGGAACAAGCTGCTGGAGACAGTTGCCGAGCACGACGACCGTATCCTCCAGAAATTCTTCGACGACCCCTCTACCATTACCGAGGATGAGATCATAGCGGCAGTCCGCAAGGCCACCATAGAGATGGCGGTCGTGCCTATGTGCTGCGGTTCGTCATTCAAGAATAAAGGTGTACAGTTCCTTCTGGATGCAGTCATGAGATATCTGCCTTCTCCTCTGGATGTTCCCGAGGTTGAGGGCACCAATCCCGTGACCGACAAGCCGGAGGAGCGCAGACCCGATGCCAAGGAGCCTTTCTGCGCCCTGGTGTTCAAGATTGCCACAGATCCCTTCGTGGGCCGTCTGGCATTCCTCAGGGCATATTCGGGAAGGCTGGATGCCGGTACATACGTGCTCAACACCCGCTCCGGAAAGAAAGAGCGTGTGGCCCGTCTGTATCAGATGCACTCCAACAAGCAGAACCCCATCGACTTTGTAGAGGCCGGAGATATCTGCGCCGCAGTCGGTTTCAAGGAGCTGCGCACAGGTGATACCATCTGCGATGAAGCTCATCCTATAGTCCTGGAGTCCATGACCTTCCCCGATCCTGTGATCGGACTGGCAGTGGAGCCCAAGACACAGAAGGACCTTGACAAGCTGGGTATTGCCCTCGGCAAGCTCTCCGAGGAGGACCCGACCTTTACGGTACGTTCCGACCATGAGACCGGCCAGACCGTCATCAGCGGTATGGGCGAGCTTCATCTGGAGATTATCGTAGACCGTCTCAAACGCGAGTTCGGTGTCGAGATCAACCAGGGTGCTCCTCAGGTCAACTACAAGGAGGCTATCCGCTCTACCGTTCAGCACCGTGAGGTCTTCAAGAAGCAGACCGGCGGCCGCGGTAAGTTTGCGGATATCATCGTCGAGATCGGACCTGCCGACGAGGGAGTCACAGGACTTCAGTTCATCGACCAGGTCAAGGGAGGAAACGTTCCCCGCGAGTACATACCTGCAGTGGAGAAGGGATTCAAGTCGGCTATGGCCAACGGTGTTCTGGCCGGATTCGAGGTTCCCTCGCTCAAGGTTACCCTGCTTGACGGTTCATTCCACCCCGTGGACTCCGACGCCCTCTCGTTCGAGATCTGCGCCCGCATGGCATTCAGACATGCCCTGCCCAAGGCTAATCCTATTCTTCTGGAACCTATTATGTCATTGGAAGTCGTTACTCCCGAGGAGTACATGGGTGACGTCATCGGCGACCTCAACAAGCGCCGCGGACAGATTACCAACATGGACTCGAAGGGCAACGCGAGGATCGTCAAGGCCAAGGTGCCTCTTGCAGAGCAGTTCGGCTACGTCACCATCCTCCGTACCATCACTTCGGGACGTGCGACCAGTACGATGGAATTCTCTCATTATGCAGAGCTTCCCGCCAACCTCGCCAAGGAGGTTATCGAAAAGGCCGGAGGAGCCCGCAAGTATGACGAGGATGAAGAATAACCAGATAAAAATTAAAAGCAATGAGTCAAAAAATAAGAATAAAACTGAAATCATTCGATCACGCTCTCGTGGACAAGTCCGCGGACAAGATCGTGAAGACGGTGAAGGCTACCGGTGCTGTCGTGAACGGACCTATTCCCCTTCCTACAGACAAGAAGATCTTTACCGTGAACCGTTCGACCTTCGTCAACAAGAAGTCCCGCGAGCAGTTCGAGCTTAACTCCTACCGTCGTCTCCTCGACATCTACAGCTCGACACCCAGCACAGTGGACGCTCTGATGAAGCTTGAGCTTCCCAGTGGAGTTGAAGTTGAAATCAAAGTTTGATAATTGGAAAAAATAACTATCTTTGCGTCTCTGATTCAAAGATAGTGATTAGGACTCGTAGCTCAGTCGGTTAGTAGCACCTGACTCATAATCAGGGGGTCGCTGGTTCAAGTCCAGCCGGGTCCACCCTCTTAAAGCGAAGAAAATGAAGCACTTGCAGCCAAAACGCAGGTGCTTTTTTTCATGCCTTGACCTGTCTTTTAATGCTGTTGCAGTATGGCTTTGACGTATTCTATGGCGGTATCATGTAAACCGTGATGTAAACCGGAACACAACACCTAATTCACTAATGAACACGTATTTAGATGTCGTGTGTTACCGTTCGAAGATACTTGCAGACGGTACATCCCCTATTATGCTGCGGCTGACGAAAGACGGTAAGCGGAAATACATCAGTCTGCATCTGTCTGCGAATCAGTCTCAGTGGGACTTCAAGAAGAACTCTCCTAAGCGGAATTGTCCCGACCGTGATGCCATCTTGGCTGTAATCGAAAGTAAATCCAGACAGTACCGCGAGCAGATAACTCAGTTCAAGGTAGAGGGCAAGGACTACACTCTGGAGACACTTGTGCAACGTGTTGAGAATCCCGTAAGGCAGATGAACTTCGGTGAGTATCTGGACAACCTCGTGAGTGTATTGAAAGCCGAAAACAGGTATGGCTATGCGAGGAATATCGTGGAACTGAAAGCATCTGTCCTGCATTTTAGAAAGACACTGGACTTCTACTTCTCCGACATCGACCTCAGATGGCTTAGGGACTATGAACTTTATCTGCGTGGCAAAGGCAACAAGGCAAACACAATCGGAATAAGATTCAGAGCCTTGCGGATGCTTTACAACAGAGCCATTACCGACAGGGTGGTGAAGCGGGACAGCTATCCTTTTGATGATTTCAAGGTGAGCGAGTTTCACGAGCAGACGATGAAACGGGCAATATCCAAGGAGGACATAAAGCGGATAATGAGTCTCGAACTGCGCACAGTCACCACCTATCACAGTCCATATCTCTCATTAGGCAGGGATTTGTTCCTGTTCAGTTATCTCTCATGCGGAATCAACCTCACAGACATGGCAAGGCTCAGATACTGTGATGTATTCGAGGGGCGTTTATCCTATCATCGACAGAAGACAGGCAGGCTCATATCATTCCAGTTACAGCCAATGGCACTTGAAATCATAGAGAAGTACCGCAAGCCGGAAGCAACTCCCAATGATTATGTGTTTCCAATCCTCGACAGAAAGGTTCACAAGACCGAAATGCAGAAGCGAGAGAAGATACACAAGGCCATGAAAGCGACCAATAAGGCACTGAGAAGAATCGGAGAGCAACTTGGCATCCCGATAGACCTTACGACATACGTCGCAAGACATTGCATATTTTCTTATTCACTGGAAACAAGAATTTTACAAAAACAAACTTTTAGATAGGTAACGATTTAGAAACGAGAAAAGCTCTATATTCTGTTATGTTTTGCTCATTATATCAAAAGAACGCTATCTACGGCCCTAAAGTACAAAAATAATACTAGTCTACAAAATCTTATTATTACATTTCAATTAAAACTAAGGTGCTGGCATAAAAGATTAATAGTTATAATATCTGATATTGAATTTGTTTGAGTATCTTTGCAAAAAGATTAAATATGAAGAAATACATCATATCAGGTATAGTTGGAGCAGCGGTTGTTATATTAGTAATCGTTGTCATAACTTCATTTGTAACACCAATAAATTATGCTCCAATATATTTATTAAATCCAGAAAAAGCATTAACTTATAATGATTCTTTGGTAATAGATAGTATTAAATGTGCACATATTGAAGTTTTAAGAGATTTGGAATCAAAAGGGGTATTATTGAATCCTAGTGAATATACATCACATATTACAGATTATTATAACTCATTGATAACAATCCTATTAGGATTATTTGCTATATTCACCTTTGGAACAATCTACTCGATTAAATCTGCATCAAAAAAAGAAATAGATGATATAAAAACAGATATAGAGAATCATAAAGTACGTACAAATGCAGAATTAAAGCAAAACATAGTGGGAGCACTGAGTGAACTTATGCGAGATTCAATATCTTTTAAAGATACATGTATTAATGCTTTGTATGGAAGAATTGAAGATGAAATATTAAGACACGAGGATAAGGAAGCCATAGATAATAGAATTCTAAAACTTGAGAGTGATATGAAACTACTCTTTGAAGCATATGATAATTTAGAAGAAGAAAAATCATCTAACCAAGAAATAGAATAGCTATGGGAACAAAAGGAAATAGAAGAGGTCCAAAAAAATCAGATAAATTTGAAGAACCTGATTTATTGGTTAGTGTTAATGATATCCTAAAAATGGCTCAAGATAATGGACTTTATATTGACAATGCACTTAAAATAAAGGAGGTGATATCAACATTCAATGATATAGAAATTAAATATGAAGTTATGGATGCTAGTAAATCTGGTTCTTTGAGTTATATTAACGGGAAATGGGTTATGAGCATAAATAGTAATCATAACATAAAACGACAGCGTTTTACCATGGCACATGAACTTGGGCATTATATGCTTCATAAAGGGAAAAACACAGAATTTGTAGATACTACATTCTTTCGAAGCAGTGATATGGATTCTATGGAATATCATGCTAATGAATTTGCATCTCGTTTACTTATGCCAGAAGAAATTGTTCGAAAATTAATAGATGAGGACAAGATAAAAAACATTGGAGAGTTAGCATTGAAATTTGGAGTTTCTTCTGCTGCAATGAAATATAGGGTAATATCGCTTGGATACAAAGTTAAAGAAAATGAATGATAATAAGTATTGGATCATTATTAAAACAGGAGAAGCGGAAATTAGAGCATTGGAAAATGTTCCTAAGGATATTTTGTCTAAAACAATACCGTTGATTGAAATAACAAGAGGCCGTAAGGTTACAAAAAATAATATAGAGACATATCCATTTGACAAACGTATAGCAAAGCTAAAAGAGATATACAAAGGTAATACTATTGCCATTGATGTTACTTCTGAAGAAGCATTATCCTCCTCAGAAGTAGATTCTTTGTATTCTCCCGATTTTGGATATAAAAATTGGATAGATTTTCTACTTCAATTAAAAGATGAGAATGTTTTTACTGAAATCATTCCGACAATATTATTCAATTTTGATGATGAAAATTTTGAAGATAATATTGCTCGTCAAATTGATAGTTTAATATCCAATTTTGGCTCTGTATTATATAGAAGCAGTATCAGTGATGAAAATTGTTACGAAGATATTGAGCTTATTTCTAATCATATAGGAACTAATAGACTTACAATTATTATTGATTGTGGATATGTTCCGCAAGCGTCGTATCAAAATGTTGCAAATAAATGTATTGCAAGAATAAGCAACATAAAGACTATAATAACTACGCCATGTGAATATATAGTATCATCGACTTCTTTTCCTAACAATGTTAGAGATTTGGGGGACTTAGACACAGATACATTTAGTATTTCAGAAATTAGTATGTATAATAGCATACAACAAACACATGATGATGTAATATATTCTGATTATGCTTCTATTAACCCGATTCGTAATGACACTATAACAATGGCTCGTGGATGGATACCAAGGATAGATGTTCCTCTATCTGACGAAATTTTTTATTATAAGCAGCGAAGGCCCAAAGGTGTATCTGCATATGCTTCAACATATATTCAGGTTGCACAATTAGTATGTTTTGACCAGAGATTTCCTTCAAATTTAGGCATTTGGGGTATTGAACAGATTAAAGCGTGTGCTGCAGGAGGAACGCCATCCTCATCTCCATCTTTTTGGATTTCAGTTAGGATGAATATTCATATTGCCCAACAAGTTAAAAGAATTTATTCTATTTGAAAAGAAGACGAAAGAATGCATAAATCTTCAATATGAGTTTGTACTCCTCTCTCATTTATAAAGAGACAATATCGTTCTTTATATTTTTTAATTATATACTTACGGAGAATTTCTTGAATATTAGAAATTCTCCTCTTTTTATACATATTTCTAACTTCATCAGCATTATAATTTCTTAAATTGTAATGATTAAGTTTACATAAGTATTTTGCATTGATGGAGAATAACATTTCTGTTTTATCCTTGTTTCTCTGAATATGTGGAGAACGTATTTTATTTATAACCAGATTATCCTTAATTACATATACTCCTATAGAAGAAGATGTTACTTCGCAAATCTTATTTATATGTTTTTCCGTTGCTACTATTAAAACATAATCGAAGATTTTTTTATATTCTAAAATTTGTTCTTCAAGACGTTTGAGATTATCACTATTTGATTTTATTTCAACGGCTATTATCTTATCATTTTTAAGAACAACTAAATCAACTACTTTCCTTTTAATACCATACATAAATTCATTACCTATAATTAGATTTTCTCCTTTTGAAAGCAAAAAATCGATAAATAGGCATTTTATATACTCTGCTGAATTTAGTCCATACTTTTTCATCCTACTCACAAAGGTACAAAATCTTCCTCAATCACATCATTTTCAAAGGTCGATATTTTCATCTGATTTATGAATGCCATTAACATAACACTACTAATGAAGGTTTTTTGTGCTTAATTTCAATTATTCTATATACCAAGCGATTCTTTTATTGCAGCATCAAAGATTTGACGTTTCCTTTCCGTAAAAAATGGCATACCCCAAATATTGAAGTTTGTTCCTTGAGTTGAAAATTGAATATCGGCATTTAACCGTATCTCTTTCATTGCATCTTCTTTCCATTTATCTGTTGTCCGTAAATGATCTCCTTTAGGCTCAATGAAAATTTGAATATAATCTGCCTTTCCTACATCATTCTTTTTTTTCAAGAATAGTACATAATCCGGTTGGTATGCATCACCGGATGTAAAACTATATATTTTGAAATCTTTTTCATTTCTAAGTAAGTATATATCTTCGTATTTTTCAGCAAGTTTAGGATATATTGACTCAATATACCGAATGAGGTATTTTTCTTCAGATGTTCCATAGCAGTCTTCGTAAGCGTGCCAATTTACGCATGATAAATCCAGACGCAGTTCTGAATTGTCTGTATCTTTCATTGACTTACCATATTCCTTGTCCAAAGATTCATCCAAAGCAAATTTTTGCGTTTTTTCACGGAATACATTTTTTATAGGTTTAGGACTAAATAGTCTTGTACCTTTGTATCCAATTCCTCCATTAGACAGTTGTGGCTCTATCTGTTTTAATACTTGAACTGTACAAAACAATTTGTCCTTTTGATTGAGATTGTCAAGTTTTTCTTGTACAGCAAATATTTGAACATTTATTTCGGATAAGTAACTGTCACTTTCTATAAACTCCTTAATGGAAGTCAGATTCGGATATCTAACCTTCAAATCAGAATACTTAAACGTATTAAAACGGTTTATTGCTGCTCGTATGACATGATATCCAAAATCCTTAAACTTGAAATTCCTATATGGAATTGTTGCAATTCGGCTGTCTTCATTTCCGAAAATTAAGCCAGTACTTGTTCTTCTACTGTTAATATGCACTTTATAATTCTTACTTAATATGTTGTCTCCGAGCGAAGTGACGTTCTCATTGAGGATAAACGATTCCACATCATTTGCGAAGACATATCCGTTTTTATACAAGGATGTTTCCTTGAATGAATCTTTCAGTTTGAGATCTACGGTCTTGACCTTTTCAGCTACGATACCAGTTTGAACCATTGCTGTACGCAATTCATGAATGTATTTGGGATTGTTAACACTGTGATAATGCAGTGTTTCCAACATACGTAATCTGTTAGTTGTATCGTTATCATATTTACGTTTTCCATTCGGTAGCTCTCCGGTGGGTTCTGTAAAAGGCATATACCGCGCTCCTCGACCTATCAACTGTGCTTCCTGGATAGTTGTCTTACCTATTTTTCCATGTCCACTATCACGTGTTTCATAAAGTCGTACAATATCAAACAGGTTCAGTACGTCCCAGCCTTCGTTCAGCATATCTACCGCAAATACTACACGGAATTCATTATCTTTTGCTTCCAATGAGTTTAATTTTTGCTGTTTATCTGGTGAAATGTTATTCCCGTCAATCAAAAGAAGATTTTCTTCCTTAAAATCTTCTTTTATTTCAAGGAGTAGATTTTCTAATTCAATATTTTTTTCCTTGATGTATGAAAACACATCAAATATATCATCTTTGGCATTTGCACCAATACGCTTAATATCTTCTACTGACAAATATTTGATTGTATTTATAAATTCTTCATAAAACTGTTTATTCTCTGCTATTGTTTTAGATTTCAGCATTATAACTGGTTTGATATCTTGATGTATGCTAGAGAATAATTTCCTTTTGTATTGACTTAATAATACACATTGAATGGCTCTGTCTATCGGAGACATATCACTTTGAATCACAGATATTTCTTTTGAATAACCGTCCTCCCTGAACTTTTTCAACGGATAATCAAAAATTACCTTGTTTTCATACTTATCTGCGATATTGGCATTCTGAAAATCTTCTGTAGCCGTAAATTCCAATAAAACATTTGCTTCATTACTATGAAAAATCTTCATTACAGTACTCTCCCAATTTTCCGTGGACTCAACTTCAATACCAGGAATTGTTGGGGACGACTCTACAATGGTATTTTTACCTTTCTTGGTAGCGGTATTTGTATGATGCGCTTCATCTGATATTAAAACGACTCGATGTTCTGCAAAATCATCATAAGTTATAGCATTTTCTTTGGGTGCATTAAGTGATGTGTGTAGTCCTTGAATTGTATTCAAACAGAGATTGATACAATTTTCATCAACAGTTTGGAAGTTATCCACAAGTTTTATTTCCACTTGTTTTCCGTTAATATTGATTGTTTGGTCGAAAAGATATTTTGCCGATGCTGCATTCAGAAAATTCTCTTTTGTCTTTTCGATAATATTAGTAGAATCAACAAAGAAAAGAAAATTCCTGTACCCTTGTTCATATAAAAAAAGCATAGCACCTGCCATTATCAGAGTTTTACCACTACCTGTCGCCATATGAAACAACAGGTGCGGTTTTAATTCTTTTGCATCGAATTCATTCTGCCAATAGGTGATGAAATATTGAAAACACTCCTTTTGATAAGGGCGTAATTTCATTATCGGGTTGAGAGATGTGGTGAAATATTTTGGTAATTCAGTCTCTGCTATTGTTCTTTTACCAAATTCTTCACGAAGAGTGTCTTGTAATATCTTCATGCTGTTTACTTCGTTTGATAGAATTGATTGTTTATTATTTTATCACTCTCACTGATACCAAACTCTGCATTATCTATTTCAGAATATGGAACATATAAAAGATTTTTATCCAAACATTCTATCAGAAAACGCTTTTGGTCTTCTAATGACATTTGAGTAAAATCTTCAGCACTGATATCTATCTCTTGTGGATTGACTTTCCAACTTAAGAAACCTGTTTCTTGTATTTTTTCCCAGATAACAGCAAGTTCATCAGGAGTTAATACCTGTTCTATCTCATCAGCAAATCGTTGATTTGCTTTAGCTAATTCACAATAGATAAAAGAGCCTCCACCTTGCCAATTAACAGATTGGGAAATACCTGTATAATCACCACTTATTACATTTTGCAATCTGGTTTTAATAAGGGATATTTGAGAATCCATTTGCTCTATTCCAATATAACGCCTTTGTAATTTATGTGCGACTGCCGATGTCGTTCCGCATCCAAGATGATAATCAAGAACAATATCTTTTGGATTTGTAAATACATCTATTAAAAAAGCAATAAGTGCTTCCGGTTTCTTACCGTTGCGAAAGCTCACATTTCCTTCTCCTGAAACATTGTTATATTCTTTCTCAAAATTATAGAAATTCGCATATTGTTTTTTTGTCACATTTGAACTAGTAGGCATCCCCTGAAAATAACCTCCATTTTTCTTCCCGTCCGGTGCAGAATAAAAATACCGATAATCAAAAATATCATCTCCCATATTAGGCACCTTAAATAATGTTTCTGAAGGAAACTCTGTCAATGGCTCGATGTATTTAACAAAGAATCGTCCACTACTATTCTTCTCACGAATAGAGCCACGAATACTCATTTTTTTTAGACCAAATTGACTTGGTGCAATTGTTCTTATTTTGTATTGCTCAGGAGTATATACTTCCACTTTTTTATCACCACAAACTATCACTTGAGGATTTACATTATCTTTTATTTCAATTTGCAAAGTATAATCATCTATTGTTTTTAGTTCCTCTTTATATGGCATTCTTTTGTCAGAATTATTTGAATAAATAAGTATATACTCTATTATATCATTAAATTCCTTATCTCCTGTGAGTGCTCTATCTGGATGACGTACTTGAATATTAAAATCACATAAGTGTTTTTCAAATAAATCATCCATAAGAACTCTTAAATATGCAAACTGATGAAAGCTACATTGTACACAAACGACCCCATCATCTTTCAATAATTTCTTAGCGACACTCAATCTGTTTTGCATGAATGTCAGCCAAGTTGACTGATTGAATTTGTCATTATATCCAAAACTGTCGCTTCCTGTATTATAGGGGGGATCTATATAAATTAGTTTTACTTTTCCTGCATACTTTTTCTTCAAGGAATGCAGTGCAAGCAAATTGTTTCCTTTAATGATAAGATTGTCATCCATTGATATACTTTCAACATCATGTTCACCAATAGAATCAAAATGTTTGAAATTTGTTAACACTTTAGGTTCAATCAGTCTATTAATTTCATCTGGAGCAAGTATTTCATTCCAGAACACTTCATTACGTTTGGCATCTTCTTTAGTTTGCCCTCCTTCAAGAATACAATCCTTATATGGCCACGACAATACAATTTCCCGACTTTCAGAAAGAAATTCACCATCTTCATTAGTCAAACCGACTTTATTTTTAAAAGAAGTGTAACTGTCAGGTAAAAAGCGTTTGTTCATTACAAACTTTTGAAACTTTACCTTATCAAAAACCATAACGCCACTTATTTCAGTAAAGAAATTGCGTTTAAGTCCATCATGAGTTAATAATTTTGCAATTAAATCAGGGCGAAGAGCAAGAGCTGCTTCTACTATTGTATTTTTAAGGAGAGTACCATCTTCTGTACAATATGTGCTATCCATACGAAGAAGTTTCTCCAATTCAGTGAATAAATTTCTACTGTTCATATACCGGGAATATTTTATAGCTATAACTGCTCTCTATGCAAGAGGTATTCATTCTATCGCAAAAATACTCAAAATACAGAAAATAACATCATTATGTTGGTATCAAAAAAGGATTGCTTTGCTTTTCTATTGAAAATATGTTTAGCAAAAGGAAGATAAAATGATGTCATATTTCCTCATTATCAGTTAATTCAATTCAATATCGGGACTCTTGCATAGAGAGAATTGTTTTTGCGAAACATTACTTCATTTAATCATAAACATTTTAATATCTGTGCATTGGCATTGTCCACAATGGTATTATCCAGAGAAGCCAAATATATTTGAGTTGTCAATTCAGAATCATGCCCCATGCCTTCGCTGATAACGGATATTGGAATATTCTTGCTTTTAGCGATACTTGCCCATGAATGCCTGGCAACATACATCGACAATGGTATGGAAACTCCAATCATATTCGCAATCTCTTTCAAATGCACATTTATACGACTTTGTGCGTATTTGTATTGCTTTCGGCTTTCATTCGGGAAATTGAGTATGGGAAGTAAATATGGATTTCTATCCCATGTATGACATTTATTTACAATCTCCTGCATACATTTTTCCCACTTGATGACTAGCTGCTGCCCGGTCTTTCGTCTGCGATACGATAAAAATCCGTTCTGAAGATCTTTCTTTTTTAGGTGAGCCATATCTATGAATGACATGCCACGGGTATAGAAACTGAACAGGAACATGTCCCTTGCAAATTCCAGATTAGGCTGTAAGGACAGATCCAGATTCTTCATACGCTTGATGGCAGATAATGGAACGGCACGTTTGACGGTCTTGTCCACTCCCGTATAGACATGCCTGAAAGGATTGCGTTGTTCCATCAGTTCCTTTTCCAGGGCACGGTTATATACCGCCCGAAGAATACGCATGTAGAATGAACTGGTATTCCGTACGGCACCTTTCCCATGAAGATAGGCTTCATAAAGCTGCATCAAATCCGAATCGATTTCAGACAACAGAATATCCCTGTCCCCTCTGAACTGCATGAAACTTTTCAGAGTGCAGGAATAATTTTCAGCCGTGCGTATCTTGTCCATCTGTTTGAGACGGGCTATGATGCCCTGCATGAAGTTGAAAAGCGACTGTCCCTCTGTGTTGCTTTGAAAAGAAGCGACAATATCATCTGCCGTATATCCGGCTTTCCGGTTATCCAGTTGTCGGATAATCATGTCCAGCCGCTTCAAGTCCCACTCCATGCGTTCCTGCAAGGAAAGGAGCAGATTGCTTCGTTCCGAACTGCCGACAATGATACAGCTTCCATTTTCATTCCATTCATCTGTAAATATCCGGTAATCCGTCTTTAACTGACGGATTACACGGTTCTGGATAATCTGATAATAGACGGTACCTTCCTTTCCCTCTATGGTGGAAGGTCTGAATTTCACTTTGACACTGGCCATGGGCTTACTTTTTAGGTTCGTCCGTAATAGACTTGTCCTTGATGGACTTCGCCTTGCTGTCCAGTTCTCTCGCGGCCTGTTCTTTCAGCCGTGCCTGCTCGGTCAGGGTGGCCTGTCTCCGTACCGCTTCCTCGTAGGCTTCCACGTCCTCACGCATCTGTTCTATCCGTCCGTTATCCCGGTTCGGCCCAAAGAGATTCTCTAGTTCCACAAGCTGCTCGGGAGTAGCCTCTCCTTTCATCTTGACATAACGGTACTTCAGATCATTATCGACTTGTGCGTTATCTGTTCTCGTCGAAAAATAGAGCGCCACGGACAGGGCCACGATTGCCGCGAACATCACGGAAAAACTCCCAAGGATATACGGGGATTCCAAGCTCAGGCTGAAATGATGGTTGATGTTGCTTGTCTTGACGGCATTCTTTCTGATTGTGTCATTGGTCTCACAAAACAGGGCTTCCACTTTCTCCTGGTTCTGCCGCTGTTCATTCCGTATTTCAGACAAGAACTGTCCAAGCCTTTCCTGTGACGAGTTTTTCCTGTCCATGGAAACCATATCGTTCTTGATGGCGGCAAGACCTTCGTACACGCGAGCCAACAATTTACGGAATGTCTCATGGCCATTCCGGACTTCATTCAGCACGGACTCATCCTGTTTATTATTAACTGTCGGGCTGTTGCCTTCCGGCAAGGGGACGGACAACCCGTTGATTTTGTTCTCGATTCTTTCCAGGCATCCGAAGATGCTCTCGATATATTCTTCCAATTTCATATTCCTGTAATTTTAATGTTCATGAATAATTTGAATGGGAAAGGACGGACTACAATCCGAAACCTTTCCTTTTTTGTCGCTTCTTCCTGCGTCTGCGCAAGAGTTCTTCCTGTGGCAACGGTTCTTCGGGAGCGGTACCGTTTGTAGAACTGAACAGTCCAGGTCCCGTACTTTCGAGAAGATGCCCTCTGTCCGGTATCCTTTGCTGCACTTTCCGTTCTGATTCCTGTTGGGATTCCGAAGGCTTCCAGCCCAGCCGGGCATTCAGCCTGGCAAAGCTGAACTCCCGGCTGATCTGCGAAGCCTTGAAGGTCTGCCCGTCCTTGGTGAACCGGATTCCCTGTATGTCCTCCGGCCTTTTTATCTCCCTGGTACGCTTTACGAATTCCAGTCTGATGCCCCGGCGAAGCAGATAATCGTTGAACTCTTTCCATGTTCCGGAGCGCTTCAAAGCCGCCTTGACAGCATTGAAGATTTCATATTTCACACGCTCCGAAGCATGAAGTTTCTCCACATTAGTCTTGCCCTTGTCCTCGGCGTATGTCAGCCCGTACCTGTCCTTAAGCAGTTTCGTGGCGATTTCGTTACGCTTGTAATCGCCCTGGGAAGAGATTACCTTGCCGTCATACCCTATGCGGTTATAGACCAGGTGACAGTGCGGATTGTCTGTGTTATGGTGTCTTACCAGAATAAACTGAGTGTTTTTTATCCCCATCAGTTCCATGTATTCCCGGGCTATTTTAGCCATAAATTCATCCGTAAGTAAGGCCTTATCCTCAGGCTTGAAGCTCAATGCAATGTGTCCGACAGGCTGTTTTATCTTCGGATTAAGCTCACGCTGGTAGTTGAAACAGGCCGTTATTTCCCGGATATTCTCCAGCAGTACGCCATCGGAGTCGATGATTTCCGCGTTGTCCTTGCCCATCACGTAACGGATACAGCCGCCGAAGGATTTCCCTTTCTTGATCTTGCCAATCATGACGGCCTCCTTTCTCCGTGCCTGTACCGGACAATAATCTCCTTGAGTTTCTGAAGGAGTTCTGTCACCGTCCTTTGGGTACGGTGGAATCCGGCCTGATGGGACAGCCGGGTCAGCTGGTTCAGGTTGTTCGCCATCCCCGTAAGACTGCGTATGAAGGCAGTTTCCTCGGCAGAGTGCCTGACCGTTATTGTCGTCTCAAAGGCTGATACGCGAAGAAATTCCGCCAGCGTGAGGTTGGCCTGTCTGCTACGTCGGCATAGCCGCTCATAGTCTATCTTGGAGAATTTCACTGTAACGGCTTTGCTGAGTTTGCACACTCCGCTTACTTTGGGGCGTCCCCTCGGTCTGTTTTTCTTTCTGTCATTCATATTTTCTTCTTTTGATTTTTGATTATTCTTTTTCTCACAATCTGCGACCACCGGGAGCGGATTGCCTCCACTCTTCGGGAGTGGAGCGAGGTTTTTGGGATGCCCGAAAGATAACCTCGCTAACTCCCAAAACTGAAGTTTTGTCCGTTACCCCCTCAGGTCGGCTACTGACTGTCTGAATACTGTAATGACTGGAGTCAGTAAGCAAGTCTGTCATTCCGGAAAATGTCACAGCTTTCGCCACTGCTCGAAGTCTTCCGAGTAGATTTCAAGATGCTGCCGGGCGATGTTCTCAAGCAGTCCGGAAACACTCATTTTACGTCCTCCCAGCCTGCGGACAAACTCATCCAGCCTGTCACGTACCTCGCCGCTTACGAACACGGGCTTGCGGTCTTCGATTCTCGGGACCTGAAGAAAGGCTTTCCGGTATTCATCCAGAGAAAGTTTCCTCTGCCTGCTGCTTATACGACGTTGAGACGAGAGAACGGCATCCTCTTTTCCGGTTGACGGTTGCCGGCTCTCGGATGTGGTATCGGTCTGTTCTACCGTTCCTTCAGACTTCTCTTTTCCGGTATTATTCAAGGATGATTCCATGGCAGTTTCAATACTGCCATCTGACGGGAGTATGAGTGACATATCCGTACCTGTCATGGCCTCCCATTCTTCTTTGGTCAATTTCTTTTTTGTTACCATACATTTTGATTTTAATCGGTTTACTCACTGGTCTCGGTGCGCACCTTGACTCGTTGTCGTGAGCAAAGGAAGTGTGTATAGTAAACAGAATCAAGCAAATGGAGATACCGTGGCAATTATGTAATCTCGTGCACTATACCGATTGGGCGGTCGGTGCTGCCTGCCGTGATTTGCCGGAGTGATTCCTACAGACCGGATCGTTCAAGCGGATTCCGTTTATGAAGAAGGCTCATTGTATGCAGTTGAGATGTAACATGATGTCATTCCGGGCAACGCATCGTCACCGGTCTGAAAATCCATTGCAGTGTGATTTCTACTGCTTTTATTTGCAGTGGGAACAGGGATAAACGGCACATTTCCTGCCGAGAATTGGACGATGATTCATGATGGAATATCGGTTGTAAAGGATCTGTTCTGTTCCGGAATTTAGAATATATGTTTAACAGAAAATAATGAAGACAATGGAAATCATCAGCTTTGAAAAAAGGACTTTCGAGGAGATTGCCGCCAAGTTGGATCGTTTCGTGCAGCGGGTGGAAAGCCTGTGCCGTGAACACGGCGGAAAGGAAACAAGTGAATGGATGGACAACCACGAGGTTTGCCGCAGGTTGCGTATCAGTCCGAGAACCTTGCAGACCTTGAGGGATAACGGAACGCTGGCCTTTACAAAAATCGGGAACCGGACTTACTACCGTCCTGACGATGTGGAACGGGTAGTCGGCAACGTGGAGGACAAACGCAAGGAAGCGCGCTGGAAAGGCAAGACCATTTGAGTGAGTTTCAAGAATAATGTATAACCAATATCAAACGCGTATGAGTAATGAAATCAGAGAAAAGGACCACGAGTGGGTAAAGGCGTTCCACTCGAATTTCGACAGGCTGTTGGCCCTGCTCGAAAAGTTGCTGGAGAAACGGCAACCGTCTGCCTATGGCGATGAACTACTGACGGACAAGGAAGTGGCGTACCTGCTGAAAGTGAGCCGGAGGACTTTGCAGGACTACCGAAACAACGGTATTCTGCCTTACACACAAGTAGGCGGCAAGATTCTCTACCGGGCTTCTGACATAGAAAAGACACTGATGAAAGGGTACAAGGAAGCGTACCGACTTAATGAATAGAATCGGTATCACTCTATTGGAATCTGTATCACTTATCAAACATGTGGGTGATACTGATTCAATTTGTTGTATTGAAAAAGGTAGGAAGAAAAGCAAATAAAGTGGGGAGAAAATAATGAGAAGTAGGGAGAAAAATATATATTTGTGAAAAATAGAAGATAATATGCAAACCGAACTTGAAAAATTGATTTCCCTTTATCGGGAATTGGAAATAGACAAGCAGATAGATTATGACAAGTTCTATTTGTATTCACTCATTACTCATTCCACGGCTATCGAGGGATCGACTATAACAGAGCTTGAAAATCAAATCATGTTCGACCAGGGAATCAGCCTGAAAGGGAAAAGTATCACGGAGCAGAACATGAATCTTGATCTTAAAAACGCTTATGAGGCTGCCATAAAACTAGCTCATGCACATACTGATATCACTATTGATTTATTGAAAAGTCTCTCTGCTCTTGTTATGAAAAATACCGGACAGGAGTATAAGACTGCATTGGGTGATTTCTCATCTGCACAGGGAGACTTACGCCTGTTGAATGTTACGGCAGGAGTCGGTGGCAAATCGTATATGAATTACAGTAAAGTCCCGGTAAAACTCGCGGAATTTTGCAATTGGCTGAATCAAGAACGAAAAAATTATGCAAGCAAAAGTGTTGCACAATTATACGAGCTTAGTTTTGATACCCATTATCATTTGGTGACTATACATCCGTGGGCTGATGGTAACGGCAGAATGGCACGTCTTGTAATGAACATGCTTCAATTTGAGTTTGGATTGATTCCGACCAAAATTCTTAAGGATGATAAGGAGGAATATATCAAAGCATTGGTGGAAACCCGGGAAAATGAAGATTTAAGTATATTCCGGAATTTTATGAATGCCACTATGGTGAAGAATCTTGCTTATGACATTGAAACTTATCGTAAATCCATTGAAGATATTCCGGAGAGTGGGGAGAAACTGACAGAAAGCAGGAAGAAAAAGGTGAAAAGTAGGGAGAAAATTATTGCTTTGCTATCTCAAGACAATTCACTAAGTGCAGCTGCCCTTGCCGAGCGGATAGGCATAACCCCTAAAGCTGTGGAAAAGCATATTGCCAAGATGAAGGCAGAAGGAATACTCAAGCGTGTCGGACCGGATAAAGGCGGACACTGGCAGGTCGTAGAAAAAACGGATTGATTTTTCTGGAGGGAGCGCAGTTTACCGCCTGCCCATTTTATTGTATTACTAAAAAATATCCTTCTTTAGGTGCTGAGAACAGCATATAGAATCGGACGTGATTTTAAAATCCATCCATATGCTGTTTGATTTTTTATTTTCTGACTTTTTCCGTCAGTCGCTTGTTTCCGCTGCCGTCGACATTCATTGTACAGACGTGAAAGGGAAAAGGTTTTCGGGCTGAATACGCTCTGAAAGAGGAAGATTCTGCCCGAAACGGCATAGCCGCCAGACCTTTTCACTTTCAAGAGAGTCTGTACTAACTTCTATGGACGGCAGAGGGAATGGGCGGCTGATTGCAAAAGTATAATTAAAGGACTTTATCTTCTTATTGTCAAACGAGAAAATAGAATCTACAATGATTTAATCATGAATATATAGCAAGTTCTATTTAAAAATTATTATCTTTGTCCATTAGTGTCCAATAAAAATGGACGAGTTAAAAATTTAATCAAATAGTCCTTCAAAAAGAGGATAATCGAGTTCTTT